>JAFKFM010000009.1:363466-726933 GCA_017308135.1 Alphaproteobacteria bacterium
CGTTCCGACATCGTCGGAGAAGAATATCGGGATCGAGCAATTGCGCTGCGAATTGGCCTCCCTCGCGAAGCCCGTTTGAACGAGATATAAGACCCCGCGCCAAAAACGTACGGAAAAGACCATGGAAACGACCCCAGCCGATCCGCATATGACCGCGCGCATGCTGTCCGAAGCGCTGCCCTATATGAAGCGCTATGCCGGGCAGACGATCGTCGTGAAATACGGCGGCCACGCGATGGGCGACGAGAAGGTCGCGGCCGATTTCGCGCGCGACGTGGTGCTGCTGAAGCAGGTCGGCGTCAACCCGATCGTCGTGCATGGCGGCGGCCCGCAGATCGCCAAGATGCTCGAACGCCTGAAGGTCAAAAGCGAATTCATCGACGGTCTGCGCGTGACCGACGCCGCCACAGTGGAAATCGTCGAGATGGTGCTGTCGGGCGCCATCAACAAGGAAATCGTCGCCACGATCAATCGCGCGGGCGGCAAGGCGGTGGGGCTGTCCGGCAAGGACGCCAATTTCATGGTCGCGCGCAAAGTGACGCGCACCAAGAAGGATCCGGATTCGAATATCGAGCGCGTGCTCGATCTCGGCTTCGTCGGCGATCCCTACAAGATCGACGCGGATTTCCTGCATAATTTCGCGAAGTCGGACATCATCCCGGTCGTCGCCCCGATCGGCGTCGGCGAGAACGGCGAGACGTTCAATATCAACGCCGACACGGTGGCCGGCGCCATCGCGGGCGCGATGAAGGCCGAACGCCTGTTGCTGCTGACCGACGTGAAGGGCGTGCTCGACAAGGAAAAGAACCTGCTGACGGGTCTGTCGGCCGCGAAGGTCCGCGCGCTGATCGCCGACGGCACGATCTCCGGCGGCATGATCCCGAAGGTCGAGACCTGCCTGCTGGCGGTCGATCGCGGCGTGAAGGGGGCGATCATCATGGACGGCCGCGTGCGCCATTCGATCCTGCTCGAAGTCTTCACGGACAAGGGTGTCGGCACGATGATCGTCGGCGACGCGTAACCGAACGCCGGCCGATTTGCTCGAACGCCTCTACGACTGGACGATCGCCGCCGCGCGCACGCGCCAAGCCCCCGCGGTGATGGCGGCGATCTCCTTCGCCGATTCCTCGTTCTTCCCGATCCCGCCGCACCCGTTCCTGGCGGCGCTGATCATGGCCGACCGCACGCGCGCCTATTGGTTCGCGACGTTGTGCACCGTCGCCTCGGTGATCGGCGCGTTTCTAGGCTACGCGATCGGCGATCTGCTGTTCGAGACGGTGGGGATGTGGCTGGTCGAGAAATACGGCTACGCCCATCACCTCGACGCGTTCCGCGAGATGTTCGCCGAATGGGGCTTCTGGCTGATCGCGGGCAAGGGCCTCACACCCATCCCGTTCAAGATCGTCACGATCGGCGCGGGCCTTGCGCAATATCCGCTGCTACCCTTCTTCATCGCGTCGGTCTTCGCGCGCGGCATTCAGTTCTACGCGATGGCGTGGCTCTTGAAACACCAGGGCTCGGTGCTGGAGCGCTGGTTCCGCCGCTACGCGAGTGCCTTGGGCTGGACGATCGCGGCACTCATCGTCGCGCTGATTGTCTGGTTCGAATTTCTGCGCTAAACCGCAGCCTCATCCTTCGACAAGCTCAGGATGAGGCGAACTTAATCCGCCTCATGGTGAGCCTGTCGAACCATGATGCGGGTTAGCGAAGAACCGCGATCAGATCGGCGCGATCGAGTGTCGGCCAATTCACCAGGATTTCATCGACGGTCATGCCGTCGGCAAGATTGTCGAATACGACCGAAACGGGCACGCGTGTCCCGCGAAAACAAGGGGCACCGCCCATGCGTTCGGGATCGGTAACGATCAGCGTTTCGAGGCTCACAGCACTCATAGACCGACTATATCACGCCGGTCGGCTGCCTCAAAATCACGCCCCGAAGAATTCGAGCTGCCATTTCAGCTCTTCTTCCGTCAGCGGCCAGCCGTCCCATTTGGGCTGGTTGAGCACGTTCTTGGGCGGCAGCGACAGCGTGCGCTGCTGGATCGCGACGGCGGTGGCGAGCTTGAGCTTCGCCTTCCAGCACAAGGCGATCACGCCCTTGGCCGAGCGCGCGGTCAAAATCTTGTCGACCGCATCGGCGCGGATCGCGGCGAGTTCGGCCAGCGCCAATTTGACGAACAGCTTTTCCCCGCCTTGCGCCGCCGCGGTGATCGCCGCGTCGTCGAGCTTCTTTTCCCGGCGCAGGCGTTTGACCTTGTCGCCGACGGTTTCACCCGGTTCTTCGCCCTCGCCGCCTTTGGCCCAATCGGGATCGGCGACCGGGCGCTTGCGCGTCGCCGGACCGCCGCCGCCTTCTTCGCCCGCGTCGGCCGCTTCGGCGATGCGCTTGCGCACTTCGGCCGTGACCGCCTCGCGCGTCGCGGGATCGAGATCGGGGCGTGCGGCTAAACGCTGCGCGAAAGCTTCCGCGACGAAGGCCGCGATCTTCAGCGCCATGCGATTCGGCAGTTTGGGCCGATCGACCAGAGGCCCGTGCCAGGACGGGCGCGACGGCGCTTTTTCGAGCACGAGGTCGAGCGTTTCCTCGCGGATCTGCGCGGAATTGTTGGCAAGCAACGTCGCCACCGCATCGGTATCGTCGCTCGCCACGATCGCGTCGGAGAGGCGCTCGGTGACGCCTTCGCGCCGCGCGACGATGGCGGTCGCACCTTCGGCGAAGCGGCCTTTGACGATCTCGATCAGATCTTCTTCGGTCAGCAGCGGCGAGAACTGCAGGACCGGGGCGGCGACGGCGAGCTCCGCGTCCCGCGCGAGCTTCTTGACGAGTTCGGGCGGCGCGTCGGCGACGTCTTTCAGCGTATCGGCGACCACGCCGCGCACGCGCGCGGCCGTGTCCTTCGCCAGCACTTCCAGCGTCTGCATGATGTGCTGGCGCGCGGCGTCCTGCTCGCCCGGCTTCAGGCCCGGCAGAACGCGCTGGACCTTGCCCGCGAGGCCCACGCGCACGTCTTCGCTGCGGTCGCCGGCGAGCTTCATATCCGCTTGCCAAGGCAGAGCCGAATTGTCGGCGAGCGCCTGGCGCACTTCCGGCGCGTTATCGTCGGTCAGGTAATACAGCAGCTCGGGCCGCAAATCGGTGCGCTTGGCCAAATTCGTCCGGACGAAAATATCCGGATCGTTCAGCATGCGTTTCGCGGATTCGTATTCGGATTGGTCCATGTTCGGATCAGTTCTTCGGGGGCAACGCGGGTGCTGCATCCAGCGCCACCGCATACGTCCCCTTGCCTTTGCGTTTGACTTCGTACATCGCGCCGTCGCCGCGCACGAGCAACTCGTCCACGGTTTCAGGCTTCGCGGGATCGTGCAGCGCCACGCCGGCGGAGAAGCCGAGCGGCTTTTCGGGGCTCGCCGACACGCCCAGCAATTCGCCGCGCATATCGAGGATGTGTTTGGCCTTGGCGATCGCGCCGTCGAGATCGGTCTGGTCGAGCCACAGCGCGAATTCGTCGCCGCCCAAGCGCGCGACCAGATCGTTGATGCGCGTCGCCTTGCGCAAGGTGCGCGCGACCTGCTTCAAAGCCGTATCGCCGGCTTGGTGGCCCAGGATGTCGTTCACCGCCTTGAAATTGTCGAGATCGACATAGATCAAGGCGCCTTGGGTGCCGCTGCGCTTGCACGCGGCGATGCGCGCTTCCAATTCCGACACGAAGCGGCGCCGATTGAGCAAGCCGGTCAACGCGTCGGTCGAGGCTTGGCGGTCGAGCGCTTCGATATGGTCGAGCTGGGCATGCGCGATGCCGAGTTGCGCGGCGATCTCCGCCAGCACGTCGCGCTCGCCTTCCGTCCAATCGTCGGCGAAGGGATCGCGGAACAACGCGACCAGCCCGTTGATGCGCCGGCGGAACGCGGTCGGCGCCACGAGCGCGCGCCCGCCTTTGGAGCGCAACTCGACCAGCGCATCCGCCCCTTCGGTATCCGGCCGGTCGAGGCGCAATTTGGCCGCGAAGCGCCGTTCGATATCCATATCCTCGGGGAACTTGCCGCCGAATTGCGCGCCGGACACGAATTGCGAAATGCCGTCCATGTCGTCGACGACACGCCAGATGGCGCAGCCCGCCCCCAAGGCGCGCGCGGTTTCGGTCGCGGCGGCGGTCAGCAGCGCCTTGGCCTCGACCTCGTCGCGCACCGCGCGCACGACATGCGCGATCAGGCGTTCGCGATTGCGCGCCTCGGCGAGTTCGGCCTCGCGCTCGCGCGCCTCGGTCACGTCGCGGGCGAGACCGCGTGCACCCTTCCAGCGTCCGTCGGGCGCGAACAAGGGCAACGCCGAAATCTGCACGCACGCGTCCGACCCGTCGGCGCGGCGCAGCCACAATTCCGTCTGCTCGATCGGCACTTGGGTGAGGAACGGCTCGGCGACCGAGTTGTCGCCTTCCATATGCGCGAAGACCGTGGGCTTGCGGCCCAGCAGATCGTCCGCGCGCCAGCCCAGCGCCCCTTGCGGCGAGACGAAGGCGAAAGCGCCGTCGGCATCCGTCTCCCACGCGAAATCGGAGGAGATTTCGACGATATCCTTGTAGCGCTTGCGCGAGTCCGCCAGCGCATTGCGCATATTGGCGGCGAGGCTGACATCGCGTGCCAGGATCAGCACCGTATCGCCGGCCGGGACCAAGCTCACATCGAGTGTTACAGGCGCGGCCGCGCCGGGGACGACAACCGTATCCAGGCGCGAGGCACCGCCACCGGAAATCTCGGCGGCCAACGCGGAAAGATCGCCGGTGCGCGCCGAAAACTCGCTCAGCATCGCCTTGGCGGCGGCATTCGCCCCCAGCACGGCGCCGTTTTGCGCCAGCCGCGCGGCCGGGCCCGGCCAATGCGCGACCAAGCGGTCGTAGGGCGAGGCCATCGCCGGGGTCGACTCGGCCGCGATCGGCGGAACTCTCCCGTTTTCCTTGGCGTTGGCGCTCAAAACTTCGCTCCTCGAAGGCCGCGACATTAGCGCGGAACGGCTCGACCGCAAACATTGACAGCGCGGCGCCGCACCCGCATCTTCCGCCCGGTTTTAGAGCCCTCAAAACGACGGAAAATCGACCATGACCGCCGATCTCGCCGCGACCATCGACAAGGCTTGGGACGACCGCGATACACTTGGTTTCACGACCAAGGGCGCGGTGCGCGACGCGGTGGAAACCGCTTTGGCGGGTCTCGATTCGGGGTCGTACCGCGTGGCCGAAAAGACCGGCGGTAACTGGGTCGTCAATCAATGGCTGAAGAAGGCGGTGCTGCTGTCGTTCCGCCTGAACGACAACACGCTGATCGCCCATGGCCCCGGCTCGAACGGTGTGTGGTGGGACAAGGTGCCCAGCAAATTCGACGGCTGGGACGAAGCCAAGTTCCGCAAGGCCGGTTTCCGCGCCGTGCCGAATTGCACCGTGCGCCGCGCCGCGTTCATCGCGTCGGGCGTGGTGCTGATGCCGTCCTTCGTCAATATCGGCGCCTATGTCGATAGCGGCACGATGGTCGATACCTGGGCGACCGTCGGTTCCTGCGCGCAGATCGGCAAGAACGTGCATCTCTCCGGCGGCGTCGGCATCGGCGGCGTGCTCGAGCCGTTGCAGGCCGGCCCCGTCATCATCGAAGACAATTGCTTCATCGGCGCGCGCTCCGAAGTCGTCGAAGGCGTGGTCGTCGAAGAAGGCGCGGTGTTGTCGATGGGCGTGTTCATCGGCGCGTCGACCAAGATCGTCGACCGCGCAACGGGCGAAGTCTTCATCGGCCGCGTGCCCGCCTATTCGGTCGTGGTGCCCGGCAATCTGCCCGGCAAGCCGCTGCCCGACGGCACGCCGGGCCCGTCGACCTATTGCGCGGTGATCGTCAAGCGCGTGGACGCGCAGACGCGCGCCAAGACCGCCATCAACCAGTTGCTGCGCGACTGACGATGGCGGCGCAGGACCCCGTCGAATTCGCCCAGGCGCTGATCCGCCGCCAATCGGTGACGCCCGCCGACGACGGCGCGCTCGGCACGCTCGAAGCGTTCCTGAAGCCGCTCGGCTATGACTGCCATCGGCTGAAATTCAGCGATGCCGGCACGCCGGATATCGACAATCTCTATGCGCGCATCGGCACCGGCGGTCCGCATTTCCAATTCGCCGGTCACACGGATGTGGTGCCGACCGGCGAATTGAAGGGCTGGACGGTCGATCCGTTCGGCGCGGAGATCATCGACGGCTATCTCTACGGCCGTGGTGCGGTGGATATGAAAAGCGCCATCGCCGCGTTCGCCTGTGCCGCCGCGTCCTTCGCCGCCAAGAACGGCGGCAAGATCCCCGGCTCGATCTCGTTCCTGATCACGGGCGACGAGGAAGGCCCGGCGATCAACGGTACGGTCAAGATGCTCGATTGGATGAAGTCCAAGGGCGAGAAGGCCGATATCTGCCTCGTCGGCGAGCCGACGAACGAAACGACGCTCGGCGACATGGCCAAGATCGGCCGGCGCGGCTCGGTGAACATCAATCTGCTCGCACACGGCCAGCAAGGCCATGTCGCGTACCCGCATCTCGCCGACAATCCCATCCACCCGCTGATCGCGCTGCTGGCCGACCTCACCGCCAAGCCGCTGGACGCGGGCAACGCACATTTCCAGCCGTCGTCGCTGCAAGTGACGACGATCGATGTCGGCAATCCGACCGAAAACCTGATCCCGCAACAGGCCAAGGCGCGGATCAATATCCGCTTCAACGACATCCATTCGTCGAAATCGCTGATCGAGTGGCTCGACGCCCGCATCGCGGCGTTGGGCGGCAAGATCGACCGCACGTACCGCGTATCGGGCGAATCCTTCATCACGCCGCCGGGCCCGCTTTCCGATCTCGTGTCGGATGCGATCCAGGCCGTGCTCGGCCGCAAGCCCGCCTTGTCCACGACCGGCGGCACCTCCGACGCGCGCTTCATCTCGCGCCATTGGAAGGTGATCGAGTTCGGTCTGGTCGGGCGCACGATGCACAAGACCGACGAGCGTTGCGCGGTCGACGACATCCGCAAGCTCGCCGCGATCTACGAACGCATGCTCGACGCGTTTTTCGCCGCCCCCGCCTCGCGCTGGGCCTGACGCGATGGCCCTGCCCGCCCTGATCGCGCCGCTGTCGGGTGTCGCCGACATCCTGCGGGGCGATCGCGGCGGGGTCGCGAAACTCGGCCACGCGACCAATGCCGGGCTGATCGCGTCCTTCGTGATCCCGGCGCTGCTGGTCCTCGCCCCTTACGCCTATCTGACCGGCCAGCGTTTCGACTCGATGGGGATCGATCCCGACCCCGCCCAAATGCTGTTGATCGAGCCGCTCGCCTATATCGTCGGCTGGACGTTGTTCCCGGTCGCCTCGCATTTCTATTGCCAACGTTTGGGCCATACGCGCGACTGGTACGACTACATCGCCGCGTATAACTGGGCGAACGTGCTGCAGATGGGCCTCTATTTTCCCGCGGCCGTCCTCTACGAACTCGATCTGGCACCCGGTTTGCTTTTCGTCGTGTCCGTCGCGGTCGTGTCGCTCGCGATCGCGATTCATTTCCGGATCGCGCGGGTGGCGTTGCGCGTCGATCCGTTGCCGGCACTGGTTCTGGTCGCGATGGATCTGGCGTTGAGCCTGACCCAATCGCGGATTGTCGAACGGCTCTACACCTGAAAGGAAGCACCATGCGCGCGATCGTCCGGGATTTTTCGATGCGCGGGCCCGAGGATTGCGCGGCGCTGTCCGCCGCCTTCGCCGACGGATCGCTCGATCCCAAACGCATCGTCGCGATTCTGGGCAAGACCGAGGGCAATGGCTGCGTGAACGATTTCACGCGCGGCTACGCCACACTCGGCATGAAACTCGCCATCGCGGCGGCGACCGGCGAAACGCCCGAGCAGGTCGGCAAACGCGTAGCGCTGGTCATGTCCGGCGGCACGGAAGGCGGGCTCAATCCGCATATGCTGGTGTTCGCGACGGCGGACGACGCCACGCCGCCGAAGCCGGGCGCCAAACGCCTCGCGATGGGCACTGGCTTCACGCGCGATTTCGCCGCGACGGAACTGGGGCGGCGCGCGCAGATCGAAGCGACCGCGCAAGCGGTGCGCGACGCGATGAAGCAAGCGGGTATTTCGGGCGCCAAGGACGTGCATTACGTCCAGATCAAATGCCCGCTGCTGACCGCTGAACGCATCGCGGGTGCGGATGTCGTCACCCACGACACCTACGAATCGATGGGCTATTCGCGCGGCGCCTCGGCGCTGGGCGTCGCGCTCGCGCTGGGCGAGATCGCCGCCCCGCCGGCCGACGATGCCGTGTGCCGCGACTGGGCGCTGCATTCGGGGGTCGCCAGCACGTCCGCCGGGATCGAGTTGCTGCGCAACGAAATCATGGTGCTGGGCAACTCGGACGCTTGGTCGGGCGACCTCGCGATTTCGCATCGGGTGATGAAGGACGGCATCGACGCGCCCGCCTTGTGGGCGGCGCTCGCCGATCTCGGCATCGAGGGCAAAGGGCAGTTGGACGAAGCCGCGCGCAAACGCCTCGTCGCCGTATTGGCGAAGGCCGAGCCGCCACGCACCGGCAATATCCGCGGGCGGCGCCATATCATGTGGGACGACAGCGACATCAACGCCACGCGCCATGCGCGCGCTTTGGTCGGCGGCGTGCTGGCGGGGGCGGTCGGCGATACGCGGCTATTCGTGTCGGGCGGCGCGGAACATCAAGGCCCCGATGGCGGCGGCCCGGTCGCGGCGATCGGCCGCGTCTAGTACCCCACGCGCACGAGATAGAGGCCTTCGGCCGGCGCGGTCGGCCCGGCGGCGGAACGGTCGCGCGCCGCCAGCGCGTCGGCAACGTCCTGCGCCGACCATTTGCCTTCGCCCACCATTTTGAGCGTCCCCGCCATGTTGCGGACTTGGTGGTGGAGGAACGAGCGCGCCTCGGTCGTGATCTCGATTTCGTCGCCCACGCGGCGCACGTCCAGACGGTCGAGCGTCTTCTCCGGGCTTTTGGCCTGGCATTCGGTTGCGCGGAAGGACGTGAAATCGTGATGGCCGACCAGCACTTGCGCGGCGACATGCATCGCTTCGGCGTCCAGGCGATGGGGCACATGCCAGACGCGGCCCGCCTCCAGCACCGGCCGCGCGCGGCGATCCGAGATGCGATAGAGATAAGCGCGTTTCACCGCCGAAAACCGCGCATGAAAATCGGGCGGCACTTCCGCCACGTCGATCGCCGCGACGCCGGCGGGCTGCAAATGCCAATTCAGCGCGTCGCGAATTTTGAGCGGGTCCCAGTCGCGCTCGAGATCGACATGCGCCACTTGCCCCAGCGCATGCACGCCCGCATCGGTGCGCCCGGCGGCCGCGACGTCCACCGCATGGCCGCAGAATTTCGGGAACGCGGCTTCCAGCGCTTCCTGCACCGACGGCCCGTTGGGCTGGCGCTGCCAGCCGACGAAACCGCCGCCGTCGTATTCGAGGATCAGCTTGTAGCGCGGCATCGCTACAGCACCGTGCCGGGCGGCAGGTCGAATCCGTTGGCGAAGGCGGCCGCGTTCATCGGCTTGCCGCCCGCGCGCTGAAGCCGTGTGAGCGCCAACGCGCCGTCGCCGCACGCCACGACCGGCGGCGAGCTCAGCACCGTGCCGGGCGCGCCCTTGCCGTCGACCTTCTTGGCGGCGAGCACCTTGATGCGCTCGCCCTTCGCCTCGAACCACGTGCCCGGAAACGGATCGAAGGCGCGGATACGCCGGTCGAGTTCGTCGGCCGACAGCGACCAATCGAGCTTCGCCTCCGCCTTGTCGAGTTTCTTGGCGTAGGTGACGCCCGCTTCGGGCTGAGCTTCCGGGCGCAGATCGTCGAGCCGCGCAAGCGCATCGACGATCGCCTTGGCGCCGATCGCCGCGAGTTCGTCGTGCAATTTGCCGCCGGTCGTGTCGGGCCCGATCGGGATTTGCGCCTTCAGCAGCATGGCGCCGGTATCGAGCCCGGCATCCATCTGCATGATGGTGATGCCGGTCGCCACATCGCCCGCTTCGATCGCGCGCTGGATGGGGGCCGCCCCGCGCCAGCGCGGCAGCAGCGAGGCGTGGATATTGAGACAGCCAAGGCGCGGCGCTTCGAGGATCGCTTTGGGCAAAATCAGCCCGTAAGCCGCGACCACGGCGATATCGAGCGCCAAACCGGCGAAGGCCGCTTGCTCGTCCGGCGATTTGAGCGAGGCCGGATGACGCACTTGAATGCCGAGCGCCAATGCCTTCTCGTGCACGGGCGAGCGTTGCTCGCGCTGGCCCCGCCCGGCGGGGCGCGGGGGCTGGGTGTAGACCGCGACGATCTCGTGGTCGGCCTTGGCCAATGCGTCGAGCGCGCCCACCGCGAAATCGGGCGTGCCCATGAAGGCGAGGCGCAGCTTGGTCACCGCTTAGGACGCCTGCTGGCGGCGGGCCTTGGAGACCTTGCGCAGGATCATATTGCGTTTGAGCGTCGACAGATGGTCGACGAACAACACGCCTTCGAGATGGTCCATCTCGTGCTGGATGCACACGGCGAGCAAGCCGTCGCAATCGATCTCGTGCCGCACACCGTTCTCGTCCTGATAGCGCACGCGGCATTGCGCGGGGCGCGTCACTTCGGCGTATTGGCCGGGCACCGAGAGGCAGCCTTCCTCGCACGGCACTTCGTCGTCCGATTCCCAGACGATCTCGGGATTCAAGAATTTGCGCGGGGCCGCGTCTTCCTCGTCGCGCGCCAAATCCATGACGATGGCGCGCAGCGGCACGCCGATCTGCGGTGCGGCCAAGCCGATACCCTTGGCCGCGTACATCGTCTCGACCATGTCGTCGAGCAGCTTGCGCAACTCGTCGTCGAAGGTCTCGACGCGGCGGGCCTTGATCTTCAGCTTGGGGTCGGGAGCGACCAGGATTTCGCGTATCGCCATAGGCGTTTAGGTAGGCGAGGCCGGGCCCGGGGTCAAGCGCCCGCAAGGCTGGCTTGCGTCCATGACCGGCGCTAAGTTCCCACCCGAAATAGGGTTTTTCGGGGAGGCACGTCATGCCCACGACATTGATCAACAAGGCCGACGTTCTGCGCGCGCGTTTGGCCGAAAAGCGCCTGGCGGTGATGCCCGGCGTGTTCGACGGGCTGTCGGCCAAGCTAGTACGCGAAGCCGGGCACGAGGTCATGTTCATGTCGGGCTTCGCGGTGTCGGCCGCGCGCCTGGGCCAGCCCGACACCGGGCTGATCTCGATGTCCGAAATGCTCGACACGCTGCGCGCCTGCGTAGCCGCCGCCGGCGCGGTGCCGGTGCTGGGCGACGGCGACACGGGCTGGGGCAACGCATTGAACGTGCGCCGCACGGTCGAGGAATACGCGCGCGCCGGGGCCGCCGCGATCATGCTGGAAGATCAGGTCAGCCCCAAGAAATGCGGCCACACCAAGGGCAAGCAGGTCGTGAGCCGCAACGAAGCGAAAATGAAAATCCGCGCGGCCTGCGAAACGCGCGACGCGCTACGCAGCACGGGGGCCGGCGACATTCTGATCCTGGCGCGCACCGACGCGCGCGCGGTCAACGGTTTCGACGACGCCCTCGCCCGCTGCAAGGATTTCGTCGACGAAGGGGCGGACATCATCTTCCTGGAAGCGCCCGAAAACATCGACGAGATGAAGAAATTCTGCGCGTCGATCCCGCGCCCCTGCCTTGCCAATATGGTGCATCAGGGCAAGACGCCGGTTCTGCCGCCCAAGGAGCTGGAGGCGATCGGCTATCGCTTGGCGGTCTATCCCGTCATCGCCCTCGCCGCGATCATCCAAACGATGCGCGCGACGTTCGGCGCGTTGAAGGCGGGCGACGATACGAAACTGCCGCAAGCGATCACTTTCCCCGAATTGCAGGAAGCGGTCGGCTTCCCCGCCTATTGGGACGCCGAGAAGAAATACGCCGCCGAGTGATCAGTTAAGCTCGTCGATCGAGGCGATCGTGGCGTCGGCGCGGCGCGCCAGCAGCGCGCGGTGTTCGGCATCGGCGGCCACGGCGATGGCGTAGGCCCCGCCGGCACGGGCGAGATTCATGTCGTTGTCGGAATCGCCGACGACGACGATCTCGTCGGGCTTGCAGCGCGCGAGACGCGCGAATTCGAACACCGCTTCGGGATTCGGCTTGGGCGCGCACGGCCCGTCATAGCCCGAGACGAATTGGAAACAATCGCCCACGCCCAGCGCCATCAATTGCTGCTCGGTCGAGACGCGGGAATCGTTGGTGGCGACGCCGAGCTTCAATCCGCGCGCGCGCAAGCGGCCGACCACGCCCTTCAAATCGCCGAGCGGCGAGACGGAAGCGAGGATCGCCTTGGCGAAGATCGCGTCGAGGCGCCCAGCGTCGTGCGCCGAGCTTTTGCGGCCCAGCAACGCCGCCCAGCGTTCGGCAATCGCGGCGTTGGGGTTGTTGGCGAAAAACGCGTCGGGCGCGAACGTGCCCTTCGCCTTGTCCCAGCCCACCGCCTCGCACAGCATTTCGGCCTTGGCGCGGTCGCCGTCGGCGAAATGCAGTGCCCCCGCCATCATCGTGCCCGCCCAAGTGCGGTCGAAATCGACCAGCGTGCCGTCCTTGTCGAACAGGACGGCTTTGGTCTTCGCGGGCAGCACGCTCATCGCGTGCGCCACGCCTGGGTGCGCTTGGCCAAATGCGCGGCCAGCAGCGATTGGAGGATCTTCGCGAAGCCCGAGGTCAATACGATCACGATGCCCATGCCGGCGGCGGAGGCGGTGAAGCCGGCCTCGTCCATGTTGATGATCGAGACCGAGGCGAGTTTGGAGAACGGGCCGTAGAGGAATACGACGGCGGACACGGTCGTCATCGCGTTGACGAACATGTAGAACCACACGTCGAGCATGGCGGGCGAGACGACCGGCAGCGTCACCTTCCACGCCGTGCGCCAGACCGAGACCTTCAGCGACGCCGAGACGCTTTCGAACTCCGGGTCCATCTGCTTCAGCGCTTGCAGCGCCGTCAGATGGGCGACGGTGTAGAAATGGGTGATCGTGTTGAGCGCGAGGATGCCGATCGTGCCGTAAAGAAAGCCGAGCGGATTGCCGGGCTTGTTGAAGAAGAAAATATAGGCGATGCCGAGCACGAGGCCGGGCACGGCCAGCGGGATCATCGCCAAAAACTGCACGACGCCGCGCAGGATCTCGGCACCCTTGGTCTTCTCCACCAGCCACGCGCCGAAAGCGATGATGAAGGTGCCGAAGGTCGCGACCAACGCCGCCATTTGCAGCGTGTTGAAATAGGCGCTCCAGCCCGAGGCGTCGGCATTGGAGAAGATGTAGTGCCGCCAGGTCAGCGTCATGTTCCAGGGCCAGTACTGGATGAAACTGGCCCAGGCCGCGATGCCCAGCAGCGTCAGGATGCACAGCGCGATCGCCGTGCAGAAGGCGAACAGCAGCCAGTCGCGCATCGCGTTGGCTTGCGGCGTGAACGGCACCGCGCGCGCGGTCAGCAGCGCCACTTGGCGGCGCGCGACCCAGCGGTCGGCGGCGAAGGCCAGGCACGCGGGCAGCAACAGCACCATGCCGACCACGGCGCCCATTTCGAAATTCTGCTGGCCGACGACCTGCTTGTAGATATCGGTCGCCAAAACGTTGAAGCGCCCGCCGATCACCTTGGGAATGCCGAAATCCGTCG
The DNA here is from genome assembly GCA_017308135.1 of Alphaproteobacteria bacterium. NCBI lineage: Bacteria > Pseudomonadati > Pseudomonadota > Alphaproteobacteria > Alphaproteobacteria bacterium. The sequence continues at coordinate 377,161 of JAFKFM010000009.1, forward strand.
CGACCATCGTGAACACGACGAAGAACGCGCTGACCAGGCCGTATTTCACGCCGGGCAGCGTGACGGTCAGGAAGATGCGCGCGTTGGAAGCGCCCAGCACTTCCGCCGCTTCGTAATGGCGCTTGTCGGCGATCGACAAGGCCGTCGCCAAAATCAGGAACGCGTGCGGGAAGCAGTAGAAGACCTGCGCGATCACGATGCCGATGGGCCCGTAGACGCTGTTGCCCATCAGCACCCAGCGCGCCAAGCCCTGATTGCCGAACAGATAGATCAACGAAATCGCCGACAGCAGCGAGGGGGCGAGAATCGGCAGCAAGCCGATCGCGCGGAATGTGCCGCGAAAGCGCATCGTCGTGCGCGTCAGCGCATAGGCGTAGATGAAAGCGAGCGGCACGACGATCGCGGTCGCAAGCAGCGACACCCAAATCGTGTTCCACAGCGACGCGACCAGCGACGGCGTTTCCATATAACGCAGCCAGTTGGCGAGGCCGACCCAGGCGCCGTTCTGGTCGCGGAAGCTTTTTTCGAACAGCGTGCCGAGCGGCAGCGCCAGGAAAACGGCGAGATACGCGACCACGCCCAGCAGGGCGAGGCGTTGCAAAAGCGCGTCGGTGTCGAGACGGGTGCGCAAAGGAATGTCAGTCCGCGAAAACGCGCAAACGATCGGGCGGCAAGGCGACGGTCAGGCGCGAGCCTTCGCGCACGCCCACGTCGCGCAGCAGATTGGCCGAGAAATCGGCCTGCAAAGCCACACCGCCCGCCACACCCAATTTCGCGCGGCTGAAGGCGCCCATGAAGATCAGTTCGTCGACCGACACGTCGATGCGGTTGGCCGCACTCTCGGCGACGTTGCGCACCAGAATGTCTTCGGGGCGCACGCAGATACGCAGTTTGGCGCCGGCGACAAGCCCGCCGGGCGTATCGGCGGCCAATTCGCGCCCGCCCGCGGCGACCTTGCCCGGCGCCACGAAGGTCGCGGGCATGAAATTGGTCGTGCCGACGAAATCCGCCACGAACGGCGTGGCGGGCCGCGCGTACAACTCGTGCGGGGCGGCGAATTGCTCGATCTCGCCCGCATTCATCACCGCGATCCGATCGGCCATGGTCAGGCCTTCTTCCTGATCGTGGGTGACCATGATCGTGGTCACGCCGAGGCGGCGTTGCAGCGAGCGGATTTCGTGGCGCAGATGCTGGCGCACGCGCGCGTCGAGCGCCGACAGCGGCTCGTCAAGCAGAAGCAAACCCGGCTGGATGGCGAGCGCGCGGGCGAGCGCCACGCGCTGCTGCTGGCCGCCGGACAACTGGGCCGGATATTTCTTGGTCTCGCCGGGCAGGCCGACGAGGGTCAGCAATTCCTCGACCCGCGCGCGCGTATCGGCGCGCAAGGAACCTTTGGAACGCAGCCCGTAGGCGACGTTGTCGAACACGGTCAGGTTCGGGAACAGCGCGTAGCTTTGGAAAACGATGCCGAAATCGCGCTTGGACGGCGGGAAATTCGTGATGTCGACGCCGTTCTGAACGATGCGGCCCGATGTGGCGGTTTCAAGCCCGGCGATCATGCGCAGCAGCGTGGTCTTGCCGCAGCCCGAGGGGCCGAGAAGGCAGACGAACTCGCCTTGCGCCACCGTGAAACTCGCTTCGCGCACCGCATGGAAGGCGCCGAAGGACTTGCTGAGCTTGTCGACCGCCAGATGGGCCATTTCGAATACCGGACTCTTTTCAACGAAGCGGGGTGGCGGAGTTCCCTCCGCCACCCCGGCCGATCATTCCGCTTTCGCGCTTAGCGCGGCGCGGATTTGCTGTCGAAGCGCTTGGTCCATTCGGCCAGAACGCGATCGCGCATTTCGGCGATCGCTGCGAAATCCGCCTTGATCAGGCGGCTTTCGGTTTCGGCCGGATAGTTCGGCGCCGCACCCTTCACGTCCGGATGGGCGACGATGTTGTAGTACTTCGAATAGACCTCGTTCGCGGCCTTGCTGGCCGAGAAATCCATCAGCTTCTGGGCAGCGGCCATATTGCGCGTGCCCTTCACGATGGCCGAGGCTTCCATTTCCCAGCCCACGCCGTCCGTCGCGACGACGATGTCGAGCGGGGCGCCCTTGGTCTTTTCCTGGGCGGCGCGCATGTCGAACGAGATGCCGATCACCGCTTCGCCGCGCGCGGCCTGTACGCACGGGGCAGAGCCCGAATGCGTATAGACGGCGACGTTCTCGTGCAGCTTGGTCATGTAGTCCCAAGCCTTGGCTTCGCCCATGATCGCGATCCAGGACGAGACAGTCAGATAGCCGGTCCCCGACGAAGCCGGGTTCGGCATGACCAACGCGCCCTTGAAGGCGGGGTTCAGCAGATCGTCCCACTTGGTGATCGCCGGCAGATTGCGCTGCTTGGCGATCGCGCTGTTGTAGCAAACGGCGGCGGCGAACGCGTCCATCCCGTGCCAAGTGATCGGCGCGGCCGAATCCTTGAACGCCGGCTTCAACGCGGCGGCGGCGGGCGAGGTGTACTCGGCCAGCAGCCCTTGCTTTTCGAAATTCAGGATCGACGAAACCGCCAAGCCCCAGATGGCGTCGGCGCGGGGATTGTCCTTCTCGGCCAGGAAGCGCGCGGTGATCGTACCGGTCGAATCGCGCACCCAGGCGAGTTCGACGTCCGGGTTGGCCTTTTCGAACGCTTCCTTGAACGGCTGGAGCTGTTCGTTCTCGATCGCGGTGTAGACCGTGATGCGCGTGCGCGTCTGCGCGTCCGCCGAAGCGCCCGCGAGCAGGGCCGTGATGGCCGTCGCCGCGATCGCGAGCGGCCGGAAGCCGCGATGGAAGGTGTCGTTCATGTGTCCGCCTCGCCGGTTTATTGATGGGTCTCCTCACGCCTCCGGCAGAGCCGGAACGCGCGGGGGAGGTTATGGCGCCTCCGTTGCAAATTTGTGACCGGCCCGGAAACTTTCCGCAAGAGCCCTGTCGCGCGGGACCGGTAACCGGCCGCGGCGGTGCCCGCACACCATCCGGGCACCGCCCTGTCCAATCTTTAAGCGATGCGATTGGTGTAAGCTCGCGCCGACGATGGACAATATTCTGGAACGGCTGGCGGGATTGCGCGACCGTTTGGCCCCGGCCGAACGCCGGGTGGCCGACCGCACGCTCGACCATCCCGACGACATCACCCGTATGCCGATGAAGACGCTGGCCGCCGCCGCCAAGGTCAGCGAGCCCACGGTTTTGCGCGTCGTGCGGGCCTTGGGCCTGCGGGGCTATCCCGAGTTCAAGCTGCGCGTCGCGCAAAGCCTGGTGCGCGGCTTGCCCTATCTGCATCGCGAGATTGCACCCGGTGACGCGCTGGATGTCGTCGCCACCAAGGTGCTGGATTCGACCGTCTTCGCGATCAACGAGCTGCGCGCCACGCTCGATGCCGGCGCCATCCGCCGCGCGATCGACATCATCGCCAAAGCCAAGCGCCTGGATTGCTATGGCGTGGGGCCCGCCAACGGCTTGGCCTTCGACGCGCAACAGAAATTCATGCGCTACGGCATTCCGGCGATCGCCTATCTCGACGGGCATCTGCAAACCATGTCGGCGGCGGCGACCGGCCCGGGCACCGTCGCGCTCTGTTTTTCACATACCGGTGCCGTGAAAGACATCGTGCGCACGGCGGAAGTCGCGTTCCAAGCCGGCGCGCAAGTCATCGCGATCACGCGGCGCGACAGCCCGCTCGCCCGGCACGCCCATGTCGTCGTGCATGTCGCGGCGCAGGAAAACACCGAGCTGACCGCCCCGATGGTCAGCCGCATCGCGCATAATCTGGTCATCGACATTCTGGTGACCGGTGTCGGCCTCGCCATGGGCGAGCCGCTGCACGAGAAACTGCGCCGGGTGAAAGACAGCCTGGCCGAGCAGCGCATGCATGAAGGGCCGCGCCCGCGCACTACGCGCAAACGCCGCCATGTTCGTAAAACTACGTAGCCAATCGAAAAACCGCCCTCCATAATCGGGAAAACTACGCCTTTCGAAGGCCCCGCAGGGAGGGATCGTCATCTTGGCTTCGAACGCCATCGCGCGCGTCGTCGCGCATCCGCTGAAATGCGTGCTGCCCAAGACGCAGACCACCGGCCAGCGCGCCTTCCCGGAAATCGAACTCGTCATCGTCGAGGTCGAAACCGCCGACGGCATCGTCGGCTGGGGCGAATGCTTGGGCCGTACGGGCTCGCCCGCCTATGCCGCGATCGTCGAGAAATTGCTGGCCCCGCTGCTGATCGGCCAAGACTCGCGCGACATCGCTGGCTTGCACGCAAAAATGCGCCGCATCCTCACGGGACGTTCCGGCGGCATGCTGCTGGAAGCGATCGCGGGCGTGGATATCGCGCTGTGGGATATCGCGGGCAAGCGCGCGGGCGAACCGGTGTTCCGCCTGCTGGGGGGCATGTCGCGCCCGCGCATCGAAGCCTATGCCTCGTCGATCAATTGGACCGACGACAAGGGGGCGGCGGAGGAAACCGAAGCCGCCATCGCGCATGGCTTCAAGACGATCAAGGTCAAGATCGGCGCGCCGGTCGCGCGCGCCAAGGCGCGCATCGCCCAGCTTGCGAATGTCGCCAACGGCCGTGCGGCGCTGTTCGTCGATTCGAACTGGGCCTACACGGTCGACGAGGCGATCGAAGTCGCGGCCGCCTTGCGCGACAACGGCTATCGCTGGTTCGAAGAACCGATCGTGCCGGAGGATATCGCCGGTTATCGCCGCCTGCGTTCCCTCGGCTATTGCCCGATGGCGGCGGGCGAAAGCGATTTCACCGTGTGGCAGGCGCGCGATCTGGTCGCCGAACGCCTCGTCGATCTGATCCAGCCCGACGTCGCGCGCGCCGGCGGCATCACCGAAACGCGCCGCATCGCCGAACTCGCTTTCGCGCATAACGTGGGCTACGCGCCGCATGTCGGCTGGTCGGGGGCGGTGTGCGCCGCCGCCAGCATGCATCTCGCCAGCGCCATGCCGGCCTTCCGCATCTACGAATGCATGGTGTTCGACAATCCGCTGCGCGATGCGCTGACGCATCCGATCGTCGGCGAGCGCACGATGTTGAAGGACGGCATGCTCGACGTACCAACCGCGCCGGGCCTCGGCGTCGAAGTCGACCGCAAAATGCTCGCCAAATATCGCGCAAGCTAACCCAAAAAAAATATCTCGGGAGGAAATGCATATGAACGCCGTCGCTCCAGTCCTTCGCCGCCGCGCCTTCCTTGCCGGAAGTGCGGCGATCATCGGCAGCGCCGCCCTGCCCGCCATCGCCCAAGCCAAAACGCTGACCGCTTTCGGCCATCGCGTGCATCAGAATGTCGCCACGACAGGCCCCGGCGGCGACGCCACGGCGGCGTGGCGTCAAGCCTCCGGCTTCGACATCAATTGGGTGACGCTGGGCGACGTCAACGCGATCAACGAGCGTTTGCTGCGCGAATTGACGCTGCCGGAAACGGCGTTCGACCTCGCCTATCTGCTCAACGGCCGCGCGGTGCCGCGCAATCTGCGGCTCTTCGAACCGCTGGATGCGTTCCAGCGCGAAGCGCCGATCGAGGATTTCGACGATATCTCGGCGGGGCTGGTCGCACCGATGCGCCTGGATGGCGCCTTGCACGCGATCCCGATGCGCCACGCGACCAACGCGCTGGTCTATAACGAAGCCTTGTTCGAAGAACGCGGGGTCAAAGTTCCCGCCAATTTCGAGGAATTCGTCGACGCGGCGAAGAAGCTGACCTTCACGCGCCCCGACGGCACGCAAGTCTATGGCCTCGCCTTCACGGCCGTGTTCGCGTCGAACTTCCTGTCGGTCGCGCGCGCCTTCGACGGCGACTACATGACCGGCGACATGAAGGTGACGTGCGACCTGCCGTCGATGGTCAAGCCGATGGAGGCTTTGGCCGAGTTGTTCAAGGCCGGCGCCATTCCGCGCAATTTCGCCACCGTGAACAACGAGGAAATCACGACCTGGATGCAGCAAGGCCGGGCCGCGATGACGATCAACCCCTATGCGCGTCTCGTCAGCTACAACGACCCCGCGCTGTCGCGCTATCCGGGCAAGATCAAAGCCTCGGTCATGCCGATGACGGCGGCGCTGGCGGGCAAAACGCCCTACGCGTCGACCACCGAATATTGGTCCTTCGCCATTCCGCGCAATTCCAAGAACAAGCGCGCGGCGTGGGATTTGATCCGCGCGCTGTCGTCGAAGGCGGGCACGCTCGCCCAGGCGCGCAACGGCAACGGGCCGGTGCGCGTGTCGACCTATGCCGATTCCGCCTTCGCCTCGATGTTGCCTTACGCGGCGGCGGAAGCGGTGGCGCTCAAAACCGCGCGCATCCATTTGCCCGCTTTCGACAACCAAGCCCGCGCCCACGACGTGTTCGTCGAGGAAAGCCAAGCCGCGGTGCTGGGCATGAAGCCCGCCGAGCGCGCGATGGCCGATGCCGCCCGGCGCGTACGCGCGCTGCTGTGAGCGACACGGCCGCCAGTTTGCGCGGCAAACGCGCGTTGATCACCGGCTCGACCCAAGGGATCGGCCGGGCGATCGCGCGTGCACTTTCTTCGGCGGGGGCGAAGGTGTTTCTGCACGGGCTTGCCCCCGCCCCTTCGGTCGAAGCCGAAATGGGTGTCGGCTTCGCCGGATTCCTCGCCAACGATCTGGGCCAAGCGGGGGCGGCCGATGCGCTATTCGACGCCGCGCGCCAAAAGATGGGCGGGATCGACATCTTGATCCTGTGCGCCTCCGCCGAGATCCGCGAGACGCATGCCACCCTCACCGACGCGGCGGCGCAAACGCAGCTCGACGTGAATATCGCCGCGAGTTTGCGGTTGCTGACGCTGGCCGTGCCGCCGATGGAAGCGCAAGGCTGGGGCCGCGTCATCGCCATCGGCTCGGTGCAGGAGATCCATCCCAATCCAGACGCGATCGTCTACACCGCGACCAAAGCGGCGCAGACCTCGATGATGCGCACGCTGGCGCGCCACGCGGCGCGCAATGGTGTCACGTTCAATACGCTGCGCCCCGGCGCCATCGAAACGGAGCGCAACGCCGCCAAGCTCGCCGATCCGGCGTTCCGCGCGAATATCATCGCGCGCATTCCGGCAGGGCGCTTGGGGCAGCCGGAGGATTGCGCCGGCATCGCGGTCGTTTTGTGCGGCGATGCGTGCGCCTATATCAACGGTGCGGAAATCCCCGTCGATGGGGGGCTCGGACTATGAACGCGCCCGGCAATCCCAACCGCCTGCATCCGATGCATCTGGCGATGATCGTGCCGGTGCAGGCGTTGCTGATCGCGACGATCTTCCTGCCGTCGATATACGTGTTCTGGCTGTCGCTGAACGAATCGAGCTTCGGCGTGGCGCCCAAATTCGTCGGGCTTCGCAACTATGTCGAAGTGCTGAGCGATCCCTATTTCTGGCGCGCTTTCGTCAACACGGCGATCGTCATCAACATCGTCGTCTATGTCGAATTGGCGCTGGGCATGGCGATGGCGCTGCTCTTCGCGACCGGCATTCCCTTCCGCAAGACGATGATCTCCATCGTCCTTGCCCCCTACGCGATTTCGGAAGTCGCGGCGGTGGTGATGTGGCGCTTCATGCTCGATCCGTCGATCGGCATGGTCAGCCAAACCCTCACGGCCCTCGGCCTGCCGACCATCGAATGGTCGGTCGTCCCCGCCCACGGTCTGGCTGTCGTCTGCGCGCTGTCGGTGTGGCTGCATCTGCCCTTCACCTTCCTGATCCTGTACGCCGCCCGCCTTGCCATTCCCGCCGATCTATACGAGGCCGCGCGCATCGACGGCGCGTCGCCCTGGAAGCAGTTCGTCCACATCACCGTGCCGGTGCTGATGCCCGCGATCCTGGTCGCGGTGCTGTTCCGCTACATCTTCGCCTTCCGCATGTTCTCCGAAGTGTGGCTCGTCACCGGCGGCGGCCCGGCGCGCTCGACTGAAGTGCTGGCCGTTTATCTCTATCAAGAAGCATTCCGCTACAACGAATTCGGCATCGCCTCGGCGACCGGGTGGTTGATGGTGGCGGGTTCGATCCTGCTCGCCATTCCCTATCTGCGCTCGCTCTATAAGCGGACCCTGACCGATGCGTAGGCCGCTTTACATCAAGGCCCTGCGCGGCCTCGCGCTGCTCGCCATCGCCTTCTGGTCGGCGTTCCCGATCGCGCTGGTCGTGCTGTCGTCGTTCAAGCCGGCGCGCGATATTTTCGTCTTTCCGCCGACTTGGGCGTTTACGCCCACTTTCGCGAATTATGCGGGGCTGTGGCTGCGCTGGCCCGATTTCTTCCGCACGCTGGGGAATTCGCTGATCGTGACGCTGGGCGCCACGGCGCTCGCGGTGATCGTCAGCGCGATGGCGGGCTACGTCTATTCGCGCAAGCGCAACCCGTATCTGGCGGGCTCGGCCTTCTTCATGATCTTCGTGCGACTGTTCCCGCCGATCGTGGTGACGCTGCCGCTGTTCCCGCTGGTCAACGCGCTGCGCCTCAACGACACGCATCTGATCCTCGTGATCCTCTACGCCACGTTCTTCGTGTCGATGGGCACGATGATCCTGAAAGCCTTCGTCGACCAGATCCCGCGCGAGTTGGACGAAGCCGCGATGGTCGACGGGGCCGGTGTGTGGTCGGTGTTCTGGCGCGTGATCCTGCCCTTGTCCGCGCAAGGAATGATCGCGGTCGGCGTGTTCGTCTTCGTCTATGCGTGGAACGAGTTCCTGTTCGCCTTCATCTTCACGACCTCCGCCGCCAAAACCGCACCGCTGGTGCTGTCGGAAATGACCGGCGCGGTCGACGGCGTGGAATGGGGCGTGTTGTTCGCCGCCACCACGGTGCAGCTCGTGCCCGTGCTGATCTTCGTCCTGCTCGCCCAAAAATACCTCATCGCCGGCCTCACCGCCGGCGCCACGAAAGGATAGGTTATGGACACGCTGACAGCACTTCGTCTGGCGAATCCCAAGCTCTCGCGCTTCTCGCCGATGAGCCGAATCATCGCGTTCGACGATTTCGACGACGGTTTCTGCGGCTACACCCAGCTCGTCGGCAATTACGAGCACACGCTGGATTCGATGCTGGCGGGCTACGCCCAGCACACGCATCCGCAGCTCTCCAACCTGGCGAATTGGGATTCCGGCACGCACGGATCCTTCGACGGCAATTACGCGCTGAAAATCCAGACGCGCCCCAAGCGCGGCGCGCAGAATGTGGCGCTGAAGCGCCTCACCTTCCGCGAGCCCGGCCCGATCCGCCTTGAATTCTATTTCACCTTCAAGCCCGAGGCGAACGAGCTGCGCCTATCCGAAACCGACGTGCGCTCGATCGGCTTCCTCTACGATCTGCAAACCGGTTTCGAGAAGGGCGGGACGCGCGTCATGCCGCATGTGCGCTTCCTTAACGCGCTCGACGGCGAGCATTTGCAGAAATGGCAGACCAAGTCGCGCACCACCGCGATGCTGCCGCTGGGCACGGAAGGAAAGACCGTCACGCATTACCATCTGTCGCCGACGGATTGGGAGGATCTCAAGAACGGCGAGCAGAAGCTCTGCTACAACGAGATCCCGACCAAGGTGAATTGGCACTATGTGCGCTACGATTTCGATCTGCGCACGATGCGGGCGATCTCGCTTCAGTGCAACGACCGCCAATGGGACATGTCGGGCGTCGATCCGATCGTGATCCCGGCGATGCGGAATCTGTGGTGCATGCTGAATATCTGCTTCTTCGCCGAAGCGGATACCGACAAGCGCGCCCTCTTCTATCTCGACTCCGTCTGCCTTTCGGGAGAATTCGCATGATGCGCCAATGCGTCACCGCCATCGTTTCGCGCAACGAAGTGTGGTCGGGCAAAGCGGCGAGCGAGCCCTATGAATGCGGCTGGGCGGGCGAAGCCATCGTGTGGCTGCGCTGCCTGGGTGCGGTCAAAGGCAAGCCCGGCACGGCAAAAGCCCGCGTGCAGATCTCGCCCGACGGCATGCGTTGGATCGACGAAGGCACGAAGCTCAAATTTCCTGCCAAGGAAGGCGCCATCGCGCATGCGCGCCTGACGAATTTCGGCAATTTCCTGCGCGTCGTCGCCGACATGCCGAAGGGCGCGTCGGCCAAAATGCTTCTCACCTTGACCCTGAAGGAGTGACCGCCATGCGTATCACCCGCCGCACGCTGCTCGCCGGGACGGCCGCCGTTTTGGCCGCCCCCGCCGTTCACGCCCAAGCCACGCGCCGCCTGAACGTGTTCGGGCATCGCGTCCACAAGACCGTCACCGCCGGCCAAGGCGGCGACATCATCGAGGCGTGGGCCAAGGAAAACCGCGTCGACGTCGAATGGGTGACGTTCGACACCGGCCCCTTGCAGGAACGCCTGTTCCGCGAAGCCTCGCTCGCCGAAGGCGCCGTCGATGTCGGTTTCATCCTGAACACCCAGGCGACACCGCGCATCGCGAGCCTGTTCGAGCCGCTGGACGATTTCATGCGTCAGGCGCCGATCGAAGATAAGGCCGACGTGTTCCCCGGCATGCTGTCGGGCCTGACGGTACAGGACAAGCTCTACGGCTTGCCCTTCCGCCACGCGTCGTCGGGCATGCACTACAACGAGGAATTCTTCCAGGAGCGCGGCCTGTCGGGCGCGCCCAAGACGATCGAAGACCTGGCCGAATTCGCCAAGCGCACGAGTTGGACGCGCAACAACCAGCCGGTCGTCGGCCTGGTGCTGCCGGGCGTGACCTACCCCAACGTCATCGACATCGCGCGCGCTTGGGACGGCGAGTTCATCACGCCGGACATGCGCGTCGTCGCCAACGAAGCGCCGATGGTCAACGCCATCACGCTGCTGCGCGATCTGTTCGTCGCCGGCGCCTTCCCGCGCAATTTCGCCTCGATCAGCACCGAGGACGTGAATGTGTGGATGCAGACGGGCCGTGCGGCGATGGTCATCAACTCGATGGGCCGCAACTCGATCTACAACGATCCCGCGCGCTCGCAGTTCCCCGGCAAGTTCAAGACGACGACGATCCCGATCTCGCGCGAATTCGCCAACAAGTTCGAAGTGGCGCCCGCGAAGGTCGAGTTCTGGGGCATGGCGATCCCCAAGAACACCAAGAACAAGGAACTGGCCTGGGGCCTGATGCGCCAGATGCTGTCGAAGGAGTCGACGCTGAAGGCCGCGCTGAACGGCAACGGCCCGGTGCGCAACTCGACCTACGACGATGCGCGCATCAAGGAAAAACTGCCCTTCGCCGAGGAGGAGCGCAAAGTCCTGCGCGTCGCGCGCGTGCCGATGCCCGCCTTCGACAACGCGCAACGGGCGGCCGATCTGTTCAAGGAGGAGGCGGAAGCCGCCATCCTGGGCATGAAGACGCCGCGCGCGGCGATGGACGACCTGACGCGGCGCACGCAGCGCCTGTTGCAGGGCTAAAGCAGCGCGTCGCGCGTGCTGGGCGCGCCGAGATGGGCGACGACGTCGCCCGCCTCGGTCCGCGCCGGCACGCGGCGGCACATCACGATGCCGGGCGCTTCGAAACGGATCGTTTCGGGGGCCCGGTCCGGCCGCTCGATATCGTGCAAGCGCCCCGCGATATCGCCCGCCGCCACGCTTTGGCCCAGCGACGTCGCGGGCTCGAACAAGCCCCGCCCGGGCGAGCGCACGAAATGACGCGGCTCGACCGCCAGAAGCCGCACGGGCTTGACCAAAGGCTTGGGCACCGTGACGCCCGCGAAAGCGAGGAAGCGCGAAACGCCGTCGCGCGCCACGCTCAACGAATAGGGCGTCAAGCTGCCCGCCCCGCCCAGCTCCGCCGAGATCGCGACCTTGCCCGCCGATTGCGCCGCCGACAAAAACGTGCCGATGGCTTGGGGCTTGGCCACCACGCCCGCATCGGGGGCGCCGAAGGCGATCAACGCGTCGAGCGTGCGCGCGCGTAAATCCTTGTCCGCCGGCAGCCGCGCCCAGGCGCAGGGCATGTATTCCAGCGTGCGCCCGCCCGAATGCAAGTCGAGCACGTAGTCGGCGAGCGGCAGCAGCAGCCGCGTGATGCCTTCGGCGATTTGCGCGGTCGGCGTGCCGTCGCCCTTGCCCGGAAACACGCGCGCGAGATTGCCGCCATCGACCGGCGAGGTGCGCCGCCCGATCGCGGCGGCGGGCGCGTTCGCCGCCGGCACGATGATCAGGCGCCCGCGCAAGGACGACGGCTCGATATCGCGCGCGAGGTCGGACAGCGCCACCTGGCCTTCGTATTCGTCGCCATGCACGCCCGCCGTCGCCAGCACCGTGGGCCCGGGGGCGCCATTGATCACGATCACCGGAATGACGATCTGGCCATAGGCGGATTCGTCGTGCGACCACGGCAAACGCATGGCGCCGAAAACCCGGCCGAGCCGTTCCAGCGGGATATCGAGTTCGGCGGGGCCGCTCATGCGTCACCTTCGAACACGCCGGCGTGAACGAACAAGCCGGGTGCGCCGCCCGAATGCAGGAACAGCGCGTCGGCGGTTTTCGGAATGCGCCCGTCGGCGAGACCGGCGATCAAGCCCGCCAGCGCCTTGCCGCTATAGACCGGATCGAGCACCAGCCCTTGCGTGCGGCCCGCAAGGCGCACGGCGGCGATGGATTCGGGCGACGGCACGCCATAGCCGGGGCCGGTCATCTCGATCATGTCGAAATCGTTCTCGGCAAGGCGGGTGGAAATGCCGAGCACCTCGGCGCCGCGCGCGGCGACATCGACGATCCACGGCCGCAAACGCGATGCCGGTTGCTGCACCGATACGCCGACAAGGCGCGGGCCAAGCCCGCGATGTTTGAAGCCCAGCGCCAGCCCGGCGAGCGTCAAGGACGAGCCGCAGGCGACGACCATATGCGTCGCCGTATCGCCGCCCTGTTCGAGAATTTCGTCCGCCCCTTGCGCCCAGGCGGCGACACCCAAACCCGCCGTGTCGCCGGTGAGTTGGACGATCAGCGGCTTTCGGCCCTTGGCACGCGCCGCGTCCGCGATCTCGTCGAGCTTGGCGCGGATCGCCGGGTCCCACGGATCGGTCAAATCCGTGAATGTGACCTCGGCACCGAAGACGTGATCGAGCAGCAGATTGCCGATGCGCGGGCTGCCGGGTTTTCCGCGCAACAACAGCGCGCAACCCAAGCCGATCTTGGCGGCCGAGCCCGACAGCGCGCGGCAGAAATTCGATTGCGCGGCGGCGGTGGAAATCACCATGTCCGCGCCCTTGGCTTTGGCGTCGCCCAGGATCAATTCGATCTGGCGCAGCTTGTTGCCGCCGAACGCCGCGCCGGCCAGATCTTCGCGCTTGATCCGCAACGATGCCGCGCCGATCGCGGCGGCAAGGCGGGGTGCCGCCTCAATGGGCGTGGGGAAACGCGCCAAATCGACGCGCGGGAGGACCGTTTTCGCCAGGGCTTCCATAGGTTTGAATTAAACCAATGCACGCCCCACGGCAACGCATGCAAGGCGGTATTGCGGCGCGCGCAACGGGCCGCCAGACTGGCGGGCATGAGCGACGCCCCCCTCGTCTTCTACGCGACATCGCTGGCGGCACGGCTGGCGGCGGGGGCGTTCGGGCTTGCCGCCATCGCGGGCGGGGTGGCGCTGCTGCGGGGGGCCGCGTCGGTGTGGATCGCCGGCGCGCTGATCGCGGGCGGGGCGGCGGTTGCGCTCTACGGCTTCGTCACGCGCGAAGTGTCGCTGACGGGCGCCACGCTTCGCTGCGGCACGTCCGACCGCATGATCGCGCTTGGCGAATTCACCGACGTGCGCGAAACGACGCGCACCGACCGGGGCCCGCGCAACGAATTCCGGGGCGAACGCGTGCAGCTGGTCCTCACCGGCCCTGACGGCCGGACCGAGACCTGCCAGCTTTATCATCGCCTCGCCCCCGCCGAGCGGGAACGCCTGCTCGCCGAAATCCGGGCGCGATTGCGCGCGTGAGCTACGCCGCCGCGCGCGTTTTCTGCATCACGTCGGCGATGATCTCGAACGAGCGCAGGCGTTTGGCGAAATCGAACATGTCGGAGACGATCATCAACTCGTCCGCTTGGGTGCGCGCGACGAACGCGTCGATACCTTTTCGCACCGTTTCCGGCCCGCCCATGATGCTGGCCCCCAGCATCTGCATGGCGTGCGCTTTCTCCTGCGGCGTCCAATAGGTCTCGATATCATCGATCGGCGGCTTGGTCGGCTCGCGCACGCCCCGGAACATATCCGCGACCGACATCTGCTTCGACGTCGCCAGATAGCGCGCCTCCGCGTCGCTCTCGGCCGCGAAGATATTCACGCCGACCAGCGCATAGGGCTTCGCCAATGTGTCGGACGGCTTGAAACGTTCGCGATAGATTTGCAGCGCCCGATCCAGCATCTGCGGGGCGAAATGCGAGGCGAAGCCGAAGGGAAGCCCCAGCTCCGCCGCCAATTGCGCGCCGTAGAGGCTCGATCCCAAAATCCACAGCGGCACGTTCGTGCCCGCCCCCGGCACCGCCTCGATCCGCTGGCCCGGCTGGACGGGGCCGAGGAAGGCCTGAAGTTCGAGCACGTCTTGCGGGAAATTCTCGGCACTTTCGGGATCGCGCCGAAGGGCGCGCAATGTCATTTGATCGGTGCCGGGCGCGCGGCCGAGGCCCAAATCGATGCGGCCGGGGAACAGCGTTTCCAGCGTGCCGAATTGTTCGGCGATCACATAAGGCGCGTGGTTGGGCAGCATGATCCCGCCCGCACCGACGCGGATCGTTTTCGTGCCCGCCGCGATATGGGCGATCACCACCGACGTCGCGGCCGTGCTGACCGAGGGCATGTTGTGATGCTCGGCGACCCAAATGCGCTTATAGCCCCAATTTTCGGCGTGCTGGGCCAAAGCGCGCGCATCGTCCAGGGCCGCACGCCGGTCCGAGCCCTGCCGGACGCGGCCAAGTTCGAGAATGGACAATTGAACCACGTGACTATTCCTTTCGGCCGCCGGATCGCCCCTATAAGTGGCTACGGGCTTCCCCAAAGACAAGGCGGCTGCGGGGGGCTTTACACGGGGCCGGCGGATACGGCACAACGCCCCTCGACGAGGCAGGATGCCGGGTTAGCTCAGCGGTAGAGCAGCGGTTTTGTAAACCGAAGGTCGGGGGTTCAATCCCCTCACCCGGCACCAGCGCCGCCCTTGCGGGAGACGACGCAATGTCCGAATTCGGTCTCTCGGCAGCGCAGGTCGCGGCCCTCGACACGCCCATTCTGACGGCGTTGAAAACATCGCATCGCGGGCTGGCGCTGAACGGGCGTTTCGTCTCGCGCTACCCCGCCGAGATCGCGCCCTTCGCCGCCTTCCACGCGGAGACGCCGGCGGCGCATGACGAATTGCGGGACTTCGCCAAACTCGGCCCGGTCGCTTTGCTCTACCCCGATATTGGCGCGCCCGCCCCGATCGCGGGGCTCGAGACCAAGCTCGCCGCCAAGGTCATGCAGATGATCGCGACGATCCCGGCCGCAGCACCGCCGGGTTTCGCGCCCGAAACCTTGGGCGTGGCGGACGCGCCTGCGATGCTGGAACTGACCGCGCTGACCAAGCCCGGTCCGTTCTTCGCGCGCACCCACGAACTCGGCCGCTATATCGGGATACGCATCGACGGGCGGCTCGCCGCCATGGCGGGCGAACGGATGCGCCCGCAAGGCTTCACCGAGATCAGCGCCGTCTGCGTCCATCCCGATTTTCGCGGCCAAGGCCATGCTTTGGCGCTGGTCAAATCTTTGATGGGCAGCATCGCGGCGCGCGGCGAACGGCCGTTCCTCCATCTCTATGCCGACAATCCGGGGGCGCGCGCGTTGTACGAGCGCCTCGGCTTCGTGCCGCGCCAAACCTTCGAGTTCCGGGTGATGGCCGCCCCCGCCTAAACGGAACCGTCACCCCGACGCGATATTGTGGAAACCACCGCGCGTGGTAACATAACTGCAATAATAGGGGGCTTTCACGAATGGACGGAACGACGCCGCAGGCGCCCACGCCTGCTGTCATGGCGGCACTGGCCGCCTATCAACCGGGGCGTTCGCTGCCCCAAGCGCTTTATACCTCGCCCGAAGCCTTCGCCGCCGATATGGCGAAGATCCACCGCAAGCATTGGCTGTTCGCGGGCTACGGGTTCGAGATTCCCAATCCCGGCGATTGGTTCGTCTACACGGTCGCGGGGTCGGAGATCGTGTTCGCGCGCGGGCGCGACATGAAAGTGCGCGGCTTCCACAATGTGTGCCGCCATCGCGGCTCGCGCATTTGCCTGGAAGGCCACGGCCACAGCTCCGTCCTCGCCTGCCCCTATCACAAATGGAGCTACGGGCTCGACGGTGCGCTGCTGCTCGACACCGCCAAGGAATTCGGCGTGCCGAAATCCGAACTGGGCCTGAAGCAAGTCGCGGTCGCCGATGCGGGCGGCTTGCTGTTCTTCTCGATCGCCGAGAACCCGCCGGACTTCTCCGAAGCCGTCGAAACAATCGGCCGCAAGATGAAGCCGCACGCCCTGCACCGCGTGAAGATCGCGCATCAGGCCGAATATCGCGTGAAGGCGAATTGGAAGGTCGTGTTCGAGAACAACCGCGAGTGCTATCACTGCCCGACCAACCACGCGGAATATAACCTGACCGCTTACGACGTCGAACGCGACCGCGCGGTGATGGACCCGGCCTTGCTGCCCGCGATCGAAGCGATCGTCGCCAAGGCCAACGAACGCTTCGCCGCGTTGGGCTACGACACGGGCGACGCCAGCTCCAACATGACCGGCAAGAACTGGCGCTGCCATCGCACACCGCTGAAGGAAGGCTTCGTCACCCAATCGCTGGACGGCAAGCCGGTCTCGCGCCTGATGGGCGACGTCAAGGAATGGGACAGCGGCACGCTGCGCTGCACGGTGTTCCCGAATTTCTGGCAGCACACCAATTGCGACTACGCGTGTGCGGCGCGCCTCACGCCGATCTCCGCCAACGAGACGCTCGTGCGCGGCTATTGGCTGGTCGACAAGGACGCGGTCGAAGGCAAGGACTACGAGCTGCCGCGCCTCCTGGAAATGTGGGACGCGACGAATTCCCAGGATTGGGTGATCTGCGAAAACCAGCAGGCCGGCATTTCCTCGCCCGCTTACGAGCCCGGCCCCTATTCCACCTTGCGCGAACGGAACGTGGCGCATTTCGTCGACTGGTATCTGGGAGAAATGCGTGGCTGACATTCCGGCGCAGGCCCGCATCGTCGTCATCGGCGGCGGTGCGATCGGCTGCTCGATCGCCTATCACCTCGCCAAGCTCGGCGAGCGCGATGTCGTCGTTCTCGAAAAAGCGGCGTTGACCCACGGGTCGACCTGGCATGCGGCGGGCCTCGTCGGGCAGTTGCGTTCCAAGCGCAATTTGACGCGCCTGATGCAGTATTCCGCGCGCCTCTACGCGACGCTGGAGGAGGAAACCGGCCAAGCGGTCGAGTGGAAACCGGTCGGTTCATTGCGGCTCGCGTCGTCCGAAGAACGCTGGTCGGAACTGAAACGCATGGCGACGACCGCGCGCAGTTTCGATTTCGAACTTCATACGCTGTCGATCAAGGAAGCCGTCGATAAATTCCCGCTGATCGATCCCAAAGGTGTGGTCGGCGCGGTGTGGGTGCCGAATGACGGCTCGGTCGATCCGTCGAGCCTGACGCAAGCCTATGCGCGCGGCGCCAAGAAGGGCGGCGTGAAATTCATCGAAGGGATTCGCGTCACCGGCTTCGGATCGAAGGATCGGCGCATCACCAGCGTGCGTACCGACAAGGGCGACATCGCGTGCGAGATCGTGGTCAACGCCGCCGGCATTTGGGCGCGCGACGTGGCGAAATTCGCGGGCGTGTCCGTCCCCGCCGGCGCGGTCGAGCACCAATACCTGATCACCGAGAAGCGCGACGACATGCCCAAGGGCCTGCCGACATTGCGCGACCCCGACAACATCTTCTATCTGAAGCCCGAGCCGAGGGCGCTCGCCATCGGCGGCTGGGAACAGGGCACGCCGACCTTCGGCGCCGGCGGCATGAATTTCGATTTCGGGCGCGAGTTGCTGCCGCCCAACCAAGATCGCCTGGAAGCCTTCGTGCTGCCGGCGGCCGAACGCTTGCCGATCCTCAACGAGATCGGCATTCGCACCGTGATCAACGGGCCGATTCCGATTTCGCCCGACGGCGAGCCGATTCTGGGCTTGGCGCCGGAGCGCGACAATTTCTACGTCGCGTGCGGCTTCACCTCGGGTATTGCGGCCTCCGGCGGTGCGGGCAAGGCGATGGCCGAGTGGATCGTCGCGGGCGAACCGTCGATGGATTTGTGGGCGTTCGACGTGCGCCGCTTCGGCAAGCATCACATGTCGGCCAAGTATCTCGCCGAGCGCAGCGTCGACGCCTATTGGCGTTACTACCAGATCCATTACCCGGTCGAGGAGCTTGAGTCCGCGCGCGGCGGGCGGCGCAGCCCGCTTTACGACAAGCTCAAAGCGCAAGGTGCCGTGTTCGGCTCGCGCTTCGGCTGGGAGCGCGCGAATTGGTTCGCACCTAAGGGCACGGAAGCCGTCGACAAGCCGTCTTTCGAATCGCGCCCGAATTGGTTCAATGCGATCGCCGCCGAGTGCAAAGCCGCGCGCGAACGCGCGGTGATGATCGACCAATCCTCGTTCTCGAAATTCGAGATCACGGGGCCCGGCGCCTTCGCCGCCGTGCAGCGTTTGGCGGCCAACGAAATCGACAAGCCTTCCGGCAGCTTGATCTACACGCAGCTGTGCAATTCGCGCGGCGGGATCGAGGCCGATCTGACTTTCGCGCGCCTCGACGAGAACCGCTTCTACATGGTCACGGGCAGCGCCTTCGGCGTGCGCGACCGCGCCTGGATCGAGAAGAATCTGCCGCGCGACGGCTCGGTCACGTTGACCGATGTGACGTCGGCGCGCGCCGTGATCAATCTCGGCGGCCCGCGCTCGCGCGATATCCTGGCCAAGGTCGCGGATGGCGACGTGTCGAACGCGGCGTTCCCCTATATGACCGCGCAGGAAATCCGCATCGGCTTCGCGCCGGTGCTGGCGTTGCGCGTGACGTATCTGGGCGAGCTCGGCTGGGAACTGCACATGCCGGTCGAATACGCCGCGCATGTTTACGAACTCCTGCAAGCGGCCGGTGCCGAATTCGGCGTGGCGAATGCCGGCTATCGCGCGATCGAATCTTTGCGTCTCGAGAAACGCTATCTCTATTGGGGCGCGGATATCACGCCCGATTACACGCCTTACGAAGCGGGCTTAGGATTCTGCGTGGCGCTCGGCAAGAAATCCGATTTCATCGGCCGCGCGGCGCTGGAGAAAGCCAAAGCCGAGGGCGTCAAACGCAAGCTGATCGTGCTGACGGTCGACGCGCCCGTGCAGCTCTATGGTGGCGAGACGATTTTGCGCGGCGGCAAGACGCTGGGCACGGCGTCGTCCGGCGGCTGGGGCCACACGATCGGCAAAGGCATTCTGTTCGGCTATGTGCCCGCCGACGAAGCCCAGCACCGCGATTGGGAGATCGAGTCCTTCACCCAGCGCCATGCGGCCGTGCGCATCGACGGGGCGGCGGTCGATCCCAAACGCGCGAAGATTTTGGCTTAGGCGGCGAGCTCGCGCGCGACGCCGACCAGGCGTGCGCCGTTGATCGGCTTTTGCAGGATACGATCGGCACCGAGCCGGTCGGCGGCTTGCAGCGTCGTCGATGCCTCCATCCGGCCTTCGAGCCCGGCGGAGACCGCCAGAATCTTCGTGCCGCGCCAGCCGCGCCGCACCACGCGGATCGCTTCGATCCCGCTGATGCCCGGCATGAAGATGTCGATGATCGCGAGATCGACGCCGATCGCTTCGGGCGATTCCAGTGCGGCGTCGAAGGTTTCATATGCGAAGATTTCGTAGCCCGCCTTTGCGAGCACGGCGCAATAGATCTCGCGCACCGTCGCCGTATCGTCGACGATGATCGCGCGGCGCGCGCGTTTGGCCTGGCCGAAGCCCTTTTTCGCCAGTGCCGTCAGCAGTGCGGCGGGATCGGAACCCGGCATCAAAATGGCGACGGCGCCGATGGCGCGCGCGTGATCGAGATGGATCCGATCCGACGAATCGGCGCCGGGCGGCAAGGCGAGCACGGCGGCGGCGTGGGGGCGGATCTCCGCCAGCAAGTCGAGGAACTTGACCGCATCGGCGATCGGCAGGCTGGCATCGATAATGACGAAGCGCGTGTCGGGATCGCCGGCATTGGCGAGAGCGCCCGTCACGCTGGCCGCGCGCAGCGCGGTATGGCCGAAAATCGCCAACGCCTCGTCGATCCCCCCGCAGGGGCCGAGCAGCAAAATCGGGCCTAAAGTGACTTTCTGGGCGGGCATAACGACCTCCGCCGCCCATAAGCCATACGAAGCTGAAGCCAAGCTTTCGCCGCAGCGCAAAAATTCCGTCTTTTCCCCTTTGGGCCGCGAATCTGTATGATTCGCCGTAAGAAATCCGGCCGGGAGAATTTCATGTCCGCGTTGTCGCTCGCCTTCGCGCCCCGCTATATCTGCCTCACCCTCGCCAATTTGCTGTTCGCCGCCGTCGCGATCTATGTCGCGGCCAGCGGGTCTTTCGGCTGGGTCGAGGGCGTTGCGCTCGCCGCGACCGGCGGCGTCGCACTGCTCGGCTGGCGCGACTTGACCCAGCGCCGCCACGCGATCTTGCGCAACTATCCCATCGCCGCGCATTTGCGCTTCCTGCTCGAAGAAATCCGGCCGGAGATGCGCCAGTATTTCTTCGAGGACGAAAAGACCGGCATGCCGTTCAGCCGCGACAAGCGCGCGGTCGTCTATCAGCGCGCCAAGGCGGTGCTCGACAAGCGCCCCTTCGGCACGCAATACGACGTCTACGCCGAAGGCTACGAATGGCTGCATCATTCGGTGGCCCCCCGCCCGTTGAACGGCGACGATTTTCGCGTGCGCGTCGGCGCGCCCGGCACCGAGAACGCTTATTCGGCGTCGGTGTTCAACATTTCGGCGATGAGCTTCGGTTCGCTGTCGTCCAACGCGATCCTGGCGCTGAACAAGGGCGCCAAGCTCGGCGGCTTCGCGCACGACACCGGCGAAGGCGGCTTCAGCCCCTATCACCGCGAGAACGGCGGCGACATCATCTGGGAACTGGGCTCCGGTTATTTTGGTGCCCGCAACGCCGACGGCAGTTTCTCGCCGGAGAAATTCGCGGAAACCGCGAGGCACCCACAGATCAAAATGGTCGAGCTCAAAATGAGCCAGGGTGCGAAACCCGGCCATGGCGGCGTGTTGCCGGCGGCGAAGGTCAGCGAGGAGATTTCCAAGACGCGCGGGATTCCCATGGGCGTCGACTGCATTTCGCCCGCCAGCCATTCGGCCTTCGCCACGCCGATCGAGATGATGAAATTCATCGGCGAAATGCGCCGCCTGTCGGGCGGCAAACCCGCCGGGTTCAAGCTGTGCATCGGCCATCGCTGGGAGTTCCTCGCGATCTGCAAGGCGATGCTGGAAACCGGCATCCTGCCCGATTTCATCGTCGTCGACGGCAAGGAGGGCGGCACGGGTGCCGCCCCGCTCGAATTCCTCGACCATCTGGGCACGCCGTTGCGCGAAGGTCTCGACTTCGTCCACAACGCGCTGATCGGCATCGGCGTGCGCGAACATATCCGCGTGGGCGCCTCGGGCAAGATCGCGTCGGCCTTCGACGTGGCGCGCGCGATGGCGCTGGGGGCGGATTGGTGCAATTCGGCGCGCGGCTTCATGTTCGCGCTGGGCTGCATCCAATCGCAAAGCTGCCACACCGATCGCTGCCCGACCGGTGTGGCGACGCAAGACCCAACGCGCGCGCGCGCGTTGGACGTGCCCGACAAATCCGAGCGCGTGCGCAGCTTCCACAAACAGACTTTGCATGCGCTGGCGGAGCTCGTGGCAGCCGCCGGCCTCGACCATCCCGGCCAGTTCCGTCGCGCGCATTTCTTCCGCCGCTTGGCCGACCACGAAGTCGGCAGCTTCGCCGAGTTGTATCCCGAATTGGAAAGCGGCGAATTGCTGCGCGGGACGCGCGACAAGCGCTTCGCCGATGCGTGGCGTCTGGCGCGCGCGGATTCGTTCCAGCCCGCCCCTTAACCGGGGCACCAACCTTTGCGCGCGCCACCCGCATAAGGCCGGGCGAGATTCTGCGATACCAGCGTATCGCCCAGATCGCGCCCGTCGATCGCGACATGGGCGAGCGTGCGGCCGTATTTGTCGCGGCCCTTCTCCGGCACCACGCGCACGGTCGCGGTTTCCATCGCGATCAGTGCCGCGAGCTTGGCGCGCTCCGCCGCCTGGATTTCCGCCGGGCATTGGCCGTGGAGTTCGGGCGCGTCGATATTGACGAGCCGGATACGCCGCCCGCCGCAATCGATCGTGTCGCCGTCCACGGCATGGCATTCGCCCGGCGCGAAGTTGCGGGGCGTCATATCGGTGCGGTCCCAGAGTGCGGTGCCGCCCGCGGCCGCCGCCGCGACCGCAAGAATTGCGAAGGATTTACGTTTCATCGGCCGCATTTTAACCAAGCATTGCGCGGATAGACGCGCTAATTTTTGCGCCGTCATGTTCGCCAAAGGCCCGCTCCAAATCCGCCACGCCGTGGTCACGATGCTCGACGCGTTCGTCGCGACGGCCGACGAGGCCGCGATGCGCAACGGCGGGCAAGTCACCGCTGACGATATCGCCAAGATCGCCGATGCGATGAAGCAATCGGGCGAGATGGACAATTTCTATCGCGCGGTGTTCGGCCAGATCGTCAACACGATCGTCGAGGCGCAGAACCAGAACCGCCGCGTCAACGCCTTCGGCCGCTTGGTCGTGCATCCGCTGTCGGATTTCTTCCAATCGCAGCAGCTCGATCGCGGCATGCTGCATAACTTCTTTTTCTTCGTCCATTCGCTGGTCGGCGAGACCGAGCAGGAATGGAACGACGCCTGCGCCGATATCGTCGAGGAGTTGCGCGCCAAGCTGGGCGAAAGTTTCACCTGGGACGATTTCTATCGCGACCCGCGCGCCGAGACGATTTTCTGGCAGGTGCTGGTGAAGATCGCGCAAGCCTTCAAGCGCTTCGAAACGCGCCGCGATTGGCTGTTCAAGATCATGCAGCACAAGCAGACTTCGATCAGCCTGGCGCCGAACAAATACGTCAATCTCGGCGACGGCCACGACGTGGCGCAATTCACCAAGGCCGATTTCCTGACCGTGTTCGACAATCTGTTCGCGCCCGTGCGCAATCTGAGCTTCGAACAAGCCGTGCGCTTCGAACAGGCGACGGGGCTCGAGCCCAAAGCCGCGTTCGCGAAGTTCTTCGACGACCTCGCTGCCTATCGCGCGGAAGGCTAGCGCTTCCTTTTCAGCACCAGCGTGCGCCAGCCGGCCGTATCGGGCCCGGCCTTGGCGCGGCCTACGAAGGTGAGGCCGCGCGCGAGATAGGCGCGCAGCACCCAGGTCTCCTGTTCGGCCAGCAAGCCCGACAGCACGAGATTGCCGCCCGGCCTCACGCTGCGCGACAAGGGTGTGGCGAGCTGCGTCAGCGGCCGCGCCAGAATATTCGCGATCGACAGATCGAAGCGCCGCCGCGTGGGCGGCATTTTGGCAAAGCCGTTCGCCGCGATCACCTTCACGCGGCGCGCCACACCGTTGTCGCGCATATTGATCCGCGCGAGATCGGCCGAGGCGACGTCGATATCCGAGGCGAGCACGCGCTTGGCACCCGCGCGCACCGCACCGATCGCCAGAATGCCGGAGCCCGTCCCCAGGTCGAGCACGTTGCGGATCCGGCGGCGCTTGGCGATCGCTTCGATTGCCGCAAGACAGCCTTTGGTCGTCGCATGCTCGCCCGAGCCGAAGGCGATCGACGCATCGAGCGCCACCGACCACGCACCTGCGGGCGGCTTGTCGGCGATATGGCTGCCATAGACGAAGAAGCGACCGATCTTCAGCGGCGGAAACGACGCGCGGTTTTCCGCGAGCCAATCGCGCTCCGGCAGTTCGTCGACCTCGAGCGTGGGCACCGGGCGGCGCAATTCCTTCGCCGCCGCGATGATCGGCGGCGCGAGGCGCCCGAGATCGGGCTTCGTTTCGAAATAGGCTTCGATGCGCCACGGGCCTTGCGGCGACGTTTCGAACGCGGTCACGGCGCCCGCTTCTTCTTCGAGCGTGCGCACATAGGCCTCTTGCGAGACCGCGTCGCCGATCAGCACCAAACGCCAGAGAGTGGCCATCGCCTCACGCCTTCCGAACGAAACTGTCCATGACCTTTTTGGGCCCGGTATGCTCGAACTCGATTTCGAGCTTGCCCGCCTCGGCCGCGACCACGCGACCATAACCGAATTTCTCGTGGAACACGCGCATACCCGGCACGAAATCGGGGGCCGCGCGTTCGCCCAAACGCGTCGCTTTGCCTTCGAGCAACGGCGCACGCGTGCGGCCGAAGCTGCGCGGATTGCGGGCAAAGGGATCCTCGGCGAAATCGGGACCGGAGCCCCATAGCCCCGTCTCCGCCTTCACATCGACATCCGAGGCGGGCAGTTCCGCGACAAAGCGCGACGGAATCGAGGATTGCCAGGTGTTGTAGATGCGCCGGTTGGCCGCGAAGGTGACGTAAGCGTGTTTGCGCGCGCGCGTGAGGCCGACATGTGCCAAGCGGCGCTCTTCCTCCAGGCCTTCCTCGCCCTTCTCGTCGAGCGCGCGCGGATGGGGGAACAGGCCTTCCTCCCAGCCCGGCAAAAACACGACGTCGAATTCGAGGCCCTTGGCGGCGTGCAGCGTCATCAAGCTCGCCATTTCGTCCGAGGCTTTCTCCACGCTCTCCATCACCAGCGAAACGTGTTCGAGGAACGCGGGCAGCGTGTCGAACTCCTCGATCGCGGCGACGAGCTCCTTCAAGTTTTCGAGGCGGCCGGGCGCTTCCGGGCTTTTGTCCATCTGCCACATCGCGGTGTAGCCGCTCTCGTCCAGAATGGTGCGGACGAGATCGGCATGCCCGATCGTCTCGAGGCCCGCGCGCCAACGCGCGAAATCCTCGACCAGCCGCGTCAACGAACGCCGCGGCGCGGGCTTCAATTCATCGGTGCCGATGATTTCCTGCGACGCGGCATAAAGCGAAATGCGCCGCGCCGAAGCAAGGCCGCGCACGATGCGCAACGCCGCATCGCCCAACCCGCGCTTGGGCGTGTTGACGATCCGCTCGAACGCCAGATCGTCGTCTTGCTGCACGGTCACGCGCAGATAGGCGATCGCGTCGCGGATTTCCTGGCGTTCGTAGAAGCGCGGGCCCCCGACGACGCGGTACGGCAGCCCCAACGTGACGAAGCGCTCTTCGAATTCGCGCGTCTGGAATCCGGCGCGCACCAGCACGGCGATCTGCGACAGCGGCACCTTGGCCCGTTGATGGGCCTCGATCTCCTCGCCCACGAAGCGCGCTTCTTCCTCGCCGTCCCACACGGGCTTCACGACGACTTTCTCGCCGCCCTTGTCGGCGGTCCACAGCGTCTTGCCGAGGCGCCCGCGATTATGCGCGATCAGCGACGACGCGGCCGACAGGATATGTTCGGTCGAGCGATAGTTCTGTTCGAGCCGCACGACCTTGGCGCCCGGGAAATCCTGCTCGAAGCGCAGAATGTTGCCGACTTCCGCGCCGCGCCAGCCATAGATCGACTGGTCGTCGTCGCCCACGCAGCAGATATTGCGATGGCCTTGGGCCAGGATGCGCAGCCACAGATATTGCGCGACGTTCGTGTCCTGATACTCGTCGACCAGTATGTATTTGAACTTGCGGTGATACTCGGCCAGCACCGACGCGTCGTTCTGGAAGATCGTCAGCGTGTGCAGCAGCAGATCGCCGAAATCGACGGCGTTGAGCGTCTTCAAACGCTCCTGATACATCGCGTAGATCTCGACCGCGCGGCCGTTGGCGACTTCCGACGCCGCCTCGGCCGTCACGCGCTGGGGCGAGAGGCCGCGATCCTTCCAACGCTCGATCACGCCGTGCACCACGCGCGCGGGCCAGCGTTTGTCGTCGATCCCTTCGGCCTGGAGCAATTGCTTGATCAGCCGGATCTGGTCGTCCTGGTCGAGGATCGTGAAATTGCTTTTAAGGCCCGCAAGCTCGGCATGGCGGCGCAGGATGCGTGCGGCGAGCGCGTGGAAGGTGCCGAGCCACATGCCCTCCGCCGTTTCGCCGATGATCGCGGCGACGCGCTCGCGCATCTGGGCGGCGGCTTTATTCGTAAAGGTCACGGCCAGAACCTGGCCGGGGAACGCCTTGCGCTGGACCAGCAGATGGGCGATTCGCGTGGTCAGCACGCGGGTTTTGCCCGTCCCCGCCCCGGCCAGCACCAGCAACGGCCCGTCCAGCGTGCGCACGGCATCGAGCTGGGGCGGGTTCAATCCGCGCAGATAGGGCGGCAACGACTCGGGAACGATCTCGACCATCGGCGCCCTCATAGCATACGAAATCGCACGGGGGGACTTGGCGGCGCGACCGGAAAGGCCCATGCTCTTTCCTATGCCATTTCCCCCGGTCCGCGCGGCCGTCTTGGCCGCTCTCCTCGCCTTCACCGCCCCGCTTTCGGGCCATGCGCAATCGCTCGAAACGATCGTCGAGCCGGTGATGCGCTTCAAAGCCTATGTGCCCGCCGATGCGCGCACCGCGACCGGCTTGGGGCGCGAGCGCGAAGGCTCGGCCATTTTGATCGACGCGAGCGGCCTGATGCTGACCGTCGGCTATTTGATGGTCGAGGCCGAGCGCGCCGACGTGGAATTGCCCGATGGCTCGGTCGCGGCGGCCGAAATCGTCGCCTATGACCACGACACCGGCTTGGGCCTGTTGCGCGCGCGCGTGGCCGCGCGCGCGGCCAAGCCCGTGGCGTTGGCGCGCAATGCCGAGGACGTGAAGCAAGGCGATTCGGTTTTGGTCGTGCCCTTCGGCGGCGTGGACAACGCCGCCCCGGCGCGCGTCGTCTCGCGCCGGCCTTTCGCGGGCAATTGGGAATATATGCTCGACAGCGCGATCTTCACCGTGCCGCCGCATCCGTTGTGGAGCGGGGCGGCGTTGCTCGACGCGCGCGGGCGGTTGATCGGCGTGGGCTCGCTGATCGTCAACGACGCGAGCGGGGCGCGCGGCAGCGGCGAAGGCCCGCGCGTGCCCGGCAACGTGTTCGTGCCCATCGACGTGCTCGAGCCGATTTTCGCCGACATGATCGCCGAAGGCCGCGCGATGACGCCGCGCCGCCCCTGGACCGGCATGACGCTGGAGGAAACGCCGCAAGGCTTGGTCGTCGCGCGCGTCACCCCCGGCGGCCCGGCGGAACGTGGCGGGATGTCGCGCGGCGACACGATCGCGGGCATCAAAGGCAAGGCCACGCCCACGCTGGTCGAATTCTATCGCGGGCTGTGGGCGCAAGGCCCGGCGGGCACGCAGGTCGAATTCGACGTGCAGCGCGAAGGCCGCATCCAGCGCCAGACCCTGCGCTCGGTCGACCGGCTCGATCAGCTCAATCTGAAACGCGCACCCTAACGCTTCATCGCGACAGCGCGGCCGACCCCATCCGGCAAGGGCAGCGCCGCATGCGCCGCGACGGCGTCGCGTGCGCGTTGCAGATCGTCGGGCGCCATCGAACCCGCTTTGCGCGTTGTCATGTCGACCACCAGCGACATGACCTCGAACGTCGCGGCGACGGCGCCGGTCTCGGCATTGCGCATGATATGGAAATGGTGGAGCCGCTTGGCGTCGGCCCCCAGCAGGCGCGATTCGACCGTCAGCAGCGCGCCGAGCTTCACTTCGCCCAGATAGCGGATATGCGCCTCGACCGCGAAATGCGAGCGCCCGGCGGCTTCACGCCAATCGCGGCCATAGCCCAATGCTTCGAACAACACATCGACCGCATTGTCGAACACGACGACGTAATAGGCGACGTTCATATGGCCGTTGAAGTCGATCCATTCCGGGCGCACGCGTTCCGAATGGCGGTCGAACGGGGTCGGGAAATTCAACGCTTTGCCTCCTGGCGGCCGGGCCTGTAGCTTTGGCGGCCCCGGCGGTTCCGGGCAAGGAAAAGATCATTCTGGGTTTTCTCGATTTTCTCGCACGTCACGCGCGCTGGGCGATGCCGTCGGGCCTCGCGATCGGCATCGCGCTGCCCGATCTTGCCGCCGCGTTGAAGCCGATCCTGTCGCCGTCGGTCGTGCTGATCCTGCTTGCGTCGATGCTGCGCGTGTCGCCCGCGTCGATCGGCGCGGCGTTCGGGCGCTTGCCGATGCTGGGCTTCGCCTGGGTCTGGGCGCTGCTCGCCGTGCCCTTCATCACCTTGGTGATCGGCGCCGCGTTGGGTCTGCCGCGCGATCTGCACGATGCGCTAACGGTCAGCGCCGCCGCCCCGCCCTTGCTGTTCGGGGCGATGTTCGCGGCCGTGGTCGGGCTCGATGCGGGGCTTGCATTGGTCACCGTGCTGGGCGGCACGATGATCGCGGCGCTGACGATTCCGCTCGTCGCGGCATTGGCGGGTTTGAATCTCGGCGACGTCACGACCGGCGAGTTCCTGCTGCGCTCGGTCGGCATTATCGCGGGCACGGCGATCGCCGCTTACCTCGTTCGGCGCGTCTTGGGCGAAGCGCGGTTGCAAGCGAACGCCAAGATCCTGGAAGGGATCGGCGTGTTGCTGATGATCGTGTTCGCCGTCGCGGTGATGGACGGGATCACCGCCATCGCCATGGCCGAGCCATGGCGCCTCGCCGCGTTCGTGATCGCGGCCTTCGCGCTGAATTTGGGGCTTCAAGCCGGCTCGGCGCTGATCTTCTGGCGCAAAGGTATTCGCACCGCCGGGACGATGGCGGTGGCGACGGGCTTCCGCAACAACGCGCTGCTGATCGCCATTCTGCCGCCGCCCACGCCGCCCGAAATCCTGCTGTTCATCGCGGCGGCGCAATTCCCGATCTATATCGTGCCCAGCCTCGCCTGGAAGCTTTACACCCGCGCGGCGAAGGGCTGATCAGCTCTCGTAGCCGAGATTCGGGCGCAGCCACTTCTCGGCTTGCGCCACGTCCACGCCGCGACGATGCGCGAATTCGGCAACTTGGTCCTTGCCGATCCGCGCCACGCCGAAATACGACGCCTGCGGATGCGCGAAGTAATAGCCGGAGACGGAGGCCGTCGGCAGCATCGCGAAGCTTTCCGTCAGCTTCATGCGCGCCTTGTGTTGCGCATCAAGCAAGCGGAACAGCTCCGGCTTCTGGCTGTGGTCGGGGCACGCGGGATAGCCCGGCGCCGGGCGGATGCCGCGATATTTCTCCGCGACGATCTCCTCGTTCGTGAGCTTCTCGTCCGCCGCGTAGCCCCAGAATTCCTTGCGCACGCGCTCGTGCAAACGTTCGGCGAAGGCTTCGGCCAAGCGATCGGCCAGCGCCTTCAGTAGAATATCCGAGTAATCGTCATGCGCCGCCTTGAAGCGCGCCAGATGCGCTTCGATGTCGTGGCCCGAGGTCACCGCGAAGCCGCCGATATAATCCGCGTCGGGCGAGACGAAATCGGCCAAGCACATATTCGGCCGGTCGGCGCGCT
Source organism: Alphaproteobacteria bacterium (assembly GCA_017308135.1). NCBI lineage: Bacteria > Pseudomonadati > Pseudomonadota > Alphaproteobacteria > Alphaproteobacteria bacterium. Next base: position 406,746 of record JAFKFM010000009.1, read on the forward strand.
TGCCAATCTGCTGACGCAGGAAATAAAGCCGCGAAATTTCCTCGACGCGATCCTCGTCGGCGTAGATCGCCACGTCGTCGCCGATGCGCTTGCACGGCCAGAAGCCGACCACGCCCTTGGCGACCAGCCACTTTTCTTTGACGATGCGGTCGAGCATGCGCTTGGCGTCGTCGAACAGATTGCGCGCGCTGGGGCCCACTTTTTCGTCGTCGAGAATCGACGGGTAGGTGCCGGCGAGTTCCCAGGCGCGGAAGAACGGCGTCCAGTCGATACGCTCGACCAATTCGGCCAGCGGATAATCCTCGAAGGCGCGCGTGCCCAGGAATTTGGGCTTGGGCATGTCGTATTTCGCCCAATCGATCTTCAAACCGTTGGCGCGCGCTTCGGCGAGCGGCACCAGATTGTCCTTGGCCCCGCCCGCGCGCTCGACGCGGATACGCTCGTATTCCGCGCGCACATCGGCGTTGAAGCCGTCGGCTTGCGTATCCGACAGCAAGGCCGAGCACACACCCACGGCGCGCGAGGCGTCGAGCACATGCACCGTCGGCCCGTCGTAGCGCGGCGCGATACGCAAGGCCGTATGCGTCTTCGACGTGGTCGCCCCGCCGATCAGCAGCGGAATCTTCAGGCCCGTGCGCTTCATCTCCTCGGCGACCGTCACCATCTCGTCCAGCGACGGCGTGATGAGACCGGAGAGGCCGATGATGTCGGCCTTGTTCTCGTTCGCCGCTTTCAGGATGTCCTGTACGGGCACCATGACGCCCAGATCGACGACTTCGTAGTTGTTGCACTGGAGCACGACGCCGACGATGTTCTTGCCGATGTCGTGGACGTCGCCCTTGACCGTCGCCATGACGATCTTGCCCTTGGAGCGCGATTCGGCCGTCTTCTCCGCCTCGATATAGGGGATGAGATGCGCGACCGCCTTCTTCATCACCCGCGCGGATTTGACGACCTGCGGCAGGAACATCTTGCCCGCCCCGAACAGATCGCCGACGACGTTCATGCCGTCCATCAGCGGGCCTTCGATCACTTCGATCGGCTTGGCCGCTTGCAGCCGCGCTTCTTCCGTATCCTCGACCACGTATTGGTCGATGCCCTTCACCAGCGCGTGTTCGATGCGCTTGATCACGGGCCAGGTGCGCCATTCGAGCTCGGCCGCGTCCGGCACGTCGCCGGTCTTTTTGTATTTCGGCGCGAGCGTGAGCAGGCGCTCGGTCGAATCCTTGCGGCGGTTGAGGATCACGTCCTCGCACGCATCGCGCAATTCGGCCGGGATCGCGTCGTAAACGTCGAGCTGGCCGGCGTTGACGATGCCCATATCCATCCCCGCCTTGATGGCGTGATAGAGGAACACCGAATGCATCGCGCGGCGCACGGGCTCGTTGCCGCGAAAGCTGAACGACAGATTCGACACGCCGCCCGAGATATGGACATGCGGGCAGCGGCGCTTGATTTCCTTCGTCGCCTCGATGAAGTCGACGCCGTAATTGTCGTGCTCCTCGATGCCGGTCGCGACCGCGAAGATGTTCGGATCGAAGATGATGTCTTCGGCCGGGAAGCCGATCTTCTCGGTCAGCAGCTTGTAGGCGCGCTCGCAGATCTCGACCTTGCGCTTCTGCGTATCGGCCTGGCCCTTCTCGTCGAACGCCATGACGACGACGGCGGCCCCGTAGCGGCGGACCATCTTGGCGTGATGGAAGAAGGCTTCCTCGCCTTCCTTCAGCGAGATCGAGTTGACGATCGGCTTGCCGGCGACGCATTTCAGCCCCGCCTCGATCACCGACCATTTGGAGCTGTCGATCATCACCGGCACGCGGCTGATATCGGGCTCCGCCGCGATCAGCTTGAGGAACGTCTCCATCGCCTTTTCAGCGTCGAGAAGCCCTTCGTCCATGTTGACGTCGATGATTTGCGCGCCCGCCTCGACCTGCTGGCGCGCGACATCGACCGCCTTGGCGTAGTCGCCCGCGAGGATCAGCTTCTTGAACGCGGCCGAGCCGGTGACGTTGGTGCGCTCGCCGACATTGACGAAGGTCGCGACTTGCTGGGTATTCGTTGCGTCGGTCATGTCAAAAATTCGCCGCTTCCATGCCGGCGAGCCGCAAACGCGCGCCGATTTTCGGGATCTCGCGGGGCTTCACCCCGGCGACCGATTGCGCGATCGCGTTGATATGCGCGGGCGTGGTGCCGCAGCAGCCGCCGACGACGTTGATCCAGCCGTTGCGCGCCCACACGCCGACCAGACGCCCGGTCATTTCCGGCGGCTCGTCGTAAGCGCCCATGTCGTTGGGCAGGCCCGCATTGGGATAGACGCAGATCAGCGTATCGACGCGCGAATTGAGCTCGCCGACATAAGGGTGAAGCTCGGTCGCCCCGAACGAGCAGTTCATGCCCATCGTCAGGGGTTTGGCATGGCGCATCGAGTTCCAGAACGCTTCGACCGTCTGGCCGGAGAGATTGCGCCCGGCCATGTCGGTCAGCGTGAAGGAACACATCACCGGGATTTCCTCGCCGCGCGCTTCGCCCGCATCGGCGACGGCGACCAACGCCGCCTTGGCGTTCAGCGAGTCGAACACGGTTTCGACGGCGATGAAATCCACGCCGCCGTCGAGCAGACCTTCGATCTGCTCGCGATACGTATCGCGCATCTCCTCGAACGACACGGCGCGATAGCCGGGATTGTTGACGTCCGGGCTGATCGACAGCGTCTTGTTCGTGGGCCCGAGTGCCCCGACGACGAAGAGCGGCTTGGCCGGATTCTTCGCCATCGCCGCATCGACCACGGCGCGGATCACGCGCGCGGAGGCGGTGGCGATTTCCTTCGCCATCGTCTGGATGCCGTAATCGGCCTGGCTGATACGGTTGGCGTTGAACGAGTTCGTCGCCAGCAGATCGGCGCCCGCATCGACATAGGCTTGGCAAATCTCGCTGACCACGTCGGGCCGCGTCAGGTTCAGCAGGTCGTTATTGCCCTTCTGATCCATGTTGAAGCTGCGACCGGCGCGGAAACCGTCTTCGTCGAGCTTGTAGGTCTGGATCATCGAGCCATAGGGCCCGTCCTTCACCAGAATGCGTTCCGACGCGAGCTTGCGGAAGAGCGCGGCTTTTTCGCTGCGGGTCATACTGTGATCCTCATGCCGCCGGGCGCAGGCCCAGAATATGGCAGATCGAATAGGCGAGATCGGCGCGGTTCAGCGTGTAGAAGTGGAACGAATCCACGCCGTGTTCCTGCAAGCGGCGGCATTGTTCGGCCGCGACCATCGCGGCGACCAGACGGCGCGTATCGGGATCGCCGTCCAAGCCTTCGAACAAATGCGCGAGCCACGCCGGAACCGACGCGCCGCACATTTTGGAGAATTTCACGACCTGCGCGAAATTCGTGACCGGCAGAATGCCGGGCACGATCTCGGCTGAAATGCCGCGCGCGGCGACCTTGTCGCGATAGCGCAGATAGACTTCCGCATCGAAGAAATACTGCGTGATGGCGCGCGTCGCACCCGCATCCAGCTTCGCTTTGAGGAAGTCGATATCCTTTTCCGCATCCGGCGAGTCCGGATGTTTTTCGGGATAGGCGCCGACCGAGATTTCGAAATCGCCGATCTTCTTGATGCCCGCGATCAGATCGTTGGCATAGGCGTAGCCGCCCGGATGCGGCGCGTATTTCGCGGCTCCCGCCGGCGGGTCACCTCGAAGAGCTACAATATGCCGCACGCCCGCGTCCCAATAACCGCGCACGACGTCGTCGATTTCGTCGCGCGTCGCGGAAACGCAAGTCAGATGCGCCGCCGGCTTCAGCTTGGTTTCCTGAACCAGACGCTTGACGGTCGCGTGGGTGCGTTCGCGCGTCGTGCCGCCGGCACCGTAGGTGACCGACACGAAGCGCGGCGCCAAGGGGGCGAGACGCTCGACCGAGGCCCACAACGTCTTTTCCATCTCCTCGTTCTTCGGTGGGAAGAACTCGAAGGAGATGTTCAGCTTGTGGCCCGGCGCGGAACCGAACAGACGCGGCGACATGGGGGTTTCCTCAGGAAAGGGGCCGGTCGGCGGCCCAGAGACAAACGGTGAGCGGATTGCCCGGCAAGGCGATGGGCTCGGCGGGAATGAGGCCGGCGGCGGAAAGCCAGGCGCGCATTTCGGAATCGGCGAAACCCAATCGGCGATGCGCGTGACGCGCGCGCAGCTCGTCCTGCGCATGCGGGGCGAAATCGACGACGACGAGGCGCCCGCCGGGCGCGAGCACGCGCGCGGCTTCCGCCAGCACAGCGGCGGGATCGTCGGCGAAATGCAGGACTTGATGGATCACTACCGCGCCGAAGGTTGGCTCGTCCCACGGCAGGCGATACATGTCGCCCTGGCGCACATAGGCGTTGGGCAAATTCGCGTTGGCGAGATTGGCGCGCGCGACGCGCAGCATATCGACCGAGGAATCGATGCCGATGCCCTTCACGCCGTGACGGCCGAATAGTTCGAGGACGCGGCCCGTGCCCGTGCCGATATCCAGCAACTCGCCCGCGATCTTCGCCGGCGGCAACAGTGCCAGCAGCCGCTTTTCGACTTCCGCGTCGTCGACATGCAGCGAGCGGATCTCGTCCCAACGTTCGGCGTTCGCCGCGAAATACTCCCCCGCCAAAGTCGCGCGCGCGGCGCGCACGGCAGTCAAACCGTCGCGATCGCGGGACAGCTGCGGGTCGGCCTTGGGGATCATGTCGGCGATCTGGCGCACCAAGCCGTTGGCCCTGCCGCCTTCGGCCAGGCGGTAGAAAACCCAGCCGCCCTCCGGCAAACGGTCCAACAGCCCGGCATCGCAAAGCAGCTTCAAATGCCGGGACACCCGCGGCTGGCTTTGGCCCAAAATCTGGACCAATTCGCTGACGGTCAGCTCGCCCTCGGCGCACAACGCCATCAGCCGCAGCCGAGTCGGCTCGGCGGCGGCGCGCAATCCCTCAAGAACGGTATCTAATGACCGTGCCATAGCTCAATCTTTATAAAGGTATCTTTATATCTTTCAAGATACATTTTATTCCCCATCCCTCAAATCGCCTGTGAAACTGTGACCGGACCGCAACATCCGGCATGCCTTTGTGGGTATTGCCGCTGGTTGCCTACCCTCCCAGAAGGCCATGTGATAGCTATTTGCGTAAGTTGAGGAATCGGGGCGCCCCCGTTCCGTGCCATGTTCGCTGTCCATCAGGCTTCGGTCGAAGCCGATGTGGCGACGGACAGCGCGAAACGTGTATCGAGAGTGTGGCTACGCGAATCGCCTTAACGAGTGCGTAGAGTCCATAAGGAACGAGTCGTCGAAATGTCCTGCACGCTCCCCCGCTTCGCCCGGCACATCGCTTTGTCGGCCGTTATCGTCGGCACGTTGTCGACGGCGGCTCATGCCGAAGAAGCGCTCGCACCGCGCCAGCAAGCGCAGCAATCGACGGACATCAACGACCCGTTCGAATACGTCAATCGCGGCATCTTCGAGATCAATATTTTCCTCGACGAAATCGCGCTGAAGCCCTTGGCCGCATGGTACGGCGTGCTGCCCGATCGCGCGCGCGAAGGCACGCACAACTTCCTCGCCAATTTGAAGACCCCCTGGGTCGCCGTGAACGACGCCGCGCAAGGCGAAGGCCAGCGCTTCGGCAATTCGATCGCGCGCTTCTTCATCAACACGCTGCTCGGCTTTTTCGGCACGTTCGATCCCGCCGCCCATATGGGCTTCCCCGCGCACGAGGAAGATGCGGGCCAGACCTTCGCTGTCTGGGGTGCGGGCGAAGGCCCCTACATCATGCTGCCGGTCTTCGGGCCGTCCAACGCGCGCGATACGCTCGGCTTCGCGGTCGACTCGTTCCTCGATCCGGTGAACTTCGCCGCCAACCGCTCCGACAAGCTCGACTGGGTGCCCTATGCGCGCGGTGGCGCAAGCGCCATCGACTCGCGTCAGCGCAACTGGCAGACGCTCGAGGATCTGAAGCGCAACTCGACCGACTATTACGCGACGATCCGCCGCGTCTACACCGAACGCCGCCGCGCCGCGATCCGCAACGACGCGGGCGGCGAATCGATGCCGGTGCCGCGCATGTCGGATGCCGACGACGCCCCCGCGCCGTCGCGCGCCGACGCCACGCGCCAGTAACGGTGCGGGCGCCAACGGACGCCGCTTCGATGAAACGCCGGGATTTCCTGATCGCCGCCGCCGCGTTCAGCGCGCTGCCCGGCTTCGCGCTGCCCGGCTTCGCGCTGGCGCAAGGCTCCGGCAATCAGGTGCCGGCCGCTTCGCAGTTCATCGAACGCTTGGCCCAGCGCGCCATCGAAGGCCTGACCACGCGCGACATCGATGCGGGCGAGCGCACCAAGCGCTTCCGCGCGCTGTTCACCGAAAGCTTCGACGTGCCGAAGATCGGCCGCTTCGCGCTGGGCAACGCTTGGCGCACGGCCAACGCGGCCGACCGCGAAGCCTATCTTTCGGCGTTCGAGGATTTCATCGTCGCGAGCTACGCCACGCGCTTCGCCGATTACGGCGGCGAGACGATCCGCGTGGTCAACTCCCGCTCGCTGGAAGACGGCGAAGCCGCCGTCGGCACCCATTTCGTGCGTACGCAAGGCGAGCCGATCCGCGTCGACTGGCGCTTGGCGCCGGACGGCCAGAACTGGAAGATCATCGACGTGGTGATCGAAGGCGTGAGCATGGCGATCACGCAACGCGACGACTTCAACGCGACTGTCCAGCGCAACGGCGGGCGCGTCGGCCCGCTGATCGAGATGCTGCGCGACAAGGTCAAAGCGCCGCCCGCGCGCGGCTGACCGCCGGCCAAGCCCCCAACGAAAAACGGCGCCCGCGCGGGCGCCGTTTTTGTTTGTGCCGATGGGGCGCGCGCTTAGCTGCGCGTCAGCGGCTTGTACTTGATGCGATGCGGCTGGTCGGCGTCGGCACCCAGGCGGCGCTTACGATCCGCTTCGTAATCCTGGTAATTGCCTTCGAACCACACGACTTGGCTGTCGCCTTCGAAGGCCAGGATATGGGTCGCGATGCGATCCAGGAACCAGCGATCGTGGCTGACCACCATGACGCAACCCGAATAGCCGAGCAGCGCTTCTTCGAGGGCGCGCAGCGTATCGACGTCGAGATCGTTGGTCGGTTCGTCGAGCATCAGCAGGTTGGACCCCGCCTTCAGCATCTTGGCGAGTTGCACGCGGTTGCGTTCGCCACCCGACAGCACGCCGACCTTCTTCTGCTGGTCCGTGCCTTTGAAATTGAACGACGCGACATAGGCGCGGCTGGGCACTTTGCGCCCGCCGATTTCCAGAACGTCGTCGCCGCCGGAGATTTCCTCCCACACGGTCTTGTTGGCGTCGAGCGTGTCGCGGCTTTGATCGACATAGCCGAGCTTCACCGTCTCGCCGACGATGAGCTTGCCCGAATCGGGCTTCTCGGCGCCGTTGATCATCTTGAACAGCGTCGTCTTACCCGCACCGTTGGGGCCGATGATGCCCACGATGCCGCCCGCCGGCATGCGGAACGACAGCTTGTCGATCAGCAACTGATCGCCGAAGCCTTTGGTGAGTTCCTCGGCGTTGATGACGGTGTTGCCAAGGCGCGGACCGGGCGCGATCGAGATCTGCACGCTTTCGGGCGCGCGATCGCGTTCCTCCGCGACCAGCGCGTCGTAGGCGGCGATACGCGCCTTGTTCTTGGCCTGGCGCGCGCGCGGGGATTGCCGGATCCATTCGAGCTCGCGCTCCAGCGTCTTCTGGCGGTTCGTTTCCTCCTTGGCTTCGAGCACGAGGCGCTTTTGCTTCTGCTCCAGCCACGAGGAATAATTGCCTTCCCAGGGAATGCCCTTGCCGCGATCGAGTTCCAGGATCCAGCCCGCGACGTTGTCGAGGAAGTAGCGATCGTGGGTCACGGCGACGACGCAGCCCGGATAATCGTGCAGGAAGCGTTCGAGCCACGCGACCGATTCCGCGTCGAGATGGTTGGTCGGTTCGTCGAGCAGCAGCAGATCGGGCTTTTGCAGCAGCAAGCGGCACAAGGCCACGCGGCGGCGCTCGCCGCCCGACAAATTCGTCACGGCCGCGTCGCCCGGCGGGCAACGAAGTGCATCCATCGCGATCTCGATGGTGCGGCTCAAATCCCACGCGTCGGCGGCGTCGATCTTCTCCTGCAGCTCCGCCTGTTCGGCGAGCAGCGCGTTCATCTCGTCGTCGTCGGTGACTTCGCCCAGCTTGTTCGAGACTTCCTCGAACCGATCGACCATCGTCTTGAGCGGCCCGAGGCCTTCCATGACGTTTTCGGCGACCGTCTTCTTGGGATCGAGTTGGGGTTCCTGTTCGAGATAGCCGCAGGTGGCACCCTCGGCCAGGAAATGCTCGCCGCCGGCGTCCTTGTCGCGGCCGGCCATGATCTTCAGCAGCGTCGACTTACCCGCACCGTTGAGGCCGAGTACGCCGATCTTGGCGCCGGGTAGGAAGGACAGCCAAATGTCGTCCATGATCTTCTTCCCGCCGGGGAAGATCTTCGACATGCCCTTCATGACGTAGATGTATTGATATGCGGCCATAAGGGGCGGTCCTTCGAAAATGAATGCGCGTTCGGGCCGCCGGAATAGCACGGTCCCGGCGACGGGCGAAAGAGCGGGGTTTTAAGCCGAAAACTAGGTCCGGGCGGCCAGAACGGCGCGCTTCTCGGCCTCGTCCTGGAAACGCGCCAAACTGTCTTCGATCTCCTTGCGCGGGATTTCCCGCACGATGAAGACGAATTTGGACCGGCGATCTTCGTCGGGCCAGCGGGGCACGCGCGCGGGCGGATGGAAAAGATGCTGCACGCCATGCACGGCGATGGGCGTGTCCTCGCCCGCGACGTTGACGATACCCTTCATGCGCAGCAGATCGGGGCCCCGGCTTTGGGCGAGCGACCCCAGCCAGCCCGCGACCACGTCCCAGTCCATCGGCTTGTCGATGACGATGCAATAGGCGCGAATGCGGTCGTCGTGGCGGTTCACGTCGTCGTGATGGTGGTGATGCCCGTGATCATGCCCATGATGATCGTGCCCATGATGGTCGTGATCGTGGTCGTGATCATGGGCATGATGGTGGTGATGATCGCCATGGCTATGCCCATGGGCATAGGCTTCTTCGTTCAGCCAGCGGCGCACATCGGCCGATTTGGTTTCCGGATTGTAGAGCCCGGCTTCCAGGATCAGCGACGGATCGATGTCGCCGTGGCTCACCTCGAACAGCGGCGCGCCGGGATTGATGTCGTGCAGGCGCGCGCGCAGTTGCATCAGCTCGCGCGGCTTGGCGAGATCGACCTTGGTGATCAGCAGACGGTCGGCGACCGCGGCCTGCTTGACGCTTTCCTTTTCCTTGTCGAGCTGGTCCATCGCATTGACCGCATCGACCGTCGTCACCACGCCGTCGAGGCGGTAATAGGCGGCAAGGACCGGATCGTCCATCAGCGTGTGCAGGATGGGAGCGGGATCGGCCAGACCGGTCGTTTCGATCACCACGCGTTTGAAATCCGGGATCTGCTTGCGCACGCGCTTCAGATAAAGGTCGCGCAACGCGACTTCCAAATCGCCGCGCACGGTGCAGCACAGACAGCCCGCGTTCATCTTCACGAACTGGGTCTGCTGGTTGGGGTCGACATGTTCCAGCAACTCGCCCTGGACCAGCAAATCGTCGAGCCCGATTTCGCCGAACTCGTTGATGATCACGGCTGTATCGGCCATGCCGGGATGGCGCAGCAGCTTGGTGAGCAGCGTGGTCTTGCCGCTGCCCAAAAAGCCGGTGAGTACGGAGATCGGCAGCGGGGTCCAGGTCTTGGCGTCGGTGTCGGTCATTGGGGTGATATAATATCTCGTGCGGCATCCCGCCAGGGCCTATCCTGATCGAAATGGAAACGCGCGACCGCCCGCCTTTTGCCGGAACGCTCGCCGCCGTGATCGGCGGCTTGGCGGTGTTCGCTCTGCTCTATTGGGCGGCTTCGCGCGGTCCGGCGGGGGCGGGACTCCTCGGGATCGGCATCGCCGCCCTCGCCGGGATCGGTACGGCTTTGGCGATTTCCTATGTCGTTCTGCGCGGCGCGGTGGTCCGGCCTTTGCGCGCCGCCCTTGCCGCGCGGGAAATGGAGATCGCGCGACTGACCGCGAATACCCCGCCGCCGCCGCCGCGCGCGCCCCGCCCCGAGTTTTTCGACCCCGAACTCGCCCGATTGACGCCCGCCGGCGGTGCGGAAGGTAAGCGCAAGCTCGCCGCCCTCACTTTCGTGGTGTTCGATCTGGAGACGACGGGCCTCGACACCAAGAACGATCAGATCGTGTCGATCGGCGCCGTGCGCACGCGCGGCGCGGAATGTTTGGACGGGCAATGTTTCGCGACGCTGGTCGATCCCGGCCGTCCGATTCCGAAGGCGAATACCGCGATCCACGGCATCGATGATATGGCCGTGGCGGGCGCCCCCAATGCAGGCGCGGCGGCGAAGCTGTTCGCCGGCTTCACCCGCGACGCCGTGCTGGTCGCGCATAATGCGGCCTTCGACCTCGCGTTTCTCAAACGCGCGGGCGCCCCGGCGGGCATCGAATTCGACCACCCGCCATTCGACACGCTGCTGATCGCGCGCCATCTGTTCCCCGAGCTTCACGATCACAGCTTGGATGGGCTCGCCGCCTTGCTGCGGATCGAGATCGGCCGCCGGCATTCGGCGCTGGACGACGCGCACGCCACCGCGCGCGTCTTCGCGCGGCTGCTGGAAGTGTGCGCGCTGCGCGGCATCGACGATTACGACGAACTGGTGGAAGCGTCGAACATGGCGCTGGAACTTCGTTTGGCCGCTAGATCAATCGCCCGGTGAATTCGGCGCGCGTGCGCGCGGCGAAACGGTCGATCGCCTTCAACGCGTCGATCAGCCGCGCGCGTTCGCGCTTTCCCATTTCGTCGGGCCGCACGTAATTGTCGGGCGCCTTGCCGTTGTCGATATCGGTCAACTGCCCGCGCAACAGCACGAACGTGACCGCGTCGAACGCGTCGGCCAGCTCGGCGGCCTCGTCGTCCTTTACGACACCCATCGCGCGCAACGCGGCCAGACGCTCGCGCGTGCCCGTCGCTTCCACGCCCTGCGCCAGCGCCCAGAACCGCGCGGAGGCGACCAGCGGCATCGTGCCATGGAGTTTGAGATCGATCTCGCCCGCATGTTCGCCCGCCCCGGTGGTTTTCAACCCGCCGAACAGGCCGATCGCCACGTCCAAGCGCCGATCGCCCGACAATAGCGCGTGCAGAAAGCCGCGCTCGCGCTTCAGCGTTTCGGCGACCATCGCGCGCAATTCGAGTGCCGGTGCCGGATCGCCCCAGGCGGGCGCGAAATCGAAAAAGATGTCGGCGTAGAGCAACGCGACGGGCGAGCGGCGGCGCAGCCACAGCGCGATCTGGTCGTGCCATTGCGTGCGCGTTTTGCGCCACAGCGGATTGGTCGCCATGACGTTGCCCTTGCACAGCTCGAACCCGGCCTTGTCGAGCGACAAGGTGAAATGCGTGGCGACATCGACGAACCACGAATCGATCGCGGTGTGCGCGTCGTCGGGATAATCGGCGATCAGGAAGCCGTTGTCCTGATCGGGCGACAGGAAGCTTTCGCCGCGCCCGCCCGAGCCCATGATCAACAACGTGAATGGCACCGGCGGGGCTTGGCCCGTGCGCGCGATCGCCGCGTCGAGCAGATCGCGATGGATGTCGCGGTTGATCTCGCTGATCGCGCGCTGGATGTCGGGGGCGGGCAAACCGTCGTCGAGCAGCGCGCGCGCGAAGGCGGCTTGCGCGCGCTTGGCGGCGATATGATCGTCGAGCCCGTGGCCCAGGCGGCCGAGCACGTCGAGCTCGGCCAGCAGCCGCGCGGATACGGCGGCGAGCGCATCGGCGCGCCCGATCACGCCCAGCGGGGCGCCGTTCGCATCGACGACCGGCACGTGCCGGAAGCCGCGCCGGCGCAGCGTCGCGACGACACGATAAAGCGGCTCGTCCGGCGGGGCCGTTTCGGGACTGGGCGTCATCGCCGTGGCGAGCGGCGCGGCCGGATCCATTTTGAACGCGACCCGCGTGACCGCGTCGCGCTCGGTCAACAGCCCGGCCAGACGCCCCGCCCCGTCCACCGCCAGGGCGATCGAGGATCCGCTTTCGGCCATCGCCCCGATCGCCGCGCGCACCGGTGCGGTCGCCGGCAGGATCGGCACATCGCGCAGCGCGTCGCGCGCCGGGCGCAGGAACAGATCGAGGGCGATCGAGTAACGGTTTGTCATTCCGGGCAGTTCTGCCTTTCAGAATTCACCAGATTATACTCGGTCTTTTATTCGATTTTCCTGAACTTCGCTGTATTACCGCCGTCACCGATCGTAACTCAGTGACACGGCAACGCATTTTGGGTTCAGCCACAAAGCAAGGCAAGACCCCGGTTGTTCGTCACGATCGGAAATCAAAGCGGCATCAAACGAATTTTTGGGAGGGCTTTTGACGATGACCGACACGATGGCAGAGAGCGCGCGCTCTCGCCCGATGACGCAGGAAGAGAAGCGAGTCATTCTCGCGTCGTCCGCAGGTACCGTTTTCGAGTGGTACGACTTCTATCTTTACGGTTCGCTGGCGGCGATCATCGGCGCGCAGTTCTTCTCGTCCTTCCCGGAAGCGACGCGCAACGTCTTCGCGCTGCTGGCTTTCGCGGCGGGCTTCCTGGTTCGCCCGTTCGGCGCGCTGGTGTTCGGCCGCTTGGGCGACATGGTCGGCCGTAAATACACCTTCCTGATGACCATCCTGATCATGGGCTCGTCGACCTTCCTGGTCGGCTGCTTGCCCGGCTACGAAACGATCGGTTGGGCCGCCCCCATCGCGCTGATCGCGCTGCGCATGGCGCAGGGTCTGGCGCTGGGCGGCGAATACGGCGGTGCGGTGGTTTACGTCGCCGAACACGCGCCGCACGGGCGCCGCGGATTCTACACCAGCTGGATTCAAACGACCGCCACGCTGGGCCTGCTGCTGTCGCTGATGGTCATCCTGCTCGTCCGCAGCTACATGGGCGAAGCGGCCTTCGCGGCGTGGGGCTGGCGCATCCCGTTCCTGATTTCGATCTTCCTGCTGGCGATCTCGGTCTATATCCGCTTGCAGATGGAAGAAAGCCCGGCCTTCAAGAAGATGAAGGAGGAAGGCACGCATTCGAAGGCGCCGCTGTCCGAAGCGTTCGGCCAGTGGAAGAACGCCAAGTTCGCGCTGCTGGCCCTGCTCGGCCTCACCGCCGGTCAGGCCGTGGTCTGGTACACGGGCCAGTTCTACGCGCTGTTCTTCCTGCAGAGCATCCTGCGCATCGACGCGTGGACGGCCAACGTGCTGATCGCGTGGTCGCTGATCCTGGGTACGGGCGGCTTCATCGTGTTCGGCGCGCTGTCGGACCGCATCGGCCGCAAGGTGATCATCCTCGCCGGCTGCGCATTGGCGATCGTCACGTATTTCCCGGTGTTCAAGGCGATCACCGAATACGCGAACCCGATGCTGCACAAGGCGCAACAGGAAGTCAGCGTCGTGATCAAGGCGGATCCGGCGGATTGCTCGTTCCAGTTTAATCCGACGGGCACGTCGAAATTCACCAGCTCGTGCGACAACGCCAAGGCGCTGCTCGCGCGCGGATCGGTGAATTACAAAAACGAACCGGCACCCGCGGGCTCGACCGCGAAGATTGCGATCGGCGACGTCGAAGTCGAATCCTACGACACGACGAAGCTCGCGGGCGACGCCGCGCGTGCCGTCCCGGCGGCGTTCACCGCGGCCGTCAACGGGGCGCTGGGCAAGGCCGGCTACCCGATGCCGGGCGTGGCCAACCCCGACATCGTGAAGCTCAGCGGCTTCTTCGACGCGCTGACGGGCAAGGCGTTCGTGCTGGTGATTCTGCTGACCTATCTCGTGATCCTGGTCACGATGGTCTACGGGCCGATCGCGGCGGCGCTGGTGGAATTGTTCCCCACCCGCATCCGCTACACCGGCATGTCGCTGCCCTATCACATCGGCAACGGCTGGTTCGGCGGCCTGCTACCGGCCACGTCCTTCGCGATGATCGCGCAGACGGGCGATGTCTATTACGGCCTGTGGTACCCGATCATCATCGCGGGCATGACCTTGGTCATCGGCACGCTGTTCGTGCCCGAGAACAAGGACAAGGACATCTTCACGAAGGAATCGTCGGGCTGAGTTCGACCTCCACCCGACTAACCTGGGGGCCGCTTCGTTCACCCGAAGCGGCCCTTTTCTTTTCACACCGCGCGCAGTTCCAATTCGCGATCGGCCGGCGCGCCGTCGAGCAACGCGTTAGCCGCCGCTTCCGGCGGAACGCGTTTGCGCAAGCGGTCGTAATAGGCGATCAGTCCGAAATCGAAAGCGTTGCGGACCACTTTGTGATCCTCCGCCTTGTTCTTGCTGTAGACCGGCAGCAATTCGAAGACCCGCTTGGCGGTCGGTTTGGCGAGTTTGATGGGCTCGAGCGGTCCCTCGACCGCCTCGAGTCGCATTTTGCACTCGGCCAAAAGATCGTCCCACCCGTCCGGCCGATGCTCGGGTGCGGGGTATTCACGTAGCGCGGAGGCGTACACCTCGGCCATCCGGGCGGCCAAGGCCGCGCGGCTCGCAAGCCCGGCCGGGGTCGCCACCATGCGCCCTAGCGCCAGCGCCGTCATATCGATCCCGAGCAGGCCGAACGCCTCCCACCGGCACTTGGCGTAAACCTTCACAAACCCTTGATTTGCAAAGTAATGCTGCCCGAACCACGCAAGGGTATTGCGCGAAAACTCGTACACCGCGCGCTGCGTCAAATACGACGCCTCGCCGCTGATGAAGCGGCGCAGTTCGGAAGGGTCGACGATCGGCAATGGGCGAAATCGTCGGATCAAAGCGGTCAACATGGGTTTCCGTCCGTTTGCGGTATTTAGTTATTTCCCCCGGAAATTACCATCCAGGTTGTGCGTTTGCCGAGCCCCATGCTATCAGGGACCCCAATGGCGCCGGTAGTGCGTCAAACGACAGGTCTGGACTCGCCCACTCAGTCTTCCATTTCGGACGATCGATCCACATGCCGCGCAATCGGTATGGGGCGGCTTAACCGGGCCTGATGCGATGTGCCATCCATTGACACATTCGGCGACCGGCGGCGTATGCCCAACGGTCCGCCGCGGAGAGGTCGAATGAGCAAAAAACTATCCCAAGAGGAAATGCAGTCCTACTGGGGCAAGACGTCCAAATTGATGTGGACGATCCTGGCCCTGTGGTTCTTTTTCAGCTTCGTCGTCCACTTTTTCGCGGTCTCGTTGAACGAGATCCGCGTTTTGGGCTTCCCGCTCGGCTTCTATATGGCCGCGCAGGGATCGCTGATCGCTTTCGTCGTGCTTTGCTTCTGGAACGCTTCGGCCCAGAACAAGATCGACGAAGAGTTCGGCGTGTCGGACGAGTAAGGCAGGAGAATCCCCATGGCCGGCGCCGCCGCAAACAGCAGCTTCCTCCAGAACCTCGGCAAGATCTACGCGATCTATACCGGGTCGTTCGCGGGTTTCGTGATCTTCCTCGGCATTCTCGAATTCTTCGGGGTGCCCGACAAGATCCTCGGATACCTGTTCATCTTCCTCACGATCGGCGTCTACGCGCTGATCGGCATTCTGTCGCGCACGGCGGAAGTGTCGGAATACTACGTCGCGGGCCGCTCGGTCCCGGCGCTGTATAACGGCATGGCCACGGGTGCGGACTGGATGTCCGCCGCCTCGTTCATCGGCATGGCGGGTTCGCTCTATTTCGGCGGCTACGACGGCTTGGCCTTCGTGCTCGGCTGGACGGGCGGCTACGTGCTGGTGTCCATCCTGATGGCGCCTTACCTGCGCAAATTCGGGCAGTTCACGGTTCCCGATTTCTGCGGCGCCCGCTACGGCGGCAACGCGGCGCGCACGCTCGCCGTGATCGTGCTGATCACCGCGTCGTTCGTCTACGTCGTGGCGCAGATCGTGGGCGTGGGCATCATCACCTCGCGCTTCCTGGGCATGGACTTCAAGCTCGCCTGCTTCGTGGGCCTCATCGGCATTCTCGTGTGCTCGATGCTCGGCGGCATGAAGGCGGTGACCTGGACCCAGGTCGCCCAGTACATCATCCTGATCATCGCCTACCTGATCCCGGTCGTGATCATGTCGGCGCAGGTCACGGGCGTTCCCATCCCGCAGTTGATGTACGGTCAGGCGCTCGAGAAGATCGCCGCACTGGAAACGACGCTGGGCGTGGCCAAGGGCCACGTCGCGGCCTTCGCCGATGCGCGCGGCACCTTCAACATGACCTCGGCGATCAACTTCTTCGCCTTGATCCTGTGCTTGATGGTCGGCACCGCGTCGCTGCCGCACATCCTGATGCGCTACTTCACCACGCCGTCGGTCCGTCAGGCCCGCGACTCGGTGGGCTGGTCGCTGTTCTTCATCTTCCTGCTCTACTTCACGGCGCCGGCCTACGCGGCCTTCGCCAAGCTGGAGGTGTATCAGAACATCATCGGTCAGCCGATCTCGGCCCTGCCGAGCTGGATCGCTTCGTGGGGCAAGCCGGGGCTCGCCCTGGTCGGCGCCTGCGACGCGGCCAACGCGGCGGAGATCTTCCCGATCTGCCGCGGCGGTGCGGCGGGCAACGGCGACGGCATCCTGCAGCTCTCCGAGTTCCGCATCCATCCGGACGCGATCGTGTTGGCGACCCCCGAAATCGCGGGTCTGCCCTACGTGATCGCGGGCCTGGTGGCCGCGGGCGGTCTGGCGGCGGCGCTTTCCACCGCCGACGGTCTGCTGCTGGCGATCGCCAACGCGCTCTCGCACGACATCTACTACAAGATGATCGACCCCAACGCCGACACGAAGCGCCGCCTGATCATCAGCCGCGTGCTTCTGGCCGTCGTGGCGGTGATCGCGGCTTACGTCGCGGGCACCCTGGGTGCGGACATCCTGTTCCTCGTGTCGTGGGCCTTCTCCATCGCCGCGTCGGGGCTGTTCGCCGCCCTCGTGCTCGGCATCTGGTGGAAGCGGGCCGGCGACGCGTCGGGCGTGTGGAGCATGCTGATCGGCTACGGCGTGTGCATGTTCTTCCTGATCACCACGGAGTTCTACGGGCCGGCCCTCAAGGCCGCACTCGGCGACATCGTGACGATCGTGAACGTGCGCGGCCGCCAAGTCGCGTATCTCTGGGGCATCAACAACATCTCGGTCGGTATCTTCGGCATCCCGGCGGCGTTCCTCGCCCAATGGGTCGCGCAGAAGTTCACCGCCGAGGCGAGCCCCGAGATGCAGGACTTCATCGACTCCATCCGCGTTCCGGCCGGCGACGTCAGACTCGCCCCCGGCATGGCGGCCAAGGAGTAAAACCAAATCCGCCCCGGCGACGGGGCGGATTTTCCTGGGGCGGGGTCTTCGGACCCCGCCTTTTTCTTTGGGCCGATTTTTGTCGGCCGGGCTTTCTTTCGATGGACAGGCCGCGCGCGTTGCGGCATTCACGAAACACGATGACCGACAGCCAGTTCTTCCTCAATTATCCGGTTTTTTGGATCGTCAATTACGGCTTGGCGATCGTCATCTGGTCGTGCGTCGGCCGCTTCCTGCTCGCCTTTTTCGTGCCGTCGATGCAGCCCACCAACTACATCTGGCGCGCCTTCGTGGCGCTGACGGAATGGGCGCTGATCGCGGTGCGCTACATCACGCCAAGCTTCGTGCGGCCCTTCATGCTGCCGCCGATCGCGGCGTTCTGGCTCTTTCATATCCGCGTCGTCGCGTTCCTGGTCATGTGGCGCTGGGGCCTGGTGCCGCCGATCGGGGCGGGGGGCTGAGGCGCCATGGAACGCCATCAGATTTTCGCGCTGATCCTGGGCCTGTCGGTCGTCAACGGCATGTTTTCGCCCTATCTCGACCTGACGATCGCGCTCGCCCCGATTTGGGTCCCGTCCTGGCTGCCCGACAACCCGTCGCTGCTGTTCTATTTCGCCTCGCTGCTGACCGCGACGACCACGCTGCTGGTGTCGGGCGTGCCGGCGGGATTGGCCGAAGGCGCCGTCCCCGGCTTGCGCAATTCCAATACGTCGCTGTGGATCTGGGCCGGGGCGGCTTCCGTGCTGACCATCCCGGGTATCCTGCGGCTGATCTATCTCCTCGCCGCCTGACGGCGCCGGCCGTTGGTGATAGGCTGGCGGCTTCTACCCCCCGGCCTTGCGCGAGAGACGACGTGCAGGAAATCGAACGCATTCGGGCGGCGGCGATGACGTCGATCGGCCGCGCGTGCCTGTTCTTCATGCTGGCGGTCGGCACGGTGATGGCCGGCCTCACCGCGTGGCCCTATCTCGCCTTCAAAAGCGGCGCGATCCTGACGACGCTGTTGGCGATGATCCTCACCTTGCGCGCCACGCTGATCGACCGCCAGGACATCAAGCGCACCGAGACTTGGTTTCTGCTGCGCGCGCGCGACGAAAAGCTCGACGAACGCGCGCGGCGCATGATCGCCGGCGTGCTGCAGGAAACCTATCGCACGCTCGCGCTCTACGCGGCGCTGATCGCCGTCGGCTGCTGGATGTTCGCCTTCGCGGCGCTGCTCGTCCTGCCTCAGGCTGTCGTCACGCCGCGCACGCTCGTATAGATCGAATAGAGCGAGTGGCTCGCCGCCATGAACAGGCGGGTGTGATATTTGCCGCCGAAGCACAGATTGGCGCAGCGTTCCGGCAGATCAATATGCAGGATCGGCGTGCCGTCGGGCGCGAAGACGCGCACGCCGTCCAGCCCCTCGCCCATGCCCCAGCCCGCCCACACATTGCCGCGCTCGTCGCAGCGCCAGCCATCGGGCGTGCCCAATTCGCCGCAATCGGCGAAGGGGCGCTTGTTGGCGAGCTTGTCGCCGACCACGTCGAATACCCAGGTGCGGCGCGGGCGCGACGCGCTCTCGACCACGTAGAGCAATTTCTCGTCGGGCGAGAAACACAGCCCGTTGGGGCCGTCCATGCCGTCGGCGACGACCGTCAGTTTTCCGGTCGCGGGATCGAGGCGATAGAACGCCATCGGAAGTTCGCTCGGTGCCCGTTCGCCTTCGTAATCCGACAGGATGCCGAAAGCCGGATCGCTGAACCACACCGAGCCGTCCGACTTCACGACCACGTCGTTGGGCGAGTTCAGGCGCTTGCCCTCGAACTTATCCGCCAGCACGGTGATCGTGCCGTCGTATTCGGTGCGCGTGACGCGGCGGGTGAAATGCTCGCAGGAGACGAGGCGGCCCTGCCGGTCGCGCGTGTTGCCGTTGGAGAAGTTCGACGGCTTGCGGAACTCGGAGACGGCGCCGGTTTCTTCGGTCCAGCGCAGCATGCGGTTGTTGGGGATGTCCGACCAAACCAGAAAATGCCCGTCGCCGAACCAGACCGGGCCTTCCGACCAGCGCGTGCCGGTGTAAAGCCGCTCGACCGAGGCGTTCATCGGGATGAGCCCGGCCCCGCGCGGATCGAGGACGCGCACGGAAGGATCGGGATAGCGTTCGGACGGCGTCCACATGATGGCGAATTCCCCCAGGATTTTCGTTCGGCTTATTTGGCTCGAAGCGGTGCGGCCGCGCAAGCGCGACGCGCCCGGCTCCGGTGGGCCCGGCAGGATTCGAACCTGCGACAACACCGTTATGAGCGGCGCGTTCTGACCGCTGAACTACGGGCCCGCCGGAACCGGCGGCACCGGTTTAGCCGGTTTGGCGCGCGCCGCCAACCGGTGTCGTTGACGGCGCGGATAAACAGAAAGCGAAGCCGGCGATCAGCGGAGCTGTTGAATCGTGATCGTGGCGGGCGTCGTGGGGGATGCCTTCAGCTCCCGCGCATCCGCCCCCGTCGGCCGAACCATCATTCGCGTTTCCATCGGTCGCGTTTCGCCGAACGCGACAAGTGCCGCCCGCGCGCCGTCCGGCGATGCGCTGATCGCCAAACTCCGCTTTTCGGGATTCCGGCCATCAAAAACGAGATCGCCGATATAGACGACTTCGTTGGCGCGCGCCGAGAAGATCGGCGTTTCGGGCGTGGCGACCGGATCGATCAAGTCCGTATGAGAATAGGTTTCGCGTGTCGGCGAGAATACATAGGTTTCGCGTGTATTAACGTTATAAGCGCGCTGAAATGAAACAAGATGATATCGAACGCCGGCGTTTATTTGGATGACGCCGTAGTTTCCGGGGGGCATCCGTAGAATATGATAGTCGAGTTCATCCTCGGCCAAGGTTAGGCGTTGCCCAAGCGGCGCCGTGCCGAAAAATCCGATCCAAGACTGTGTCGCTCGTCCGTCGATTTTCTCGCCCTCGGCGCCCGCTATCGTATAGCCGAACGTGGGAACCCCCATCCGGCGCAGCCCGACAACGACGATCGCCTGGCTTTCGAAGTTCGGCGAATATATCAACGTCCCCAACCGGGCCGTCTTGTTCGCCGGCTGCATCGATCCGCTGCGCTGAACGCACGCGCCGAGCGTCAAAAGCGCAACAAGCGCTAGGCAGGCGCCCCAAAGTCGACGAGATTCGAATTTTAACATGGCGAGATTTCCATTTCCCTGACGAAACGCCGCCGCGTCAATCGATCAATCCATCGTCGCGCAACTGTTTCGACAGCATCTCCCAATACTCGCCGATCACATCGCCGCGCGCGCCATATGCCGGCGTCGCGACGACGCCGCCGCGTTGGGTCCAACGCACTTGGCGCGCACGCGTATCGTAAAGCGTCGTCGCCAGGGTGATGTCGATGCGGCAAGCGCGGCCGAAAAACCCGCCGCAGTAAATATTCGACGATGCCGGCACGACGATCAGCGCGTATGGATCGGCGTAGGGATGCTGCAGCATCTGGGCGGCGGCAAATGGATTGGAAAGCGGCTCAGGCGATGGCGCTATCGAAATACGCCGATAGAGGCCGTCTTTTTCGAGCAATGTGCGAAAGCCCGTTCGAACTTGCTCTTCGAGCCCCTTCGAGGCCTCCGAAAGCATCTTGTCGAGATCAAATGAACTGACCGGGCCGGCCGTGCTGTGCCCGCTCACCGGCAGCGGCAATCGCGTCAAATACACGACCTCGAAACCAGCGACCTTTTCGGCACCGGGCAGAAGCCTTCCCTTGTGAACTTCCGGAGCGCAGCCGCCCAGAAAGGCGACTGTCGCGACGCAAAAAATCGAAAGAAGCCGCCGCCCCATAACGCCCCCCGAACCCCGGATTTGCTCCGGAGTATAGGGGCGTCACGGCGAAAACCGCAACCTAGTCGAGAGCGGCCCCGCTGGCAGCGTCGCGAAGGTTGCCGCGCTTCGCCTTACGTATCGAGGAACGAACGCAGCTTGCGCGAGCGGCTGGGGTGCTTGAGCTTGCGCAGCGCCTTGGCTTCGATCTGGCGGATACGCTCGCGGGTCACGTTGAACTGCTGGCCCACTTCTTCGAGCGTGTGGTCCGTGTTCATGCCGATGCCGAAGCGCATGCGCAGCACGCGCTCTTCGCGCGGCGTCAGCGTGGCCAGCACGCGCGTCGTGGTCTCGCGCAGATTGGCCTGAATGGCCGCGTCCACCGGCAGGACCGCGTTCTTGTCCTCGATGAAGTCGCCCAGATGCGAATCTTCCTCGTCGCCGATCGGCGTTTCGAGGGAGATCGGCTCCTTGGCGATCTTCAGGACCTTGCGGACCTTTTCCAGCGGCATGCCGAGCTTCTCGGCCAATTCCTCCGGCGTCGGCTCGCGGCCGATTTCGTGCAGGATCTGGCGGCTGGTGCGCACCAGCTTGTTGATCGTCTCGATCATGTGCACGGGGATGCGGATCGTGCGCGCCTGATCGGCGATCGAGCGCGTGATCGCCTGACGGATCCACCACGTGGCGTAGGTCGAGAATTTGTAGCCGCGGCGGTATTCGAACTTATCGACCGCCTTCATCAGGCCGATATTGCCTTCCTGGATCAGATCCAGGAATTGCAGGCCGCGATTCGTGTATTTCTTCGCGATCGAGATCACGAGACGCAAATTGGCCTCGACCATTTCCTTCTTGGCGCGCGCGGCTTCGCGCTCGCCCTGCTGGACTTGGGCGACGGTCTTCTTGAACTCGGCGATCGGCAGGCCCGAACGTTCGGAGATTTCCGACACGTCCTTGCGCAGCTGCTGGACCTCGTTCTTGTACTTGATCGTGAATTTCTTCCAGCCCTTGCCGGTCAGGCGCGAAACGCGCCCGTACCAGCGCGGGTCGACTTCCTTGCCGTGATATTTCGACAGGAATTCGTCGCGCTTCACGCCGCATTCCTCCGCGTAGCGCAGCAGGCGGCCTTCGGCCTGCACGAGCTTGCGGTTGAGGTCGTACAGCTGATTCATCAGCTGCTCGATGCGGATATTGTTGAGATGCACCTCGCCCATCATGCCGATGAGCTCGGATTTGAGCTTTTGGTAGTGCTTCTCGGAAACCGGGCTGAACGCCTTGCCCGCATGCAGCGCTTCCATGCGCTTTTCCTGCATACGGAACTGGCGCTTGTAGACGGCGGCGAGCGTCTCGAGCTTTTCGAGAACGGCGGGCTTCAATTGCTGTTCGAGCGCGGAGAGCGAGACGTTTTCCTCGCCCGCATCCGCGTTCTGCGCTTCGGCGTTTTCGCCGCCCTCGGCGGGTTCGGCACCCTCGGCGGGTTCCGCCCCTTCGGCGGGTTCCGCGTCGTCCGTCGGCGCCGCAACGACCGGCATGCCCGGCACGATGGCGACACCCGAACCGCCGGGCCCGCCGCCGTTCGTGGCGTCGAGATCGATCACGTCGCGCAGCAGCATCTTGCCGTCGACCAGCGCGTCGCGCCAATGCACGACCGCGCGCATCGTCAGCGGGCTTTCGCACAGCGCCGAGATCATCTTCTCGCGGCCGGCTTCGATGCGCTTGGCGATGGCGATTTCGCCTTCGCGGCTCAGCAATTCGATCGAGCCCATTTCGCGCAGATACATGCGCACGGGATCGTCGGTGCGGCCGATCGAATCCGCGTCGATATTGCCGCGCTTGCTGGTTTCTTCCTCTTCCTCTTCGGCTTCCTCGCCGCCGACCTTCGCCGGCACGGGCGCCTTTTGATTCGCGGCGACGGGTTCGCCGCCTTCTTCGGCTTCCGCACCTTCTTCGGCGGCGGGCGCTTCGGCGGTTTCGTCGTCGGCGTCTTCGCTTTCGACGACGTTCACGCCCTGCTCGGACAGCAACGCGAGCGTGTCTTCGATCTGCTCCGACGACACTTGGTCGGGCGGCAGAACGGCGTTGATTTCGTCATAGGTGACGTAGCCGCGCTCGCGCCCACGGGCGAGCATCTTCTTGACGGCGGCGGCGGTGACATCGAGGAGCGGCGCGTCGGGGGCCTCGTCGCGCGGGGGAACGGCGGCGGGGACGGGCTTAACCTTGGACGTCATATGGCTTCGACCTCGGGGCGGATCATTTTCCGCCGAATGAACATCGCGTCGCGCGTTACGTCGTACCGTAAGCGTCGTCTTCGTCGCCGCCGCCTTGCGCGTTCAAATCGCGCAAGATCGCGGTCAGCGCATCGACCCGCGCCAGCAATTCCGGCTCCGGGGCGTCGGCGACCGCGCGCGCAGCTTCACGAAGCTCTTCTTCGATCCGCGGGCGCGCCAGCAACGACAAGACGGAGCGAAAGCCCGCCCGCGCTTCGTCTTGCGACGCGCCCGGACCGGCAAAAGCTCCGTGTTCGTAAGAGCTTGGCTTCGTCAGCGATGCCGCTTCCTCGGCCAAACCCATGCCGGATAAGTGGGCGATCACGCCCTGCGAGTCAAGCGGAGACTGGGCTGCGGCGGCCTCATGCGCGCAATCCAGCAATGCCGCGCGCAAGCGCGCCGCCACGGGATCGGAAAACCCAATCTCGGCAAAGGCTTCGGCGTTCTCCCAGAGCAGCTCCGGATGATTGAGCACGGCGGTCAGAAGCAGCTTCTGGGCGCGCCGCCCCAGAATGTCGGGATTACCGGCGGTCCGCAGGCCGAAATCGCGGGGGCCGACGGACTCGCGTCGTCCCTTGCCCGGCGGCCGGGGGGCGCCCGAAAACGCCAGGCGCGGCCGCACCGGTTCCGGCCGGCCAAGGCGCCGCAACCGGACCCAAATCCACTCGTTCTCGTAGGCTTTTTGGACGGTCTTGTCGGCGATCCGCGCCAGCCGCGCGCGCAACGCGGCGTCGAGGGTCGCGCGCCGGTCGGGCGTATCGACCGGGCCTTTGGCGAGTTCGCTTTCCCAAACGACGTCGTCGATGCCCTTCGTGCGTTCGAGCAAGCGTTCGAACGCCGCCGCCCCGTCGCGCTTGATCAGCGAGTCCGGATCGTCCTCCGCCGGCAACACGGCGAAGCGCAGCGCGCGGCCGGGTTTGAGCAAGGGCAACGCCGTCTCGGCCGCCTTCAGTGCCGCGCGCTGGCCGGCGGCGTCGCCGTCGAGGCACACGACGGGTTCGGGATGGATGCGCCACAGCGCTTCCATCTGTTCTTCCGTCAGCGCCGTGCCGAGCGGGGCGACCGCGCCCACGAACCCCGCCTGATGGAGCGCGATCACATCCATATAGCCTTCGGCGACCAGCGCCGTCGCCTTGCGCTCGCCCACGCCAAGCCGCGCCTTGTCGAGCGCGTAGAGATTGCCGCGCTTGTGGAACAACGGCGTGTCGCGGCTGTTGAGATATTTGGGCTTCGAATCGTCCATCACGCGCCCGCCGAAGGCGATGACGCGCCCGCGCCGGTCGGTGATCGGGAACATGACCCGGTTGCGGAAAAAGTCGAACGGCTCGGGCCGGTCTTCGGGCTTCGCGATCAAGCCCGCTTCCAGCAGCATCGCCTCGTCGAAGCCGCGCAGCTTCAGCGCGGCGGCGAGATTGCGCCAGCCTTCGGGCGCATAGCCCAAGCGGAAACGCTCGATCGTGTCGTCGCTAAGACCGCGCCCGTGCAGATAGGCCAGCGCCGCGCGGCCTTCGGGCGCGCGCAGTTTTTCCTGATACCAGACGCAGGCCGCTTCGACCGCGTCGCCCAGCGTCTTCGCGCGTTCGGCCTTCTCGCGCTCGGCCGGGCCCATGCGCGGCACGTCGAGCCCCGCCTCGCCCGCCAATTTCTCGATCGCTTCGGGAAACGACAGATGATCGGCGCGCATCGTGAAGCCGATCACGTCGCCATGGGCACCGCAGCCGAAGCAATGGAAGAATTGCTTGTCGTCGTTGACGTAGAAGGACGGTGTCTTCTCGTTATGGAACGGGCAGCACGCCTTGTATTCGCGCCCCGCTTTGACGAGGCGCGTGCGCCGGCCGACGAGGCTCGACAGCGTCAGCCTTGCGCGCAGCTCCTCGAGAAAAGCCGGGGGAAACGCCATCGCCGCAGAGCCCAATCCTTCATGCAGCGCCGGAAATATCCCCGTATTCCACAGACTTGCGGGGCGGCGTGCGGCGGATTTGGCCCCTCGCGAGTGGGCCCGTCAAGCGGTACCTGGACGGGTTACAGAATCATCTGTAGTCTCTGTGACTACTATGAGCAAAAACGTCAAATCCGACAAAGCCTGGACCGTCCGCGACGCGAAAACGCATTTCTCAGAAGTGTTCGAGCGCGCGCTCAAATCGCCACAGCGCGTCGTGCGCAACCCGCGTGACGGCCGCAAGGCGCGCGAGGTCGTCGTGCTGTCGGCGGACGCCTTCGAATCGCTGACTAGGCCCGACTTGCCGTTCGGCGACTTCCTGGCGAGCTTCGCGTTCGACAAGTTCGAGCCAGCGCGCGACGAATCCTTCGACCGCGAGGTCGATTTTTCGCCGTGAACGGTTGGTTGCTCGACACCAACGTGATCAGCTTAGCGATGAAGCGTGCGCCCGATCCACGCGCCGTCGCTTGGCTGAATTCGAAACCTGACGCAGATCTCTATGTCAGTGCCTTCACATTCGCCGAGATCGCCAAAGGCATCGCCAAACTAGAAGCCGAGGGCGATACCGATTGGCGCCGCTTGGCGACCATCTCCGCCGCTATCCGTGCGCGCTATGGCGAGCGCGTGCTGCCGATCGACGATCGCGTCCTCGCGCGATGGGGAAGGATCGCCGGCCAAGCGGCAGCGAAAAAAATCACGCTATCCGGTATCGATCTGATCGTCGGCGCGACGGCGTCCGTCCATGGCCTGGCCGTCGCGACGCGCAATGTTCGGCACTTCCCCGAGATCGTCGGCGTATCGGTCGTCGATCCGTGGGCCGCTTGATCAACCGCCCAGCAGGCGTTTGACGGTCGCGGAGGCGAGGCCCAGATCCATCTGGCCGGTGAATTTCGCCTTCATGGCGCCCATCACCTTGCCCATATCCTTGACCGACGTCGCCCCGGCGGCGGCGATTTCTTCCTTCGCGGCCGCTTCGATCGCGGCGGCGTCGAGCTGTTTGGGCAGGAAGGTTTCGAGCACGGCGATCTCCGCCTGCTCCTTCGCGACCAATTCGGGCCGCCCGCCCTTCTCGTACATGACGATCGAATCGCGGCGCGAAGCGATCAGCTTCTGGATCGCCGCCTGCAATTCGGTATCGGGAATGCCATTCGCGTTGCCGAGGGCCCGCGCGTCGATATCGCGCTTCTTCATCTCGGCGATCGCCATGCGGATGGTGTCGGTGCGCACCTGATCCTTGGCCTTCATCGATTCCTTGAGGGCGTCGGTGAGCTGGGCGCGAAGCGACATGGGTTTTACTCCGTCAAAGAAAAATCAAGCGGACGCGAGACCGAACGCGGTCTTGCGCAGAACGTCGTCGGCGCGGGTCCACACCGCGTCGCGCCAAGCGGCGTCGGCGGGCGCGAAGGCGTCGCGCATCTGCGTTTTGATGCGCCGGCTGTCTTCGCCCGCGATGTCGCCGTGCAGATGCAGCCAATTGTCGGCGCGGATCGCGTCGAGCACGTCGGGTACGGGCAGCGTGCCGTATTCGAGCGCCACATGCGAAAACGCGGCGTGCGCCAGGAACCGCGCGAAGCCTTCGCCGTTGGTGCCGTGCAAGGGCGGCGATGTCGACGTGCCCATTTCGGGCGAAGTCAAATCGGCGCCGTACCACGCTTGCGACAGCTTGCTGCCGGGATGCGTGGGCGGCAGACCGCAGATGATCTCGCCATAGCCGCGCGGGCCCAGGCCGGTATGGAAATCGACGATCCCGATGCGCTTGGACAGATACAGCCAATCGGCGAACAATGTGCGGATCACGCGATGCGACCACGTGGGCGCGTGGCCGCCGAAGAACACGCCGTCGGGATGCGAATACTGGCCCGAGGAGATCGCGCCCTGAAGGGCGAAATCGCCGTGGCGCTTGGCGAACTCGGCCAGGATCGCGGCACTGGCTTTGCGCGACGCCTCGGTCCATTCGTTCGGGCAAATCGCGTGGGCGAGGCGCTCGTAAGCCGGGTTCTCGGGATAGGGGCGGATATGGTCGACGAAATTGCGGTTGAGGTCGACATTGTCCTCGTTCACCCGGCGCAGCCAGGCGAAGCCGTGCGGATTGACGGCATGCAGATGAAGCTGCGCCACGTCCGGCGGAATCTCGCGCCACGCCCCTGTCGCGTACCACGCGGTTTGCGCGCCCGAGCCGCAGAAACCTTCGATGCCGTGCGTGGCCGAAATCGTGACCAGCACGCGGTCGGCGACCATCGGACCCGACCACACGGCATCGCAGAAAAGCTGTTCGCCCCGGGGCCCGCGCAGCGGGTTTTGGAAGGCGCGATAGCGCGTCGCATGGGGCTTGGCGGCGGCGAGGAATTTCTCCCGCGCGCCGGTGTAATCCCGGGCGAAATGGCTGTCGGCGGACATTCCCCTTGTTAGACCTTCGCCTGCCCGAAAATGCAAGTTTACAGCCGCCCGGCGGGCGCGCATGATTTCCCCCATGCGTATTTCGGGGCGCTTGGCATCGATGCTGGACCTCGGTAGGGCGATGGCCCTCGCCGTAATGCTCGTCTTCGCCGCCGTTCCGGCCGACGCAGCGCAAGATGCCCGCCTCGACCCGCTGTTCGAAAAGCTGAAAGCCGCCGCCGACGCGCGCGAGGCGCAGATCTACGAAAACGCCATCTGGCGCGTGTGGCTGGAGCCGGACGATGGTGCGATCAACTCGCTGATGCGCCTGGGGCTCGACGCGCAGAATCGCGGCGACATGTTCGGCGCCTTCGCGATCTACGACGCGATCACGGGCCTGAAGCCCGATTACGCCGAAGGCTGGAACCGCCGCGCGACCGTGCTGTTCCTGCTCGACCGGCTGGAGGAGTCGCGCAAGGACGCCGAGAAGACCTTGGAGCTGGAGCCGCGCCATTTCGGCGCGCTGTCGGGCTTGGGCCTGATCGCGATGCGCCAAAACCACCCCGACAAGGCGCTGGAGGTCTTGGAAAAGGCCCTGGCGATCAACCCCCATATGGCCAATGTGCGCGGCCAGGTCGAACAGTTGCGCAAAAAAGCGCGCGACGGCGCGATCTAGTAACTTCCGGCTTACGTAAAGCGAAACGCCGGAGACAGATTCATTCGGAGACGAAACCCATGTTGATCCGTCGCCCCCGCGGCTGGGAAATTCCCGAACGCGAAACCACCCCCGAAGCCTTGTGGACGCGCCGGCGCACGCTGGGCGCAGGGCTTGGCATGATTGCCGGCGGATTGCTTGGCGGCGGGCGCAATGCGATCGCCCAGGAAGATCCGTCGGCGGGGCTGTATCCGGCGATGCGCAACATGCGCTATCGCGTCGATCGCGAGATTTCGGCCGAGAACGACGCGACGACGTTCAACAATTTCTATGAATTCGGCACCTCGAAAACCATCTGGCGCGCGGCCGAGAAACTGCCGATCCGCCCCTGGCAGGTGCGCATCGAGGGCATGGTCGAACAGCCGCGCACGGTGGATTTCGACGATATCCTGAAGGCGATGACGCTGGAGGAACGCGTCTATCGCTTCCGCTGCGTCGAAGCCTGGGCGATGACCGTGCCGTGGTCGGGCTTCGCGCTGAAGCAATTCGTCGAATGGTGCAAGCCGACCTCCAGCGCCAAATACGTCGTGATGCAGACGTTCCAGAACCCGTCGGTCGCCAGCGGCCAGCGCGCGACCTGGTATCCCTGGCCCTATACTGAAGGCCTGACGATCGACGAGGCGACCAACGAACTCGCCTTCATCGCGACCGGTCTTTACGGCAAGCCGATCCCGCGCCAAAACGGCGCACCCTTGCGCCTGGTCACGCCGTGGAAATACGGCTTCAAGGGCGTCAAATCGATCGTGCGCTTCAATTTCACCGACCAGCGCCCGAAGACGTTCTGGGAACAGCTTCAGGCCAGCGAATACGGGTTCTGGGCGAACGTGAACCCGCGCGTCGCCCATCCGCGCTGGAGCCAGGCGAGCGAGGAAGTGCTTGGGACCGGCAAGCGCGTGCCCACGCAGCTTTTCAACGGCTACGGCGATTACGTGGCGGACCTGTACACCAACCGCCAGGACGAACGGCTCTGGGCCTAACACGTTGAGAATCCGGCGGGGCGGGCGTATATCCGGGCCATGCCGGACTCTTCCCCCGCCCGCCCGGAAACGGCGCGGCGCGCCCTTCCGATCGAGACCTTCGACAACCGCACGGGCGGCGACGCGCTATTCCGCGCGGTCGGCCATCCGCTGGCCGTGGAACCCGCGCGCAAACTCGCGGCCGAGTTGGCGGCGAAAGGCCCCGTCGCGATCTACGATCCGTTCGGCGCTTGGGCGGCCATATCGTCGCTGCAGGATTTCTCCGGCATTGAAATCGCCGGGCTCTACGGCCAAAACCACGCCCATATCGGCCGCGAGATCGCGGGGCTGAAGGTCCAACCGGTTTCGCGCATCGCCGCGTCGGGCGCCAAAGCGGTTTTCGTCGCCGCGTTCGACACCGAGCCGCTGATCGCCCAGATCAAGCCGTGGCTGCAAGACGGCGTTGCGGTCGCCACACTCGACGCGATGCGCATTCCCGACGCGCTGATCACGGACAAGAAGCGCTATCTGTCGACCTATAACTTCGTCACGAATCTCGTGCTGTTCGTCGACGAACCCCAGCGCCATTCGCGCATGGTCAGCGCCAATTACTGGGCGGGCTATGGCGCCAAGAACGTGCGCGCCTGGTTCCGCCTGTTCGATGCCGACGGCCGGCCCCTCGCCACCTGGGACGAAACTTTGGCGCCGGGCGTATCGGCCTTCACGGTCGATAGCCGCGAGGTCCGCCAGCGTTTCGGGCTTGGCGATTTCGTCGGTCAGTTGTTCATCCACATGATCGACGTGACCGGCCACGACGTTTTGAAATACGCGCTGGATTTCTGGGGGAAGGACGAAATCACCTGCACCCACGACGCGAACCCATGGCCCGCCGATTATTACGCCGGGATTCCCGCCCCCCGCACGGGCGAACGCGTGCGCGTATGGGTGCAGAACGCGCATTCCTGCCCGATCCCCGCCGACGGCGTGAAATTCGCGCGCATGGGGACCGACGCATGGGTGCCGATGAAAGCACCGATCCCCGGCTTCGGCATGCGCGCGGTCGATATGGGCGAGTTGCTGCCGTCTTTGTCCTGGCCGCAGCAGATCGAGATGGATGCGGGCAAATTCGTCGTGCGCCCGCGCTACGAGGTCGAGATTGCGGGCAAGCGCCACGTCGCGCACGCCAATGTCGAGCGCAGCGATCTGAAGCCCGATGCGGATATCGCGAAACTGGGGGCGGATTTCGGCAAGGGCTTCATCCTGCCCGCCCCGATCCTGCCGCTCGCCGATTTCACCGGCGTGGCGCTGCCCACGCCGATGGCGCGCGGCCAAGCGACGCTGCCGCTGATCGCGCGCTTCTACGACAAGGACGGCGCGCTGGCGCGCGAGGAGTTCCTCGGCAATCTCGCGCGCGACCATGCGCATGAAGTGCCCCTCACCGCCGATCTCGCCGGCGGCTACGGCCATGTCGAACTGTCCTACGATTTCCGCGACGGCGGCGGCGGCGATGGCTGGATCCACGCGTTGTTCCGCTACGCGCGCAAAGCCGGCGCCGCGCATGCCGCCGAGACGAGCTTCGGCAGCCATATCTTCAACACCGCCCTCGTGTTCAAGAACGAGCCGCAATCCTATATCGGCCGTCCGCCGGGTCTGACGACGCGGCTGTTCCTCAGCCTCGGCGTCGACGCGCAAGACGCGTTCTGCCATTTGATCTATCCCGCCTCCACGCCGTGGCGGAAGACATCCGAGACCGTGCTGGAACTGCACGACGCCACCGGCACCAAGTTCGCCGAATCGTCGCTCGCGATCCCGTGCTCGGGCTCGCGGCTGTGGCGCGTGTCGGAGCATTTCGCCAAGGCGGATATCGCGAAAGCGGCCGGCGGCGGCTATGTGCTGATCCGCGATCGGACCTGCCGCCTGTTCGGCTATCACGGGCTCGCCGAACCCGATGGGCGCTTCAGCCTCGACCACATGTTCGGCTTCTAGTGAAGCTTCTCTTCCTCTCGCACCAAGGCGATCTGGGCGGGGCGACCTCGGCGATGGTCGAGGGGATCGAAGCGCTGATCGCGCGCGGCCATAGCGCCGAAGTGTGGATGCCCGATGCGGGCAGCATGATCGCGCGATTGGAAAAACTCGGCGTCAAACATCGCATCGTCGATCTGCCGCTTTGGGCCAGCACCAAAGGCCGCAAAGCGTGGCGCCTGCGCTGGCGCACGTGGCGCGCCATCGCCGCCTTGGCCGCGCTGTTGCGCGACGCGCAACCCGATCTCGTCGTCACCAACACGATGGTGCTGGGTGTCGGCGCGCTTGCCGCCGAGCGCGCGGGGCTCAAACACGTCTGGTGGATCCACGAATTCGGCCGCGAGGATCATGGTCTGGAATTCGCGGGCGGCGACGCGTGGGCGGCCGCGATCATGCGCCGCACGACGTCGCTCGCGATCGTCAATTCCGACGCCGTCGCGGCGAAATACGCGAATTTCCTGCCGCGCGGGAAAATCGCGCGCGTCTATTACCGCATCGATCCGACACCGGCGGCGAACGTTCCCGATTACGAGCCCTCGGGCGCGTTCCATCTCGCCTTGCCGGGCTCGCTCAACCCGCAAAAGGGCCAAGCCGATGCGATCGCCGCGTTGACGATCCTGGCGCGCGGGAATAAGCGCCCGCATCTGCATTTCTTCGGCGAAGGGGCCGAAGGCTACACCACGCGTTTGCGCGATGCGGCGCGCGACGGCGGCGTGGACGCGCAAACACATTTCCACGGCCATGTGCGCGATCTGGGGGCAAAGCTTGCGAAAGCCAACGCCGTGCTGGTCACGTCGCGCAACGAAGCCTTCGGCCGCGTGACGGTCGAAGCGTTACGCGCGAACGTGCCGGTGATCGCGAGCGATGCGGGCGGTACGCGCGAATTGATCGACGACGGCACGACCGGCTTGCTCTATCCGCCGGGTGATGGCGCGGCCCTCGCGCGCCAGATCGCGCGCGTGATGGACGATCCCAAGTTCGCGCAAAGCCTCGCAGCTGCGGGCGCCGCTTGGGCGGGACCGCGCTTCGGCGCCGCCGAGTTCGCCGACAATCTCGAAGCGGCGCTCAAGCGCGCTTAGACGGGTGCCAGCCCGTGCCGCGTTTGCATCGCGGCGGCGAGGCCGAAGCCCTCCTCGTAGGCTTCGCTGGCGAGCGAGAGCGGGTCGGGGAACGGCAAGCGCAGATCGGCCCAGGCTTGGCCATCGGTGATGTCGAGCTCGCCGCCGAATTTGCGCGCGATGCGGCGCATCGGCCCGTTGTCGAGTAGACACACCATCCGCAAACGCCGCAGCATGCGATTGCGCGCGAGCACGATCACGCGGCGCAGAAATTCGCTGCCCAAGCCTTCGTCGCGCCGCCCGGGCGCCACCGCGACGGCGAATTCGCCCTCGCGCGACAAATCGCCAGCGGCCGGCAAATGCAATTCCGCCGTGCCGATCAGATTGGCGCCGTCGAAGCAACCGACGATGGCCGCACGACGCCAATCGATCCCCGCGACATAGGCGCGGATCGCTTGGTCCGAGACCGGGGCGGAAAACCGAGAACGCCGGTCGCGCGAATCCAGCGCGACCAGATGTGCTGTCAGCGCCTCGGCATCGAAGGAATGTAAACGTCGGAAGTAACGCATTTCGCCCGGCTCCCTCGCCAAACAATGGGAATCGGACGTTTCGCTCCACCGGCGGGGATGACCGGGGCGCCCATGTTCGAAGACGGGTCGCCCGACGCGGTCACGCATCCGGTGTCGGCACTATCCCCCTACCCCAGGCGGGGGTCAAATGACTTTTGTGCAATGCAGCAAAGATCGCTAATTCGGGAATAGAACCGGGGCGTTGGCAAACGCCAGCTCGTGGCGCGAGCGCCATTCCGGCTTCACGTAATTGACGATGATCGACTTGCGCACGCCGTCGATCTTGCGCTTTTCGAAGCCGTGCCACGTGTCGTCGCCGGGCACGAAAATCAGCCCGCGCCCGAAGCCGAACGGGGCGGCACCGAGATGGCGTTTCTCGGCATCGTAGATATCCGTGCCCATCGCCGGATCGTCGCCGAGATAGACCAGCATGGTGAAAAGTTTGGCGCCGATATCGGTGTGCGGCTCCAGCCAGAACCCGTCGCGATCCTGGCAATATTCGATGCGCAGGCTTGCCCCTTCCAAGGGCGCACCGGTCGCGTCGGCCAGCATTGCCACCGTTTCGGGCGCTTGGAAAGTCTGCGCGACCGCTTGGCAGGTGCCGTCCCACAAATCGCCGGGGGCGAAAAAGCGGCGGCTCGAGTTATGCGTCTCGCGCCGCCCTTGCGTGTCGCCGATCTCGGCCGGCGGCGCGGGCAGTTCGGCGAGCGCGGTCAGCGTTTCGTCGGGTAACGCGTCGGTCAGCAGCCAATGGCGGAACGGCGTTTCGCGGATGCGCGCCGAGGCGAGGCTGGCGGCGAAAGCATCGGCGATCTTCACGGCGCAGATATCGACGATTTGCATGATCACGCGGCCTCCTCGCCGCCGGAGAGAAGACGCTTGGCGAAGGCCGAAGCGCGATGGCGCGCGATTTCCCACGCGGCGATCGCGCGGCCGGTCATCCAGTTGAACATCACGTAGCGCCGCTCGCCTTCGAAGGGCTTGTGGCCGTGCCAGGAGTTTTCGGTGCGGCGGAAGGCGACGAGCGTGCCCGCATCGGGCGGCACTTCGGCGATGTAGTCGTCGATGTCGCCGGGCCCGCGCAGGAAGCGCAAACGCCCGCCCGCATTCGCCCACGGCCGATTGAGATAGAGCAGCGACGTGACGAATTTCGCGGTGGAATCGACATGGATCTTGCCGTCGCTCGCGCGCGCCCTTGCGCGCACCGTGACCATCAAGGGCCGCCCGTCGAGGTCGACGCCGAACTTCGCGGCGTAAGCCGCCCGCAACGCGGGGCTTTGGATTTCATCGATCAGCGCGCGAAAGGCGGGACCGCCGCCAGCTTCGTCGGCGGGATAAAGCCCCGCCCCGGACAGCTTGGGAAAGTCGCGCTCGATCTCTTCCGCAGCCCCTTCGCGCAAGATGCCGCTGGCCAGGAAATGGTCGAAGGGCTCGCGGCGCAACGGGGCGGCACGCAACGCGTCGAGATCGATAAACGCCATAGGAACGATAGCCTCGCGGGGTTGACCGGGGCTTCATGCCCGTCCCCACCCCCCGGCGGCCTTGATCCAGCGCAATTGCGAGGTACGGCGCGACGCTACGTCGCAGATCGGATAGATCGCAAAACAATTAAGCCCGAGATTACGATTATTATTGGAATAGATTTGTTTTATCTTGACTCAATCTATGAAAAATAATCAACATTTTACAAAATGATGGATTGTCGCTCAAAACAATAGGGGAAGCTCGGTGTCTGATTTGTCCGGCGCTATTGCTGTACTTGGAAAGCCATACAAAATAACTCGATCGAGACTAGGGGCGATAACGAAGGTATTCACCGAACAATTCCTTTGCGATGTCACCGCCCTTCAAGAACTATTTCAGAGTGTAAGTGAAAAACTAGCATCGGCGCCGGCAACCGAAACCCCAACCTTTTCATTTCTAATTTCATTCTCAGATCAGACACATCATGACGGAGTTACCTCCGACCTAACTCAAATGACGACCATCCCAATTGGCAAACAAACCGAACGAATTGTAGCTCGGTGGGGAATCGCACAAACTATCGATGAAGTCAGAAACGAATTGACAATTACCGTCAGGATATCAAATCCGATTAATCCTTTAGTATTCCTTCAAGCAGCGCTCTCAAAATCGCCAAGTGATCTTGATAACTTTCAATTTGAGATGGGATCGACTTGTGTAACAGTTGATGGAGCGACCCAGAACTTTTCTGATGAAGTCTTCTTGCGCATTCAGAATTGGATTGAAGCCCGAAACAAGCCTCATTCCTTTCTGAATATTCATGGCTTCTATTTAAAATATGAATTTTATCTAGATAAACTCGGCCTCGCTCTCCTTCCTTTTCTAACTGCAACCCTGGCTTCCCTTTGGGCTGCGCGGCTTCCAGACATCAGGGATCAATTGACAGCAGCGCCAATGATCTTCGGCTTATTCTTAATTATTCACGGGTTTTGCCATGATCTCACTATAAAGATGTCTCGATGGGCAAACCGATCGAGACATATAAGCTTGTTCCAAATCACCAATGGCGACCTTGATGCGTTGAATAAATTAGCCGCAAAAGCGAATAATAGTGCGCTTAAGCTAATTGCGTCGCTTGTTTTGCAATTTTTGCTCAACATCGCAGCCGGTATTGCATGTTGGTGGATGACCCTACCTTCTGCCGCAACGTGACTTAAACAGCACAGCTGTCAAACTCTGCAATGCTGCGTGCCAAGGCCAAAATATCGCCCCAGGCGAGCTTTGCACTTAAGTCGGAACTGCTCCGCTCCCTATCGGGAAAATAAAAAAAACGCCCGGTGCAATGCACCGGGCGAGTTGAACAGGGAGGCTTCACGTCTGGGAGACGTAGGGTTCAGAGAACCCCGCCCGCTCCGAAGAGAGGGCCCTTCGGCAAGGGCGCTAGGTGCGCCGCAAAACCGACAAGACAAACATAGGGACTAAACTGCTTGAAAAAATGGCAAAAATGGCATGGAAGGCTTGCGCCCTTCGCATGCCCACCTAAACCTTTCGTAGAAAAGGCGTTTTTGTCGTTTTTAGCGCTACGAACCACGTCGATTTTCGCCGCAGCGCACAACGAACAACCCGCTACCGCCTAGGCGGTAACCGATTAGAACTGAGATTCGGCAACCTTTTGGACAAGGTAGTCGCGGAACACCGCGATGCGCTTGGAGCTGCGCAGTTCTTCCGGATAGACGAAATAGGCCTCGTAGGTCGGGCCTTCGAGTTCGGGCAGGATGCGAACCGCCTTCTCCGATTGATTGGCCATGTAATCGGGGAAGCCGGCGATGCCGATGCCGCTTTCGACCGCGCGCAACAGGCCGTAGACGTTGTTCACGCGCAAGGTCGGCTTGCGCTTGCGCCCGCCGGTCGTGCCCGCCTCCAACAGCCAATTCACGTTCGGGAACGGCGGATTGGGATCGTCGCCATAGACGATCAGCTTGTGCTTATCGAGATCGGTCGCCGTCTTGGGCATGCCATGACGGTCGATATAGGCTTGGCTCGCGTAAGCATGCACATGCACCGACAGAAGATGGCGCTGGATGAGATCGCCCTGGCGGGGCGGATGCATGCGGATCGCGCAATCGGCCTCGCGCATGCCAAGATCGAGTTCGCGATCGTCGAGCTTCATCTCGACCTGCACGTCCTTGTACTGGTCGAGGAACTCGCCCAAGCGCGGGGCGAGCCACACCGAGCCGAAGGCCACGGTCGCGGTAACGCGCAACAAGCCCGTCGGCTTTTCCTTCGTCTCGGCGAGCTGGGTTTCGACCATCGCGAGCTTGGCGAAAACCTCGCGCACGGCGTTGTACAGCAGCTCGCCCTGCTCGGTGAGGATGAGGCCGCGCGCATGGCGGTGGAACAGCGGCGCCGACACCGAGTCTTCCAGACCCGAAATCTGCCGGCTGACCGCCGATTGCGACAGGTTCAGCTTGTCGCCGGCATGGGTGAAGGACCCCGCCTCGGCGACCGCGTGAAACACCCTTAGTTTGTCCCAGTCCATCGGAACGTCGCTCCCTGCCCTTCCGCCTTATTGCGCGGCCGCGAGATGGGCGCTTTCCTCGTGGGCGAGGAATTTCTCGGCCTCCAAGGCCGCCATGCACCCCATCCCCGCGGCGGTCACCGCCTGGCGGAAGATTTTATCCTTCACGTCGCCCGCCGCGAATACGCCGGGCACGTCGGTCGCGGTGGAATCGGGCTTGGTCAGCAGATAGCCCTCCGCATCCATCGCGAGCTTGCCTTTGAACAGCGACGTCGCCGGCACATGGCCGATCGCCACGAACAGCCCGTCGACCGCGATCGACGATGCCGCACCCGTCACGGTGTCCTTCAGCTTCAAACCTGTTACGGTCGCGGCACCGCCGGGGATCGGCGAATCCTCGCCCACGATCTCCTCGACCACCGCGTTCCAGATAATCTCGATCTTCGGATTCTTCAGCAGGCGCGCCTGCATCATCTTTTCCGCGCGCAAGGAATCGCGGCGATGGATCAGCGTCACCTTGCTGGCGTGATTGGTGAGGTAGAGCGCTTCTTCGGCGGCCGTGTTGCCCCCGCCGACGACCGCGACCTTCTTGCCGCGGAAAAAGAAGCCGTCGCAAGTGGCGCAAGCCGAAACGCCGCCGCCGCGGAATTTGTCCTCGCTCGCGATGCCGAGCCAGCGCGCTTGCGCCCCCGTGCAGATCACGACCGTGTCGGCGATGTAGCTATCGCCCGAATCGCCCTTCGCCACGAACGGGCGCTTCGAAAGATCGATATCGACGATCAGGTCTTCGAGGATCAGCGTACCGATATGCTCGCACTGCTTGTACATCTGCTCCATCAGCCACGGGCCTTGGATGGCCTTTTCGAAGCCGGGGAAATTCTCGACATCGGTGGTGATCGAAAGCTGGCCGCCCGGCTGCATGCCGCGCACCAGAATCGGCGACAAATTGGCGCGGGTCGCATAGATCGCGGCGGTGTAACCGGCGGGCCCCGACCCGATGATGAGAACCTTGGTGCGATGGGTCTGGGGCATGGAATCGGACTCCGCTATGCGTACAGCGCAAACCTATCAGGCATGTTTGCGCACGCCTAGCGGGTCCAAAAAAATTTTGAATTCTTATCCCCAGCCAAATCGGCGTTTGATTTCAAGGGCCGCGCGTTCGGTATCCCGGGGCGGATCGTAGGTCCAAGTATCCAGTCGCCCTTCGAAGGCGCGGGTCCGGCCTTGGCGGCGCATTTCCGCCTGGAAGGCGGCAATGCGCCCGGATTTGCCGTCCAAATCGGCGACCAGGACCGGTTTTCCGGTCGAGAGCGCCTCGCTGGTCATCGATACCGAATCCTCGGTCACGATCAGCGCATCGGCCAGCGCCAGAATGCCGAGATAGGGATTGGGGCCCCCTTCTTCGGTGTCGTAGGCGAAGCCGCCGAGGTCGCGCACAGTGCGCACGAGTTTCGCGCGCGCATTCGCATCGGTGCGGCGCGAGGTCGTCAGCGCCAAGCCCACGCCCGACGCGGCGAGCTTACGTATGTTGTCGTCGATGCGCGCCACGGCTTCGTCGGAGAAGCGATAGCGCCGCATTCCGTTCGACCCGCCGAGGATGATTCCGGCGAGCGGGCGCTTGATCGGTGCGAAGGTCGCGCGCCATTCCTCGGCGCCCTGGCTGAGTTTTGCCGCCGTCACGTAATGCAGCGCGGCCTCGGTTTCGATGACGTTGGCGCCCTTCAAACCGTCATGCCAAGGTGAGATGACGGCATCGAGCCATTCGGGCGGCACAGCCGGTTTCTGCACATGGATGGCGACGACCTTGCCGCCCGAGCGGCGTTTCATCGCCACCCCGATCGGCGCACAGCGCGATCCCAGCGTAATCGCCACATCGGGCCAGGGCGGATCGACGCGCGGGCTATCGGCTTCCAGCATGTCGAACGGATTGCCGGTCAGCAGCCGTTCCGGCAGCCAGCGATAGGGCCAGCGGAATTTCACGTCTTTGAATTCGTAGGTCAGGTCCAGCGCCTCGGCGAGGCCCCGGCATTGGGCCTTCATGCCGACTTGGCCGGGGCTGATGATCCAGGCGGTACGCGGGCGGTTCGTCATGGCGTGCGGTCCCTACCCCCCGCTTGGGTTTCGCGCAATTTTTTTACACAGGGCTAGGCGCGTGGCCCGGCGATTGCTAACATTATTTCAATTCACCCAGGTTACCGGACAGTAATTATGCGCGGCCACAAGCTCGACGACGTCGACCACCAGATCCTCCACGACCTTCAGGCGGATGGGCGGATGACCAATGTCGATCTCGCCAAGCGGGCCGGCATATCCGCCCCGCCCTGCCTGCGCCGCGTGCGCGTGCTGGAGGAAGCCAAGATCATCCGCGGCTACCACGCGGAGATCGACCCCCATGCGCTGGGATATGGCGTGACGGTGTTCGCTTCGGTGTCGCTCAAAAGCCAGGCGGAAGTCGACCTCCGGGCCTTTCATGAACTCATCGATTCCTGGCCGATGGTCCGCGAGTGCCACATGCTGACCGGCGAGACCGACTTCCTGCTGAAAGTCGTCGCGGCCGATTGGGACGCCTACGAGAAATTCCTGACCACGCAGTTGACGGCCGCGCCGAACGTCTCGACCGTCAAATCGGCGCTGACGATCAAGACGACCAAGCACATGCCCGGCGTGCCGATCGAGGTCAAAGCGAAGCGCTAATACGCCTCAGGCGTTGCGGCGAACCCAAGGAATACGCGCGACCGGCACGCCTTCTTCGGCGAGTTCCTGCGCCTGTTCGTCGCTTGTCTCGCCGTAGATGTTCTTATGCGCGCGCTCGCCATAGTGCATCGCGCGCGCCTGTTCGGCGAAATCCGCGCCGACATTTTCGAAGTTCTTCTCGACATGCTCGCGCAATTTGGCGAGTTCCTTGTGCAGTTCCGCCGCCTTCGCCGTCGCCGGATCGGGGCCGGCGGCAACTTGCGTGGAGGCTTCGTTCGCGACCGCCTCGGCGGGCAGGGGCAAGCGCTTGCGGGACTTCTTGGTCCCGGCCAAACGCGGCGCCATCAGCGCCTTTTCGATTTTCACGTCGCCGCAAACGGGGCATTCGACCAGGCCGCGCTTGGCCTGGCGGTCGAACGACGCGCCGTCCTTGAACCAGCTTTGAAACCGGTGTTTCTTGCGGCACTGCAAGTCGAACACGATCATGATCGCTATTTGGCGCCCGCACGCCGGAAATGCAAGAGAGGGAAAATGAACCCCCACCACGCTTTGCAGCAGGTTTCGCCCTGGGTGGAGGCCCATGCCGGGCTCGTCGCCCCAAGCGGCACGGTCCTCGACCTCGCCGCCGGCGGCGGGCGGCACTCGCGCTATTTCGCCTGGCACGGGCGCAAGGTCGTGGCGGTCGACAAGGACGTCTCGGCACTCGCCCATCTGCCCGGCGTGACGGCGATCCAGGCCGATCTCGAGGACGGTTCGCCCTGGCCGCTCCAGGGGCAGGTCTTCGACGCGGCGGTGGTGACCAATTATCTCCACCGGCCGCTCTTCCCGGATCTGTTTGCCGCGATCCGCAGCGGCGGCATTCTGATCTACGAGACCTTCGCGCGCGGCAACGAAGCCTATGGCAAGCCCGACAATCCGGATTTTCTGCTCGACCCTAACGAATTGGTCGCGCGCACGCTGAACCAATTCGTGATCGTCGCGTTCGAGGATCGCTATATCGACGCGCCGAAGCCGGCGATCGTTCAGCGCATCGCGGCGATGAAGATTTAGAGTCTTACGGGGGCGGAGCGCCGGCCGCGACCATCACGCGGTTCCAGGCGTTGATCAGGCCGATCGCGAAGCTGAGCTGCGCGATCTCCGTCTCGTTGAACGCTTCGCGCACGGCCTTATAGGCCTCGTCCGGCACGCCGCCATGCGAGATATGCGTCAGCGTTTCCGACCACGCGATCGCCGCGCGTTCGCGCGCGTCGAATTCGGGCGTGTCGCGCCAAGCGGCGATCAGGTCGAGCTTGCGCTGCGAAACCCCGGCTTTACGCGCGTTGGCGAGATGCAGGATGAGGCAATAGGCGCAGCCGTTGATCTGCGACGCGCGCACTTGCGCGAGCTCGATCAGCGCGAGATCGAGACCGCTTGTCTTGACCGCCATGCCGAGCTTGATTTGCGCGTCGTAGATCGCGGGCGCGAGCGTTTTGGGGTCGAAGCGCTTTTCCATGATCGCCCTCAAATGCCGTTATAGGCGCGGAACCAATCGACGAAGCGCGGCACGCCCACGTCGATGGTCGTCTTCGGATCGAAGCCCAGATCGCGGCGCGAGGCTTCGATATCCGCGAAACTTTCGCGAACGTCGCCGGGCTGCATCGGCTGCTTGTCGAGGATCGCCTTGTGATTGGTCGCGCGCTCGATCAATTCGACGAAACGCATCAGCGGTTCGGAGCGGTGATTGCCGAGATTATAGACGCGATGCGCCGCCTGTCTGTCGCCCGCGACCGGCGGGCGATCCAGGGCCGCAATCACGCCCGCGACGATGTCGTCGACATAGGTGAAATCGCGCCGCATCTCGCCGCCGTTGAACAGCGGGATGGGTTTGCCTTCCAAAATCGCCTTGGTGAAAATCCATAGCGACATGTCCGGCCGGCCCCAGGGGCCGTAGACGGTGAAGAAGCGCAAGCCCGTCGCCGGCACGGCGAAGAGATGCGAATAGGCATGGCTGACCAGTTCGTTCGCGGCCTTGGTGGCGGCATAGAGCGACACGGGCTTGTCGATCTTGTCGTCGACCGAGAACGGCAGCTTTTCGTTCCCGCCATAAACCGACGAGGACGAGGCGTAGACGAGATGCTTGATGTCGCCGCGCTGGCGGCACGCCTCGATCACGTTGAAATGACCGATGATGTTGGTCCGGATATAGACCTCCGGATGCGACAGCGAGTAGCGCACACCCGCCTGGGCGGCCAAATGCACGACGCGGTCGATCGATTTGTCGGCGAGCGCCGCAGCGAAGGCGCCGTCGGCGGCCAATTCGCCGCGCACCATGCGGAAGTTCTTATTCTTCCCAAGCTCGGCCGCGCGCGCCTCTTTCAGGCGCACGTCGTAATAAGGATCGAAATTGTCGAAGCCCACCACGTCTTCGCCGCGCGCCATCAGCGCTTTGGACAGGTGGAAGCCGATGAACCCGGCGGCTCCGGTCACGAGAACGGTCATGGGCCCGTTTTCTATGGCCTCGCGCGCGCGAAAGCAACGGCGCAAACCGCACCCACGAAGCCCAAAATCACATGGGCCGGGCGCGGCGCCAATTCGGGGTCGAAATTGGCCGCGAACACCATCCAGAACGGCGCGCCGAGCTTGACGGCGATGAACCCCGCCTCGGCCGCCGGGACCAGCAACGTGGCGGCGAGTCCCAGCGCCAGCGTGACCGCCCAGCCCGCTTGGCCCCGGGCTTTCGCGGCGCGCCACGCCATCGCCCACACGAACAATCCCGCCGTGACCTGCGTCTCGATCGCGTCAAGGCGCGCTTGCAGAAAGAAATGCACGATCGCCAGCACGCCCAGCGGATAGGCGAGCTTGTGCAAGCGGCGCCAATTCTTGCCGCCCAGGCGCTTGATCATCCCGTCGGTCGAGGTCGCCGCCAGCGCCGCGAAGCCCAGCAAAGCCACGAAACCGATCGTAAGGTAAATGCGCAGCGCGATTTCCGACGCGACGGTCGAAAGGACGAAGCCCTGGCTCGCGACATACATCGTGAAATGCGAAGCGAGATAAGCGAAGGCGCCCACGCCCAGCATGCGGCGCACCAGCATCGCCGTCGGCCAATGCCACAGCGAGCGCAACGGCGACACGGCCAGCGACAGCATAAAGATGCGCAAGCCCCAGGACCCCAGCTCGCGCGTCGCCGCCTTCAAGGGCTGCGCGCCGAGTTGGCCGGTCGCCAGCGCATAGGCGACCCACAAACCCGGCACAAATAGCGCCAGGAAAACGATCAGTTTCAGCGGGACGGTTCTTTCCGTCCGGTCGGCCCAAGGGAATCGCACGAAGGCAAGCTTAGCCCGGATCGACGCCCGCTTGCCGCAACCGCGTTTCGAGATCGGCGACGCGCGCGCGCAGGCCCGTCACCAGCTCGGCCACGTCCTCCGCCGGCAGCAATTGGGGGATATGCTGCGGGCAGTTCGTGTCCCACGCCTCGATCTCGATCACGATCGCGCGCTGCGGGGCGGCCGGATAATTCGGGTCCGTCAGCCGATCCAGCAGCGCTGGGTCGTCCGACACGATCCGCGCCCGGCCCCAGATTTTCACCCGGCGGCGATGGGCGTAATCGGGCACGAAAATCAGCACGCGGTCGTTCTCGGCGAAGTTCCCTTGCGAGATGAATTGCCGATTGCCCGAGAACTCGGCGAAGCCAAGGTGCTTTTCGTCGAGCGGCTTCAGGAACCCCGCCGGGCCGCCGCGATGCTGCATATAGGGCCGCCCGTCGGCGGAAGCCGAGGCGAGGTAGAACGACCGCGTCTGCGCCAGGTACGCCGCCAGATCGGGCGTCACCGTGTCGCGCCCGCCCTTCGCCTGCTGACGGGCGTAGGATTCGGCCGACCCGTCTTCCGCCTGGAAGCGCCGGACCGAGTCCGTGAACGCGAGTTCGCCGTAATGCCGTCCCATTGCCGTCTCCATCCTCGGCGGCCGAATGCCGCCGCACCGCAAACATGGGCCTGTCGCGGCTAATCCAAAATCGATAATATCGTGTTTCATTCTTTCGATTTGGACACGAATGTCCGACCGCCTCGCCGAACTCGAACTCTTCGTCGCCCTCGCCGCGCGCGGCGCGCTGGCCCAAGCCGCCCGCGAATTGGGCCTGGGGCCCGCGCGCGCCAGCCGCTTGCTGGCGACGTTGGAAGCGCGTCTGGGCACGCGGCTCGCGCGACGGACCACGCGCGCCTTGTCGCTGACCGAGGCGGGGCAGCGTTATCTTCCGCACGCGCAACGCGCTTTGGGCCAGTTGGCGCAAGCGCGCGCGGCGTTGAAGGGCACGCAAGCGGGGCCCGCCGGTACGCTGCGTTTGACCGCCCCCACGCAATTCGGCGCGGTCCATGTGGCGCCGCTCGCCGCCGAATTGATCGCGGCATACCCCGCCTTGTCGGTCGATTTGACGCTGGACGATCATGCCGTCGATCCGATCGCCGGCGGGTTCGATGCGAGCTTGCGCATCGGCACGCCGCCGCCCGGCACGCTGATCGCGCGGCGTATCGGCGAAACGCGGATCGTCACCGTCGCGGCACCCGAC
Organism: Alphaproteobacteria bacterium; assembly: GCA_017308135.1. Classification (NCBI taxonomy): domain Bacteria; kingdom Pseudomonadati; phylum Pseudomonadota; class Alphaproteobacteria; species Alphaproteobacteria bacterium. Next base: position 451,053 of record JAFKFM010000009.1, read on the forward strand.
TATCTCGCGCGCACGAAACCGCCGCGCGTTCCCGAAGATCTCGACGGCCACGAATGTTTGATCTGGCGCGGATCGGGCCGCGCGGTCGCCTGGCGCTTTCGCCGGAACGGCAAAGTACGCGAGCGCGTGGTGACGGGGCGCTTCGTCGCGGACTCGCCCGCCGCGATCCTCTCGGCGGCGATTGCGGGTGCCGGCATCGCGCGCTTGCCGGAATATCAAGCGCGGGCCGCATTGGCGGCGGGAATGCTCGTCGAGATCTTGGCCGAATACGCGCCACCGCCCGCCCCGATCAGCGTGTTGTACCCGCCGCCGGGTGCGGGTTTGCAAATCCCCGCCAAGCTGCGTGTTTTCATCGATCTCGCGACCGCGCATTTCGCCGCGCCAAAACCCGCGCTGGACAGGCGCGCCAAGGACCGCTAGCGTAGCTTCCTTCATAAGGGGAGTTCCCGAAAGGTCATGCAACCGCGCGCGATCCGTATCGTCCGCTGGTCCCGTTGGTGGCGCTGAGCGCCAGCCAACCCTTTCCCCTTTTCTCCGCCCGTATTGGCCGTTTTGCGCATCCCCGTTAGCGGGATTCCGTCCGGTCGCCCCGTTTCCAAGGAACTCCCGCGATGCGTTACGATTTCACCACGCCCACCGGCCTGACGCTGACCCGACAGCGCCGCACGCTGGCCTACGACACCGCCCTCGACGGTTTCGCCGAAAAACTCGACCGCACGCGCGGCGGCTTGTTCTCCTCCGGCGTCGATTATCCCGGCCGCTATTCGCGCTGGGAGTTCGGCTTCGCCGATCCGCCGGTCGAGATCGTCGGCGGCGGCAACAAGCTGGAACTGAAAGCGCTGAACGAGCGCGGGATCGTGCTGATCGATCTGCTCGATCCGATCTTCGAGGACATGGCCGAAGCGCGCATCGTCGCGCGCGATCCCGGCTATCGCCGGATCGAGACCATCGCCGCCGCCGGCCCGTTCCCGGAAGAAAAGCGCAGTCAGCAACCGTCGCTGTTCTCGCCGCTGCGCCGCTTGGTCGCCGAGTTCAAGGGCATCGCCGACGGGTTCATCGGGCTCTACGGCGCGTTCGGCTACGATCTGCTGTTCCAGTTCGAGCCGATCAAGCTTTCCCAAAATCGCCCGGCCGAAACGCGCGATTTGCATCTGTTCATTCCCGACCGGATGCTGATCGTCGACCGGCGCAAGGAAACCGCCTTCCGCTACGATTACGATTTCGCGCGCGCGCGCGTATCGACCGAGGGAAAATCGCGCGTTTGCATGGCGCCCGTCGCGCGCCGGCGCTACGCCGAGCCGAAAGCGAAGCCGGAGATCACGTCGGATCTGACGGCCGAGCAATACGCCGCGATGGTCGATGTGGCGCGCGAGCGCATGCGCGTGGGCGACATCTTCGAAGTCGTGCTGTCGCGCCGCTTCGAAGCGCTTTACCAAGCCTCCCCTTCGTCGCTGTTCGCCAAGTTGAAGAAGGTCAACCCGAGCCCGTTCGAGTTCTATCTCCAACTCGGGCCCGATCGCCTGGTCGGCACCAGCCCCGAAATGTATGTGCGCGTCGAAGGCGACCGGGTGGAAAGCTGCCCGATCTCCGGCACCGCAAGGCGCGGGCGCAACGCGATGGAGGATGCCGAGCGCTTGAAGGCGCTGATCAACTCGGAGAAAGACGAAGTCGAGTTGACGATGTGCACCGATGTCGACCGCAACGACAAATCGCGCATTTGCGTGCCGGGCACGGTCAAGCTGCTCGGGCGGCGTCAGATCGAGGCCTATCAGGGCCTGTTCCACACGGTCGACCATGTCGAAGGCCGGTTGCGACCCGACGTCACGGGCCTGGACGCGTTCATCTCGCATATGTGGGCGGTGACGCTGACCGGTGCCCCGAAGAAATGGGCGGTCGAAATCGTCGAGGCGATGGAGACGAGCCCGCGCGGCTGGTATGGCGGCGCCGTCGGTGCCTTGCAGTTCAACGGCGACGTCAACACCGGCATCACCATTCGCACCGTCCATCTGACCGAAGACGAAAAGAAGAAGCAGGTCGCGCGCTATCGCGTCGGCGCCACGTTGGTGTGGGATTCGATCGGGATGGAGGAAAACGAGGAAACCTTCGTCAAGGCGAGCGCCTTGTTCCGCGTGCTCGCCCCGCCGGCCGCGAATGCCGGCGAAGCTGCGAAACCGCTGCCCGGCAAGGGCAAGCGGATCGTGCTGATCGACAACGAAGACAGCTTCGTCCACACCCTGGCGGATTATTTCCGCCAGACCGGCGCCGACGTGTCGACCTATCGCCACGGCTTGACGCCCGACGCGATCGTGGCGTTGAAACCCGATCTGGTCGTGCATTCGCCGGGGCCGGGCACGCCCGCGCAGTTCGGCGTGCCGGCTCTCGTGCGTGCGCTGGCCGAACGCGGCCTCGCGCAATTCGGCGTGTGCTTGGGCCTGCAAGGCACGGTCGAAGCCTTCGGCGGCGCGCTGGACGTGCTGCCCGAGCCGCGCCATGGCAAGCGCTGGGATATCGAGCATGACGGCGCGGGCTTGTTCGCAGGGCTTCCCAGCCCGTGTGCCGTCGGCGCCTATCACTCGCTGCATGCGCGCGCGTCTTCGTTCCCGCACGGGGAACTCGATATCGTCGCGCGCACGCAAGCTGGGCTGATCATGGCCGTGCGCCACAAGCGCTTGCCGATCGCCGCGGTGCAATTCCATCCCGAATCGATCCTGTCGATGGGCCGCACCGAAGCGGGCGAGATCGGCCATTTGCTGATCGCCAACGTGATCGCGGAGTTGATCGCCAAACGCGCGGCGAAGGCGGCGTAAGAAGGTTGCGCCGCCCCCGTGCGGGGCGGCAACAACCGGAACCTCTTCGCAGTTGCACCAGGAAGCTTCTTGCTTTCTGGTGCGGCGACACGGGCGGACGTTGAGACGGCGTGCGCGACCCGCTACGCTTTCCTCCGACGCGGGGGAACTACCCCGCGCGATCCAGGGATGGAATGGCGATGGCTCTCCCCGCGCGCCCGCTGCTCGACGTCACACTCGACGACAAATACGTCGCCCAATCGGGGCGCGTCTATCTCACGGGCACGCAAGCGCTGGTGCGCCTCGCCTTCATGCAGCGCCGCCGCGATTTGGCCGCCGGGCTCAACACCGCGGGATTCGTCTCGGGCTATCGCGGCTCGCCGCTGGGCGGGCTCGACCAAGCGATGTGGCAGGCGCGCCGCCACATGAAGGATCACCACATCCATTTCACGCCCGGTGTGAACGAGGAATTGGCCGCCGCCGCCGTGTGGGGCACGCAGCAGGTCAACATGTACGACGGCGCCAAATACGACGGCGTGTTCGGCATGTGGTACGGCAAGGGCCCGGGCGTGGATCGCTGCGGCGACGTATTCAAACACGCCAACGCCGCCGGCACCTCGCCCAATGGCGGCGTGCTCGTCTTGGCGGGCGACGACCACGCGGCGAAATCCTCGACGCTGGCGCATCAATCCGAACACGAATTCGTCTCCGCGATGATGCCCGTGCTGAACCCCTCGGGTGTGCAGGAATTCCTCGATCTCGGCCTTTATGGCTGGGCGATGAGCCGCTATTCGGGCTGCTGGGTCGCGTTCAAATGCACGGGCGAGACGACGGATTCCTCCGCCTCCGTGCTGATCGATCCGCATCGCCTGAACATGGTGACGCCGACGGATTTCGAAATGCCGCCGGGCGGCCTGCATATCCGCTGGCCCGATCATTGGATCGAGCAGGAACACCGCCTGCAGAAATACAAAGTCTACGCCGCACTCGCTTTCGCGCGCGCCAACAAGCTCGACAAGATCGTCATCGACAGTCCGAAGCCCCGTTTCGGCATCGTGACGACGGGCAAGAGCTATCTCGACGTGCGCCAAGCACTCGACGATTTGGGTATCGACGACGCCCTCGCCGCCCATATCGGCTTGCGGCTTTACAAGGTCGCGATGCCCTGGCCGTTGGAGCGCGAGGGAGCGCGACATTTCGCCGAGGGCCTCGACGAAGTTCTGGTCGTCGAGGAGAAGCGCGCGCTGATCGAGAACCAGCTCAAAGAACAGCTTTACAATTGGCGCGCCGATGTGCGCCCGCGCGTCGTCGGCAAATTCGACGAAAAGGGCAAATGGATCCTGCCCTCGGCCGGCGAATTGACGCCGGCGATGGTCGCCAAAGTGATCGCGGAGCGCCTGAAGCCCTTCTACGATTCGCCGCGCATGCGCGAGCGCGTCGCCTTCCTCGAACGCCAGGAACAAGTGCCCGAAGGGCATGCGTTCAAGCGCGTGCCCTATTTCTGCTCCGGCTGCCCGCATAACACGTCGACCAAAGTGCCCGAGGGCAGCCGCGCGATGGCCGGCATCGGCTGCCATTTCATGGCGCTGTGGATGGATCGCGAGACGACGACCTTCACCAATATGGGCTGCGAGGGTGCGCCCTGGATCGGCCAGTCGCCCTTCACCGACACGAAACACGTGTTCCAGAACCTGGGCGACGGCACGTATTTCCATTCGGGCTCGCTGGCGATCCGCGCCGCCTTGGCCGCCAAGGTGAACGTCACCTATAAGCTGCTGTTCAACGACGCGGTCGCGATGACCGGCGGCCAGCCGCATGACGGCCAGTTGACCGTGCCGCGCATCACCCAGATGGTCGCGGCCGAGGGCGTGAAGCGCATCGTCGTGACCAGCGACGATCCCGACAAATACGGGTCCGCCGATTTCGCGCCCGGCGTGGAGATTCGCCATCGCGACGAGCTCGATGCCGTGCAGAAGGAATTGCGCGATACGCCGGGCGTGACCGTGCTGGTCCACGACCAGACTTGTGCCGCCGAGAAACGCCGCCGGCGCAAGCGCGGCACCTATCCCGATCCGGCCAAGCGCATCTTCATCAACGACGCGGTGTGCGAAGGCTGCGGCGATTGCTCGGTGCAGTCGAACTGCCTGTCGGTCGTGCCGGTCGAAACCGAGTTCGGCCGCAAGCGCGCGATCGACCAATCGAGCTGCAACAAGGATTTCTCCTGCGTCAAAGGCTTCTGCCCGTCCTTCGTCAACTTGCTGGGTGGCAAAGTGCGCAAGCCGCGCAGCAAGGCGCTTGAATCCGGCGCCGACCCGTTCGCGGCGTTGCCCGCCCCCGCTTTGCCGAGCAGTGCGTCGCCTTACGGCATTCTCGTGACCGGTGTCGGCGGAACCGGTGTCGTCACTATTGGCGCGTTGATCGGCATGGCGGCGCATCTGGAAGGCAAAGGCGTGTCGGTGCTCGACATGGCGGGCCTTGCCCAGAAGGGCGGTGCGGTGCTGTCGCATATCCGGATCGCCGACGATCCGAACGATCTGCACGCCGTGCGCATCGCGGCGGGCGAGGCGAAGCTGCTGCTCGGCTGCGATATGGTCGTCGCGGCCGGCGCCGAAACGCTGGATCGCGTGCGCGTGGGCGAGACCCGCGCGGTGATCAACACGCACGAATCGCCGACCGGCGATTTCACCCGCAATCCCGACCTCGCCTTCCCCGCCGACGGCATGAAGGCAGCGATTTCCCATGCGCTGGGCCAGGGGGCCGCCGAATTCATCGAGGCGAGCGAGTTGGCGACCGCGCTGATGGGCGATTCGATCGCGACCAACCCGTTCATGCTGGGCTATGCGTGGCAGAAGGGCGCGATCCCGCTCGGCCTCGACTCGCTGATGCGCGCGATCGAGCTCAACCAAGTCGCGGTCGACGCCAACAAGCGCGCCTTCAATTGGGGCCGCCTCGCCGCCGTCGAAATCGACAAGGTGCGCGACGCCGCCAAGCCCACGCTGCCGCCGGAACGCAAACTCGCGCGCACGCTGGACGAGGTGATCGCCGCGCGCCTGCCCTATCTCGCCGCCTATCAGGACGAGACGCTCGCGCGCAAATACGAGAAGCTCGTCCGCGACGTCGCCGCCGCCGAAGTCGCGAAAACGCCCGGCCGCGAGGGTCTCGCGCTGGCCGTCGCGCGCTATTACGCCAAGCTGCTCGCCTATAAGGACGAGTACGAAGTCGCGCGCCTCTACAGCGACGGGACGTTCCGCAAGGCCTTGGCGCGGCAATTCGAGGGCGATTACAAGATCGAACTCAATCTCGCCCCGCCGATGTTGAGCGAGATCGACGCGACGACCGGCCGCCCGCGCAAGAAGACCTTCGGCCCGTGGATGCTGTCGGCGCTGGGCGTGCTGGCGAAATTCAAATTCCTGCGCGGCACGGCGTTCGACCCGTTCGGCCGCACGATTGAGCGCAAAACCGAGCGCCGCCTGATCGCCGACTACGAAGCGACGATCGCGGAAATCCTCGAGCGTCTCACGCCCGCCACACACGAAGCCGCCGTGGGCCTCGCTTCGATCCCCGAAGAAATTCGCGGCTACGGCCCCGTGAAAGACGCGCATATCGCCAAGGCCGAAGCGCATAAGGCGGCGCTGCTCGCCCGCCTGCGCGATCCGGCGTCGGCCCTCGTCGCGGCGGAATAGATTTGTTCGTCGCCGGGGTCGATGGCTGCAAAGGCGGCTGGGTCGCCGTGTTCCGTCACGCGAAGACGGGGCGCGGCTTCGCGCGCTTCGCCGAAACAATCGCCGAAATCGTCGATGCGCCCGAGCGCCCCGCCTGGGTCGCGATCGATATGCCGATGGGCTTCGCCGACGACGCGCCGAAAGGCGGGCGCGATTGCGAGAAGGCCACGCGCGCGATATTGGGTCCGGCGGGCCGCGCATCTTGCGTGTTCTCGGCCCCGTGCCGAGGTGCCCTCGCCGCCAAAGACTATCCCGCCGCCAACGCGCGCAACCGCAAGGCCCATGGCGTGGGCCTGTCGAAACAGGCTTGGAATTTGTTTCCCAAGATGCGCGAACTTGACGCGCTGCTGCGCGCGAGGCCCGATGCGCCGATTTTCGAATCGCACCCGGAACTCTGCTTCGGCCGCTTGGCGGGCGCACCCTTGCGCGCGGCGAAGAAAACGGCGGAAGGCCGGGCGCAACGCCTCGCCCTTTTGGCGAAGGAAGGCTTCGGCGAATTGCCCGCGTGGCTCGACCTGTTCCCGCGCAAGCACGTCGCGCCGGACGATGTGATCGACGCGGCGGTCGTGTGCCTGACCGCCTTACGCCGCGCGAAAGGCATGGCCGAACGCCTGCCCGTGCAGGCGCCGAAGGATCGTTACGGAATCGAAATGGCGATCTGGCGCTGACGCGCGACGATCAGACTTCCAGCGCGCGGCGGTAGAGGTCGAGCAGCTCGTCCTGCTCCTTGCGGTCGGGCTCTTCCATTTTGCGCAGCTTGATCACCTGGCGCATGATCTTGGTGTCGAAGCCGTTGCCCTTGGCTTCGGCATAGACCTCGCGGATATCGGCGCCGAGATCGGCCTTTTCGGTTTCCAGCCGCTCGATGCGCTCGACGAAAGAACGCAGTTTCGCCGCCGCAATGCCGCCCGTATCGCCACCGTCCGCCATGTGCTTCGCTCCGAATCCGGAAAGTCAGTCGCGAGGATGTAGCGGAACCCGCCCCCTCGGCGCCAGAGGCTTGAACCTGTGGATAACGGGGATAGCGGTAGCTTATGCGACCGGCGGGGGCGTGTAATCGCGCACGATCGGCGGAATCCGGCCTTCTTCGATCCCGTGGCAGGCGACCATCGTGCCGGTCGGCGACGGCTTCGAGACCGGCCGTTCGGCGGCGCAACGCTCGTTCGCGAAGGGGCAGCGCGGATGGAAGGCGCAGCCCGTGGGCGGGTTGATCGGGTTGGGCACCTCGCCCGCCACCGGCGTGCGCGGGCGGCCCGACATGTCGAGATCGGGGATCGCGTCGAGCAGCATGCGCGTATAGGGATGCTGCGGGCGGTTGAAGATCGCCTTCTTGTCGCCGATCTCGACCAAGCGGCCGAGATACATCACGCCCACGCGGTCGGAGATGTAATAGACAACCGCGAGATTGTGGCTGATGAACAGATAAGTGAGCCCCAGATCGCGCTGGAGCTGCTTCATCAGATTCAGAATCTGCGCCTGCACCGACACGTCGAGCGCCGACGTGGGCTCGTCGCACACCAAAAATTCCGGATTCGACGACAAGGCGCGCGCGATGGAAATGCGCTGGCGCTGGCCGCCTGAAAATTCATGCGGGAATTTTTCCGCATCGGCCGGCGACAAGCCCACTTGGCGCAGCAACTCGCCCACGCGGGTTTTGATCTGCACGGGGTCGGACATCAGCCCGTGCACGGTGATCGGCTCGGCGATGATCTTGCCCACGCGCCAGCGCGGATTGAGGCTGGCGTAAGGGTCCTGGAAGATCATCTGGAAGCGCTTGCGGATACGCGCCCCCTCGGCGGCCGACGGAATCGTCGCCATGTTCTGGCCGTCGAATTCGATCGAACCCGCACTGGGCCCGTAGAGCCCGACGACGAGGCGCGCGACCGTCGATTTGCCGCAGCCGGATTCGCCGACGAAGCTGAGCGTTTCGCCGCGCGCGATATCGAAATCGAGCCCGTCGACGGCGCGCAGGATCTGGCGGCCCGAACGTTCGATCAAACGGTTCAGCAGCGGTTTGGAGACATCGAAATGGCGCGCGAGATTTTTCGCAACGACCAGGGGCTTGGGCGATTCGGCGTTCATTCGGCGGCCGCCTTGTGCGCATCGTCGTAAAGCCAGCAGGCGACTTTGGTGTCGCCCACCGCGATGGGTTCGGGGCGTTCCTCGCGGCAACGGCCGAACACTTTGGGGCAGCGCGGATTGAAGGCGCAGCCCTTGGGGATCGCGGTCAAACGCGGCATCGATCCGTCGATCTGGGCGAGGCTGCGTTCGTCGCCGCCGAGCTTGGGGATCGAGCCCATCAGCCCTTCGGTGTAGGGATGTTTGGCGCGCTTGATGACGTCGCGCACCGGCCCGATCTCCGCCACGCGGCCCGCATACATGACCGCGACGCGATCGGCGGTTTCGGCAATCACGCCCATATCGTGCGTGACCAGCATGACGGCCGCACCATGATCGCGGCACAGGCGCTTCAGCAGCGTGATGATCTGCGCCTGGATCGACACGTCCAACGCCGTCGTCGGCTCGTCCGCCACGATCAAACGCGGATTGGCGCACAGGGCCAACGCGATCACCACGCGCTGGCGCATGCCGCCGGAGAATTGATGCGGATAATGGTCGATGCGCCGCTCCGCCGCCGGAATGCCGACTTCCTGCAACAGCTTGATCGCGCGATCGCGGGCTTCGCTCTCGGATACGTCCAGATGCGTCAGGATCGTTTCGGTAAGCTGGCGGCCGATCGTGTAGAGCGGGTTGAGCGAGGTCAGCGGGTCCTGGAAGATCGCGCCGATTTCCTTACCCCGGATGCGGCGCATCTTCTCGTAGGGCAGATTGTCGATGCGCTGGCCGCCGAGGCGAATCTCGCCGCCTGCCACGCGGCCCGGCGGTTCCAACAGGCCGATGATCGCCGCACCCGTCAGCGATTTGCCGGCCCCGGATTCGCCCACCACGCCCAGCACTTCGCCGGGCGCGATGGCGAACGACACGTCGTCCACCGCGACCAGCGTGCCGCGCCGCGTCGGAAACTCGACCCGCAGATTTTCGACTTCGAGCAAATTCTGGGTCATGGCGTCAACGCAGCTTCGGGTTAAGGGCGTCGCGCAGCCAATCGCCCAGCAGATTGACGGCGAGCACCATGATCACGAGGGCCGCCCCGGGGAAGACGGTGATCCACCATTCGCCCGAGAACAGGAAATTGTTGCCGATGCGGATCAGCGTGCCGAGCGACGGCTCTGTCGGCGGCACGCCCACGCCCAGGAACGAGAGCGTCGCCTCGGTGATGATCGCCAGAGCGAGATGGATCGTCGCGATCACCAGCACCGGGCCCATCACGTTGGGCAGCACGTGCTGGAACATGATCGCGGCGGGATGGCGGCCGATGACCCGCGCGGCCTGGACGTATTCCTTGCTTTTCTCCACGAGGCACGAGCCGCGCACCGTGCGCGCGTATTGCACCCAGCCCGAGAAGCCGATCGCCAGGATCAGCACGTAGATCGCGATTTCGTGGTGCAGTTCGCGCGGGATGACGATGCGCGCGACACCGTCGATCAGCAGTGCGATCAGGATCGCCGGGAAGGAAAGCTGCACGTCGGCGACGCGCATGATGATCGCGTCGACCGTGCCGCCCATGTATCCGGCGACGAGGCCCAGGCCCACGCCCAACACCATCGCGAACACGACCGACAGGAAGCCGACGAGCAGCGACACGCGCGACCCGAACAAAATGGTCGAGAACACATCGCGGCCTTGCGTATCCGTACCCAGCGGATATTCGGGCATGCCGTCGGGCAGCCACATCGGCGGCAGCGAGGCGTCCATCAGATTGAGCTGGCGCAGATCGAACGGGTTCTGCGGCGCGATCCAGGGCGCGAACACCGCACCGGCGAAAAACGCGACGGTCACGATCGCGGCGACAACCACCACGGGCGAGCGGCGGAAGCTGTAGAAAATATCGGAGTCGAGGGCGCGGCGGACGATATCCATGTTTGCCTCAATGCCCGCCATGACCGCCGGCAGCACCCTTGTCGATGCGCAAGCGCGGATCGACAAGGTAGTACAGCAGGTCGACGACCAGATTGATCAGCACGAAGAAGAACGCGATCAGCATCAGATAGGCGGCCATCACCGGCACGTCGGCGGCCTGGACCGATTGGATGAACAGGAAGCCCATGCCGGGCCATTGGAACACCGTTTCGGTCACGATCGCGAAGGCGATGATGCCGCCCAGCTGCAAGCCGGTGATCGTGATGACGGGGACGAGCGTGTTCTTGAGCGCGTGGCCGAAATTGATCGCGCGGTTGCGCAAGCCCCGCGCGCGCGCGAATTTGATGTAATCGGTGCGCAAGACTTCCAGCATTTCCGAGCGCACGAGGCGCATGATGAGGGTGAGCTGGAACAAGGCGAGCGTGATCGACGGCAGGATCAACGCGCGCAAACCCGTCGGCGTCAGGAAGCCCGTCGACCAGCCGCCGAGCTGCACGACGTCGCCGCGCCCGAAGGACGGCAGCCAGCCCAGGATGACCGAGAAGAACAGAATCAGCAGAATGCCGATCAGGAAGGTCGGCAGCGACACGCCGATCAGCGACACGCTGAGCAGCAATCGCGCGAGCCAGCCGTCGCGGTGGAGGCCGCAATAGACGCCGAGCGGCACGCCGGCGGCCAGCGCCAGCACCGCCGCGCAGAACGACAGTTCCAGCGTCGCGGGCAGGCGTTCGAGCAGCAATTCCGAGACGGGCCGCGCGAGGCGGTAGGAAATGCCGAACTCGCCCTGCGCCGCACCCGCGATGAAACGCGCGTATTGGACGAAGAAGGGCTGATCGAGGCCGAGATCCTGGATCAAACGCTGACGGGCTTCCTGCGTGTAATCCTGCCCCAGCATGATGGAGACGGGATCGCCGACATAGGCGAACAGAGAGAAACCCACGAAGCCGACGGCCAGCATGACGAGCACGGCCTGGAGCAGTCGGCGGATGACGAAAGCGATCATGATGTTTGTGCTGGTGCCCGAATTCCCCGGCGGCGGGATCGCCGCCGGGGCTTCCGGCGAAGGCTCAGTTGACCTTCACCCACTTCACTTCGAGCTGATTGTCCGCGCGATGCACGACGTCGATGTTGGAACGCATCGCCCAGGGGATCACCTGATGGTGCAGCGGAATATGCGGAATGCGATCGTGATAGAGCTTGTTGACCTGCGCGATCAACGCCCGGCGCGCATCCGCGTTGACCTCGAGCTTGACCTTATCGATCAGCGCGTCGAAATCGGGATCCGAGAAGCGGCCGTGGTTCCACGTGCCGTTGCCCGGCTGGCCGTCCTTGGTGCGCAGCAGCGCCTGCAAGGAATAGAGCGCATCGTAGGTCGGCACGCCCCAGCCCAGCAGATAGAGCGACGTGTCGTCGCGCTGCACCTTGGGGAAGTAGGTCGCGAGCGGCTGGGCGAGGAGATTCGCCTTGATGCCGATCTGCGACCACATCGCGACCAGCGCCTGGCAGATCGCTTCGTCGTTGATGTAGCGGTTGTTCGGGCAGTCGAGCGTGACTTCGAACCCGTCGGCGTAGCCCGCTTCGCGCATCAAGCGGCGCGCGGCGTTAAGGTCGAAGGGATAGCGCTTGTCGTCGGCCTTCGAATAGCCGTTGACCGCGTCGGGATAGAGCGAGCCGGTGTTGACCGACTGGCCGCGCATCACGCGGGTGTGGATCGCGTCGATGTTGATCGCCTGATACATCGCCGTGCGCACGCGGATGTCCTTGAAGGGGTTGCGCCCCTTCACCGACGAATAGAGCAATTCGTCGCGGCTGGTGTCGAACGCCATGAAGATCGTGCGCACTTCGGGCCCGATCACGACCTTGAGGCCTTGGGCGTTCTGCAATTGCGGCACGTCCTGCACCGGCGGATCGAGGATGAAGTCGATCTCGCCCGAGCGCAAAGCGGCGGTGCGCGTCGCGGCCGAAGCGATCGGCTGGAACACGATTTCCGTCACGTTCGATTCGCGCGCGGCGTTGTTCCACCAATTCGGGTTCTGGGCCAGCACCGTGCGCACGTCCGGCTCGCGGCTGCGCACGACGAACGGGCCCGTCCCCATCGCGTTGCGGCCGGTGAACGATTCCTCGCGGCCGCGCACGTTCTGCGGGCGCGTGGCGTTGTTCGCCTGCGACCATTCCAGATCCATCATGTAGACCTGGGTCAGCTTGTCGATCAGCACGGGATCGGGAATCTTGGTGATGATGTCGACGGTCAGATCGTTGACCTTGACCGCTTCGCCGATCGTGTCGGTGAAGATGCCGTATTGCGAAAATTCGTGCAGCGAACGCTGGATCGAATAGACGACGTCGTCGGCGTTGAACGCATTGCCGTTCGAGAACTTCACGTTCGGGCGCAGCGTGAAGCGCCAGCGCGTCGGCTCCATTTGCTGCCACGACACGGCGAGGCCGGGTTCGATTTCCAGTTTCTTGCCGCGGAACACCAGCGGCTCGTAGATCTGGCGCAGCAGCAGCGTCACGTTGCCGGCGTTCTGCGAATGCGGGTCCATCGTGTTCGCATCGCCCGACACGGACATGCGGAAGGGGCGCGCATCGGCGGGGATGGCGGCGGCACTCAGCAGCGCGACGGCGCCCGCGGCGAACGCGAGACGGGCCATACGGCCCAATTTGGTGGCCATTTCTGTCTCCTCAGTTGTGGACGCCGTCCTGTTCAGCCGGCGTCCAGGATCGGGGGCTCCCGGAAGCGTCCGGATCGCGAACCCGGCGTGGCTGGCAACTTCCTTGCCAGATTTTTGTGCCACAACCGGGCCGCAGCCCGAATGCACATTTGTTAGCGCGTCCGTCAGGGAAATGAAACCGATCTTGGCGCGCGGCGACGTGCCGCATGGCGTTAACCTTAAGCGGCTGCGAACGTCCCCGGAACGCGCGACAAAGCCCGGTGTCCTGCGCTAAGCTTTCCCCCTTACTCGGGAGCCTTGTTCGATGAACGACCAACGCCCGCGCGGCAACTCGCTGGCTGCGCGCGATATTGCCGCCCTCGTCCACCCCTACACCAATCTGCGCGCCTTCCAGACGGATGGCCCGCTGGTGATGGCGAAGGGGCGCGGCGTGTTCGTCGCCGACGACACCGGCAAGGAATATCTGGAAGGAATGGCGGGTCTGTGGTGCGCGTCGCTGGGCTTCGACGAGAAGCGCTTGGCCGACGCCGCCGCCAAGCAGATGCGCGAGCTGCCTTATTACCATATTTTTGCCGGTAAATCGCACGAGCCGGGCATCGTGCTGGCCGAGATGCTGAAGGAGATCAGCCCGGTCCCGATGTCGAAAGTGCTGTTCGCGGGCTCCGGCTCCGAAGCCAACGACACGGCGATCAAGCTCGTCTGGTACGTGTCGAACGCGCGGGGCAAGCCGAAGAAGAAAAAAATCCTGTCGCGCGACAAGGCCTATCATGGCGTGACCATCGCGTCGGCCTCGCTCACGCGCCTGCCCGCCAATCAGCGCGATTTCGATTTGCCGATCTTCCCGGTCGCCTACGCGCAAACGCCGCATCACTATAAGCATGCGCTGCCCGGCGAAAGCGAAGAGGCGTTCGCCACGCGCCTCGCCGACGATCTGGAAAAGCTGATCCTGGCCGAAGATCCCGAAACGATCGCCGCGATGTTCGCCGAGCCGATCATGGGGGCCGGCGGCGTGATCGTGCCGCCCAAGGGTTACTTCCCCAAGATCCAGGCGGTGCTGAAGAAATACGACATTCTGCTGGTCGCCGACGAAGTGATCTGCGGCTTCGGCCGCACGGGCAATATGTGGGGCACGCAATCGTTCGATATTCGTCCGGACATCATCACATGTGCAAAAGCGCTGTCGTCGGCCTATCTGCCGATTTCGGCGGTGATGATCTCCGAGCCGATCTGGGATCTGATGGTCAAACAATCCGACAAGATCGGCACGTTCGGCCATGGCTACACCTATACGGCGCATCCCGTCCCCGCCGCCGTCGCCATCGAAACGCTGAAGATCTATGCCGAGCGCGACATCGTCGGCCATGTCCGTGAAGTGGGGCCCCGGCTGCAAAAGGGCCTCCAAGCGCTCGGGGCGCATAAGCTCGTCGGCGAGGTGCAGGGCATGGGCCTGATCGGCGGGCTGCAATTGGTGAAGGACAAGGCGTCGAAGACCTTCTTCGAACCCGGCCAGCCGGCCGCCGCCTTGGTCGGCAAGGCGTGCGAAAACGCCGGGCTGATCGTCCGGCCGCTGTTCGACAATCGCGTGGCCGTGTGCCCGCCGTTGATCATCACCGAAGCGGAAATCGACGAATTGCTCGCCCGCTTCAAGCGCGGACTGGACGACGGTTTGGCCGCGATCGAAGCCAAGGGCCTGTTGACGTGAATCAAAGCGGGCGGCACGGATATTAAGGGATTATCCGGCCCATTCCGGTGTGAACCTGGGAAGGCCGGCGGGAGCAAGCAGCAAGATGCGTCGCGACTATGACGGGGCGTTCGCCCAATCGATCGACAAGCTGAAGGCCGAAGGGCGCTATCGCGTCTTCGCGGATCTGGAGCGTATTTGCGGCGAATTTCCGCGCGCCTCGTGGCACTCGCCCGAAGGCATGCGCGAAGTCATCGTGTGGTGCTCCAACGATTATCTCGGCATGGGCCAGCACCCCAAAGTGATCGCCGCGATGAAGGCGACGGTCGAGGCGAACGGCGCCGGTGCGGGCGGGACGCGCAACATCTCCGGCACCAATCACCAGCATATCCTGCTGGAACGCGAGCTCGCCGATCTGCACGCCAAGCCCGCCGCCCTCATCTTCACCTCGGGCTACAACGCCAACGAAGCGACGCTGTCGTCCTTCGGCAAGCTGCTGCCCGGCCTCGTCATCCTGTCGGACGAGCTCAACCACGCCTCGATGATCGAGGGCATCAAGCATTCCGGTGCGGAGAAGCGCATCTTCAAGCACAACGACGCGGACGATCTGGAACGCCAGCTGGCGGCAATCGAGCCTTCGCGTCCCAAGCTGATCGCCTTCGAAAGCGTCTATTCGATGGATGGCGACGTAGCGCCGATCCACCGCTTCTGCGATCTGGCCGAGCAATACGACGCGATGACCTATCTCGACGAGGTCCACGCGGTCGGACTTTACGGACCGCGCGGGGCGGGTGTTGCCGAACGCGAAAACGCCATGCAGCGCCTGGACGTGATCCAAGGCACGCTCGCCAAGGGTTTCGGCGTGGTCGGTGGCTATATCGCCGCGAGTGTGGCGCTGTGCGACGCCGTGCGCAGCCACGCGCCCGGCTTCATCTTCTCGAGCTCGATGCCGCCGGTGATCGCCGCGGGGGCGCGCGCCGCGATCGCGCATCTCAAAACCTCGACCGTCGAGCGCGAACAACTCGCCGAGCGCGCCGCGCGGCTCAAAGCGAAATTCGCCGAAGCCAATCTGCCGGTCATGCCGTCGGCCACGCATATCGTGCCGCTGATGGTGGGCGACGCGCGCGCCTGCAAACAAGCGTCCGACGAATTGCTCACCCGCCACGGCATCTATGTCCAGCCGATCAATTTCCCGACCGTGCCGCGCGGCACGGAGCGTCTGCGCTTTACGGCGACGCCGTTTCACGACGACGGCCTGATGGACGCGCTGGTCGTGGCGGTGGACGAGGTTTGGACACGCCTCCAGCTGCGCCGCCAATACCGCCCGCTGGCGGCGGAGTAGGAATCGTTACCGTTTCGTGACGGCACCCCTCGACCGGCGGCGGCCGGTCGGGCATTCTCCCGTCCCAGGGCGCCGATCGAAACAGGCGCCGGGGAGTCTTCCGTTCCATGCAAACACGCACCGTCAAAACCGCCGAAGACGCGGCCGAACTGATCGCCGAACGCGCGATCGACAACGTGAAGGTCGGCGTTTTCGACGTCGACGGGATCATGCGCGGCAAGTACATGTCGCGCGAGAAATTCCTCTCGGCGCTCAAATCCGGGTTCGGGTTCTGCGACGTGGTGCTGGGCTGGGATTCGAACGACCAGCTTTACGACAACGTCAAATACACGGGCTGGCACACGGCCTATCCCGATGCGCCCGTGCGCTTGGTACCCGACACCTGTCGCGAATTGCCGCTGGAACCGTCGACCGTGCTGTTCCTGGGCGAATTCGCGCAGAAGGCCGAAGGCGTATGCCCGCGTGGCGCCTTGCGCCGCGTGCTGAAGCGCGCGTCCGACATGGGCTATTCGGTCATGTCGGCGGCGGAATTCGAATTTTTCGTGTTCGACGAAACGCCGTTCTCGGTGCGCGAGAAGCACTACAAGAATCTGCGCACCATCACGCCGGGCTTCTACGGCTACTCCGTTTTGCGCAGCTCCGTGCACGCCGAGTTCTATCACGGCCTGCTCGACACGATGCGCAAGATGGACGTGGCGCTCGAAGGCCTGCACACCGAAACCGGTGCGGGCGTATTGGAAGCCGCGATCACGGTCGACGAGGCGCTCGCCTCGGCCGACAAGGCGGCGTTGTTCAAGACCTTCACCAAGATCTACGCCGAACGTCAGAACAAGATGGTGACGTTCATGGCGAAATGGTCGCATGACTGGCCCGGCCAGTCGGGCCATTTGCACGTGTCGCTGAAGGACAAGAACGGCGACCCGGTGTTCCACGACGCCAAGAAGCCGCATTCGATGTCCGACACGATGCGCTGGTTCGTCGGCGGGCAGCAGCGTTTGATGCCCGAATTGCTGGCGATGGTCGCGTGCACGGTGAACAGCTATACGCGCCTGATTCCCGGCTTCTGGGCGCCGACCGCGTCGATGTGGGGGGTCGAGAACCGCACCACGGCGCTGCGCGTGATCCCGGGCAGCCCGAAATCGCAGCGCGTCGAATATCGCGTGGCCGCCGCCGACATCAATCCCTATATCGCCTTCGCTGCGGCGATCGGCTCGGGGCTATGGGGCATCGAGAACAAGATCGAACCGCCGCCGCCGGTCGAAGGCAACGCCTACGCGGTCGAGCCCAACCCCAAGGATAACCTTCCGCGCAGCCTGGGCGATGCGGCAGCGCGCCTCGCCGCCAGCAAGGTCGCGCGCGATCTGTTCGGCGACGAATTCGTCGAGCATTACGCCGCGACCCGCGATTGGGAGCAGCGCGAATACAACAAGGCGATCACCGACTGGCAGCACGCCCGTTATTTCGAGATCATCTGACATGACCAAAGAATTCACGATCGTCAGCCCGGTCGACGGGAAGCCCTATCGCACGCTCGCTTTGGCCGACGGCACGGCGATCGAAGCCGCACTTGCGGCCGCACAAGCCGCCAAGAAAGCCTGGGCCCAAACGCCACTGGCGCAGCGCATCGCCGCCGTGACCAAGCTGGTCGAGGCGGTGCTGGCGACCAAGGACGCGAACGCCGAGGAAATCACCCGCCAGATGGGCCGCCCGATCGGCCAGACGCCGGGCGAAATGCGCGGCTTCGAAGATCGCGCGCGCCATATGCTGGCGATCGCGCCGCAAGCGCTGGCCGATGTGAAGCCCGAGGCGAAGGACGGCTTCACGCGCTTCATCAGCCGCGATCCGCTCGGCCTCGTGTTCGTGATCGCCCCGTGGAATTATCCGTGGCTCACCTCGGTCAACGCGATCGTCCCCGCTTTGGTCGCGGGCAACGTCGTGCTGCTCAAGCATTCGCACCAGACGCCGCTGGTCGCCGAACGCTACGCGGCGGCGGCGAAGGCGGCGGGGTTGCCGGCCGGCGTGTTCCAGATCCTGCACACTGACCATGCCGATTCCGCCAAGATCATCGGCGATGCGCGCGTCGATCATGTGTGCTTCACCGGCTCGGTCGATGGCGGCAAGGCGGTGCAGCGCGCGATCGGCGAGCGCTTTATCGGGGCGGGGCTGGAACTCGGCGGCAAGGACCCCGCTTATGTCCGCGCCGACGCCAATCTCGCCCATGCGGTCGAGAATCTCGTCGACGGCGCGTTCTTCAATTCGGGCCAGTCCTGCTGCGGGATCGAGCGCATCTATGTGCACGAAAGCCTCTACGACAAATTCGTCGATGGCTTCGTCGACCTGACCAAGGCCTACAAGCTCGGCAACCCGACCGACAAGGCGACGAATCTAGGCCCGATGGTCCGCACCTCGGCCGCCGAATTCGTGCGCGGCCAGATCGCGGAAGCCGTGAAGCAGGGTGCCAAATCGCTGGTCGATCCCAAGCACTTCGCCGCCGACAAACCGGGCACGCCCTATCTCGCCCCGCATGTGCTGGTCGATGTGACGCACAAGATGCGCGTGATGAACGAGGAAAGCTTCGGCCCCGTCATCGGCATCATGAAGGTGAAGTCGGACGACGAAGCCGTGACGCTGATGAACGACAGCGATCTCGGCCTCACCGCCGCGATCTGGACGTCGGACGAATCCGCCGCCGCGCGCATCGGCCGCCAAATCGAAACCGGCACGGTGTTCATGAATCGCTGCGACTATCTCGACCCGGCCCTCGCCTGGACCGGCGTCAAGAACACCGGACGCGGCGTGACGCTCTCCACGCTCGGCTACGATCACCTGACCCGCGCGAAATCCTTCCATCTCCGCACCAAAATCTAGGCTCGAACATGACCGTCAAAGGCAATTGGAACTATCCGACCACCGTTTGGGCGGGGCCGGGCCGCATCGCCGAATTGCCCGCCGCATTGGCGCGCCTGGGCATCAAGAAGCCGCTGCTCGTCACCGACGAAGGCTTGGCGAATGCGCCGATGGTGAAGAACGCGTTGGCGATCTCGGGCGCTGCGCTCTTCGCCAAGGTCAAGGGCAACCCGACCGGCCGCAATGTCGAGGACGGGCTCGCGGCGCTGAAGGCCGGCGGCCATGACGGCGTCATCGCCTTCGGCGGCGGATCGGCGCTGGACGCCGCCAAGGCGATCGCGCTGATGTGGAAGCAGACGCGTCCCTTGTGGGATTTCGAGGATATCGGCGATTGGTTCAAGCGCGTCGATCCCGACGGCATGCTGCCGGTCGTGGCCGTGCCGACGACGTCGGGCACGGGATCGGAAGTGGGCCGCGCCTCGGTCATCACCGACGAGGCCACGCATGTGAAGAAGATCATCTTCCATCCGAAGATGATGCCGGGGATCGTGATCTCCGATCCCGAATTGACGGTCGGCTTGCCGCCGCATGTGACCGCCGCGACCGGCATCGACGCCTATGTGCACAGCTTCGAAGCCTATTGCGCGCCCGGCTTCCATCCGATGGCCGAAGGCATCGCGCTGGAAGGCATGCGGCTGGTGAAGGAATATCTGCCGCGCGCCTTCAAGGACGGGAAGGACATCGAAGCGCGCGGGCAAATGCTCGCCGCCGCGTCGATGGGCGCGGCCGCGTTCCAAAAGGGGCTGGGCGGCGTGCATGCGCTCGCCCATCCGATCGGCGCCGTCTACGACACGCATCACGGGCTGACCAACGCCGTGCTGCTGCCTTACGTGATGGTCCACAACAAGGCGGCGATCGCGGACCGCATGAACCTGCTCGCCCGCGTGCTCGACTTGCCCGGCGGCGGCTTCGACGCCGTGCTGAAATGGACGCTCGATTTCCGCGCGGCGCTCAAAATTCCGCACACGCTGAAGGAAATCGGCGTGGACGATGCGCGTGCCGCCGAGATCGGTACAATGGCGGAGAAAGATCCCTCGGCCGGCGGCAATCCCTGCCCCGTCACCGCCAAGGATCTCGAAGCCGTGTTCCGCGCCGCCGTGGCCGGGAAGATTTAACTCTTCCAGGCGGCGATCAGGCGGCGATAGGCGCCTTCGACATCGCGGATCAGCGCCGAATCGTCGAGTTTGCCTTCAAGCCAGGCTTGCGCCGACTTGGCGAAGGCCGTGCGGCCCACCGCGAAACCCTTCGCCCATTTGCGCCCGCGCGCGGTCTTGAACCCGGCGGCGACTTCCGCCTCCGGCGCATCGAGGCCGAGCAGCACGATGCCCCGGCACAGCGGATCGCGCCGGTCGATGATCGCTTCGACCCGATCCCAATCCGCGTCGGTCGGCGGCGGCGGCAGCTTCCACCAATCGGGGTCGAGCCCCAGATCGTAGAAGCGTTCCATCGCCACGGGCACGGCTTCGGGATACGACTTCCGGCCGCGCGAGGCGATCACCTCGATCAGCATGTCGAGGCCATAAGCGTGCGCCGCGCGCACCACGCGGGCGAGCGTCTTTTCCTGCGCGTCGCGTTCCTCGGCCGGATCGTCGGGATGCCAGAAGATCAGGCATTTGACGATATGTTCCTCGGGCCACGATTTCAGCGCCAAGGCCGGATCGGGCCCGTGCTGCAGATCGAGCGGGAACGTGCCGGGCATCTCGACCGGACGGCCGATCCATAGACCCTTGCCGGTCATGCGCCACAAGGCGGATTCGCCCCAGCGATCGTCGCAGAGCACGCCCGCCCCGGGCGTTTCCTTCGCCACGGCAAGGGCCGCGTCGGCGAGCAGTTCCTTGAGCTTGAACAAACGATCGCGCGGCGCCTTCGCGGCGTCGGCCATCGTTTCCAACTGGATGCGATGGTCGAAGGCGAGCGCCATCACTTCCGGCCAATGGCGGCGGCGCGTCATCTTGCGATGGCGCGTTTCGAAGTCCGCGTCCGAATGCAGGCGGAACACGCCCGTCTTCTCGGCGAAATAAATCTCGAGCTCGGCGCGCGTCGGGCAGGCGGGCGCGCAGCCGTGGCGCGACACGACAATGGCGCCGCACGCATTGCCGCGCTTGGCGGCATCGACCCACGACAACCCATCGAGCCAGCCGGACATCAGCCCGGCCATGAACGCGTCGCCCGCCCCCAGCGTGTTGAAGGTTTCGACCGGCACGCCTTGGGCGAAATCGCCGTCGTCGAGTTTCGAAGGGATATCGCCTTCGAAAATCATCGCGCCCTTGGGGCCGAGCTTCAGCACCAGCGTGGCCGTCGGGTTCAGCGCGCGGATCGCGCGCAACGCCGCCAGCGTGTCGGTCGCGCCGCCGCAGATATGGATTTCCTCCTCGGTACCGACGATCACGTCGAACAGCGGCACCAGCGCCTTTAAATGCGCGGAGACGGCGTCGGAGCGCACGAAGCGATCTTCGCCGCGCCCCTTGCCCGCGAGGCCCCACAGCACCGGCCGGTAATCGACGTCGAACACGGTTTTGGTGCCGGCTTTGCGCGCATAGGCGATCGCGGTTTTGACCGCTTCGGCCGTGGACGGGGCCGAGAAATGCGTGCCGTTGGTCAGGAACACGCGCGCCGACGCGATATAGTCGGCGTCGAAATCGTCGGCCGACACGGCCATGTCGGCGCAGTTCTCGCGATAGAAGATCAGCGGGAACGTCTCGCGATCCTTCACGCCCAGGATGACGAGGCCGGTCAGCCGGTCCTTGTCGGTGCGCACATGCGAAACATCGACGCCCGCATCGGCCAGCGTCTCGCGCACGAAGCGGCCCATATGCTCGTCGCCCACGCGCACGAGCATCGACGGTTTATGGCCGAGGCGTGCGAGGCCATAGGCGGTGTTCGCCGCCGAGCCGCCGAGATATTTGGCGAAGCTCGACATATCCTCGAGCCGCCCGCCGATTTGCGCGCCGTAGAAATCCACGGCCGCGCGGCCCATCGCGATCAGATCGAAGCGGCGTCCCGCCGGCGGGACGTTCTTCATCGCGACCATTCGGGCCGCCAGAACTTGGCGTCCTTCGCCATCGTCCAGCGATGCTCCTCGGTGAATTCCGGCACGCCGTAGGGATTGTTCGGCAGATGCCGGATGACCCAGGCGTAATACATGCCGTAGCCGGGTGCGGCCGCTTGGGCGTGGTCCTGGCCGTCGGCGATTTTCACCGTGTCGCCGTCGCGCACCTTCAGCACCGTCTCGCCGAGTTCGGCATGGCCGTAGCCCTGCTTCTCGGTGAAGCGATAGTGATAGATCTCCGGCTGCGGATGGTGATGCGGCGGGTAGGACGACCAGCGGCCGGGCAGCGTGACGACTTCGCCCAGCACCAGTTCGGCGTCCTTCGGCGAATTCGCCGCGTCGAAGATCGTGCGCACATTGCGCAGGCATTGATCGCCGACCTGGCCCTTGCCGCGATATTCGTCGGGCACGTCCGACGGGCGGAAATAACGCGCTTGCAGCGACTTGGCGTTGGCGCAGCGATAGAGCGTGAATTCCGCGTCGGTTTTGGCGACAAGCGCCACGCGCTCGCCCTTGCCGACATGCAGGCAAGTGGGGCCGACATCGAACAACGACGCGCGCGACGCGGGCTCGGCGCGATTGGCGAAGCGGAATTCCGCCTCGCCCGCCATCAGCAGATAGGCGCTTTCGCACGCGGCGGTTTCTTCGAACGTCTCGCCGGCCTTGAGCTTCAGCACCGCGAAATCGATGCCGAACCCGTCATTGGTTTCCTTCGTGGCGACCGATGTGAGCCCGGCGGGAAACCCGCCTTTGGGCGCTTTCGAATGCGCGGTCATCAGTCGTAGCCTCCCATCACGTTCTGGTCGAAATCGATCACGGAGCCGGTCATCATGTCGCTGGCGTCCGACAGCAGATAGAGCGCCAACGTCGACACGTCGTCGACCGACAGGATGCGCCCGAAGGGCTGGTTGGGCGACGCCTTCTCCAGCCAATCGGGCGGATTGCCGTCGCGCGCCTGGATCGCGTGCTCGCCCGGCGTTTCCATCCAGCCGATATTGACGCCGTTGACGCGGATCTTGTCGAATCGCACCGCGTTGGCGACGTTCTTGGTCAGCGTGGCGAGGGCGCCCTTGGACGACGAATACGCCGTCAGGAAGGGCTGCCCGCCATGCGCCGAGCGCGTGATGATGTTGACGATCGAGCCGCCGGCCTTGCGCGCTTTCGCCCGGCGCACGAATTCCTGCGTCAGGATGAAGGGCGCGCGCACGTTCACGGCGTAGAGACGGTCCCACAATTCGACCGTCGTGTTCTCGATCGTGCCGCGATCGGTCAGCGCGCCGGAATTCACCAGCCCGTCGATCCGGCCGAACTTCGCTTCGGCTTTTTCCATCACCGCGCGGACCTGTTTTTCGTCGGCGAGTTCCGCTTGGACGAAAAGACAGGGCGCGGTTTTGGAAATATCGGCCGCGACCGCTTCGCCGCGCTTGGCGTTGCGCCCCGTCACGACGATGCCGGCCGCACCCACCGCGGCGGCATCGCGCGCGATACGCTCGCCCAGGCCTTGCGTGGAACCGGTGACGACGACGATCTTGCTGTCCAGACGCTGGCTCCTCACAGGCTCACCTTCACCGGCTTGCCGGTCTTCGACGATTTGAGCGCCGCTTCCGCCAGAACCAGCGCCTTGCGGCCGTCATCGGCCCCGACCGGCATCTTCTTCTTGGTCGTCAGCGCCGTCAGGAACGCGTCCATCTCGGCGCGATAGGCGGCGGCGTAACGCTCCAGGAAGAAATAGAGCGGCTTGTCGGTCGACACGGACAACGCATCGGCCTTCTCGACCGTCGTCGGCGTGTGGTTGCCCGCCATCAATCGGCCCTTGGAGCCGTGCACTTCGATACGTTGATCGTAGCCGTAGCTCGCCCGGCGCGAATTGTTGATATGCGCCATTTTGCCGCTCTTCGTGCGCAGCAGCACCATCGCGCTGTCGATATCGCCGGCCTTCGCCACGCGCGGATCGACCAGCGCCGAGCCGAAGGCGAAGACTTCGTTGGGTTCTTCGCCCAGCAGCCAGCGCGCCATATCGAAATCGTGGATCGTCATGTCGCGGAACTGCCCGCCCGAGACCTTCAGGTATTCGAAGGGCGGCAGGCCGGGATCGCGGCTCGACACGATGACTTGTTCCACGTCGCCGATTTCGCCGGCGCGCAGGCGCGCGTGCAGCGACGCGAAGCTCGGGTCGAAGCGGCGGTTGAAACCCACCAGCATCGGCACTTTGGCGGCCTTGACGACCTTCAAGCACGCGTCGACGCGCGCCAGCGACAGATCGATCGGCTTTTCGCAGAAAATCGCCTTGCCGGCCTTGGCGGCGGCGATCGTCAAATCGGCATGCGTGTCGGTCGACGACGCGATCAGCACCGCGCCGACCTTCGGGTCGGCCATCGCGGTCTTGGTATCGACGGCCTTTGCGCCGTAGGATGCGGCCAACTCGGCGGCCGCCTTCGCGTTGACGTCGACGACATAGCGCAACCGCGCTTTGCCCGAAGCGGCGATGGCGGCGGCATGGATACGGCCGATGCGACCGGCACCGAACTGAGCGAACTCGATCATGTTTCTCCCTCTTGATCTTTGGCCGGAAATAAGCGCGCAATGTCACAAAACCGCAACAACAATCGTCTGTAACAATCGTCGCTGGGGATGAACCGGATGGGTGTGCGTCTTACCACGGCCGAGGCGCTTGTGCGCTTCCTGGCCGCGCAAAAAATCGTCGACACGAAGGGCAAGACCGTCCCGCTTTTCGGCGGGGTGTTCGCGATTTTCGGCCACGGCAATGTCGCCGGGCTGGGGCCGGCTTTGCACGCCCATCGCAATGTTTTGCCGACTTTGCGCGCCCATAACGAACAGGCGATGGCCCTGGCGGCGGTCGCCTATGCCAAGACCCATGCGCGCAACCGGATGATGGCCTGCACGACCTCGATCGGGCCGGGGGCCACGAATATGGTGACGGCCGCCGCCGTCGCGCATGTGAACCGCCTGCCGGTTCTGCTGCTGCCCGGCGACGTGTTCGCCGACCGCCGCCCGGACCCCGTACTCCAACAGATCGAGAATTTCGGCGACGCGGCCGTTTCGGCCAACGACGCGTTCCGCCCCGTCTCGCGGTATTGGGATCGCATCACGCGACCCGAACAAATTCTGGTCTCCGCCCCCGCCGCGTTGCGCGTGCTGCTCGACCCGGCCGATTGCGGGCCCGCCGTGATCTGCCTGCCGCAAGATGTGCAGGCCGAGGCGTTCGACTGCCCGCCCGAATTCTTCGCCGAGCGGGTTCATCGCATTCGCCGCCCGCAACCGGATATCGACGAATTGGCCCAAACGGCGGCCGCGTTGAAGGCTGCCAAGAAGCCGATGATCCTGGTCGGCGGCGGCGTGAAATTCTCCGGTGCCGAACGCGTGCTGGGCGATTTCGCGGTCAAGCACGGCATCCCCACGGCCGACACGCAGGCCGGCAAAGGTGCCCTCGCCTGGGACCATCCGGCCAATGCCGGGGCGCTGGGCGTGACGGGCACGGGGGCGGCCAATGCGCTGGCGGCGGAAGCCGATGTGGTGCTGGCGGTGGGCACGCGCCTGGCCGATTTCCCGACCGCGTCGCGCACCGTGTTCCGCAATCCGAAGCTGAAGCTGATCCAGTTGAATGTCGGCGCGTTTGACGCCGCCAAGCACGGCGCGATGCCCTTCGTCGCCGATGCGCGCGAAGGCGTGAAGGCGCTCGACGCCAAGCTCGGCCGCTGGAAGGCGCCCGATGCCTGGACGGCGAAAGCCGCGCGGTCGGTGCGCGCTTGGAACCGCGTCGCCGCCAAGGCGATCGCGCCGCAGCCGGGCCTTCCCAGCGATGCCGCCGTGCTCGGCGTCGTCAATCGCGTCGCGATGGATCATCCGCATGTGATGATCTGCGCGGCGGGCGGCTTGCCGGGCGAACTCCACAAGCTGTGGCGCGCCAAGGATTCGGCCAGCTACCACCTCGAATACGGCTTCTCGTGCATGGGCTACGAGATCGCGGGCGGTCTGGGCGCCAAGCTGGCGGCGCCCGAGCGCGAGGTCTATGTGCTCGTGGGCGATGGCTCGTATCTGATGATGAATTCCGAAATCGCGACATCGGTGGCGTTGGGGGCGAAGCTCACCATCGTCGTGCTCGACAATCGCGGCTTCGGCTGTATCGCGCGCCTTCAGGCCGCGACCGGCGGCGCGCCGTTCAACAACCGCCTGTCGGACGACCATCCGCCGGTCGATTTCGCCGTCCATGCGCTGGCGCTGGGTGCGGAAGCCACCAAGGTCGACGATCTTGCGGGTCTGGAAGACGCCTTGCGCGCCGCCAAGCGCGCCAAGACGACGCAGGTGATCGTCATCGACACCGACGCCAAGCACAGCACGGGCGAAGGCGGGGCATGGTGGGACGTGGCCGTCCCCGATGCGCCGCGCACGC
Source organism: Alphaproteobacteria bacterium (assembly GCA_017308135.1). Taxonomy (NCBI): domain Bacteria; kingdom Pseudomonadati; phylum Pseudomonadota; class Alphaproteobacteria; species Alphaproteobacteria bacterium. The sequence continues at coordinate 477,604 of JAFKFM010000009.1, forward strand.
GCCGCCACCGTCAAACCTATCTCAACAAGCGGCGCGCCCAGCGCCGGGGAGCCTAAACCCCATGTCGTGCCCGATCGGAATCAACCCGCTGACCTGGACCAACGACGACATGCCGTCGCTGGGCGGCGATACGCCGTTGGAAACCTGCCTGACGGAAGCCAAGGAAGCCGGCTATGACGGCGTCGAGCTGGGGAACAAATTCCCGCGCCAGGCGGCGAAGCTCGCCCCCATCATGGCCAAGCACAAGCTCAAGATCGTCTCGGGCTGGTATTCCTCGCGCCTGCTGGAACGCGACGTCGACGCCGAAATGGCGGCGATGGACGATCATCTGACGCTGCTCAAAGCCATGGGCAGCCCCGTGATGGTCTATGCCGAAGTCACCGGCTGCGTGCATGGCGACAAGACCGCGTCGCTCGACAGCCGCCGCCGCTTGACCGATTCGGAAATGGATTTGCTGGCAAGCCGCATGACCGAAGTGGGCAAGCGCCTGCGCGCGCAGGGCATCCGCCTTGCCTATCACCACCACATGGGCACGGTGATCGAAACGGAAAGCGAGATCGACGCGCTGATGGCCAAGGCGGGCCCGGAGGTGGAACTGCTGCTCGACACCGGCCATTTCACCTATGCCGGCGGCGATCCGTTGAAGCTGGCGCGCAAATACGCCAAGCGCGTCGCGCACGTCCATTGCAAGGACATCCGCGCGGCCGTGCTAGCGGAAGCCAAGCGCAACAAGCGCTCGTTCCTCGACAGCGTGCTGGACGGCGTGTTCACCGTGCCGGGCGATGGGTCGGTCGATTATCCGCCGATTTTCGCCGAGCTGAAGCGCGCGGGCTATGCGGGCTGGCTGGTCGTCGAGGCGGAGCAGGATCCGGCGAAGGCCCACCCGCTGACATATGCGCGGATGGGCCGCCGGTATTTGAGCGAAACGGCGCGGGCGGCCGGTCTCTGACCGGCCGCGCCGCCCACCGCCGGGCTTAGGAGCCCGAGCGGATTTCCTTCGTCCAACGCTGCAGCAGGCGGTCGCGTTCCGCGGCCGAGCCGTAGCGCACGAAGTCGTACTCGATCAACAGGATGTCCGACATGCGCGGGGCCTGCGGCGGGATGACCGAGTTCTTGTTCGACGGCAGCTGGAACGAGTTCGCCGCCGCACCCAGCGCCTGGGCCGCGGGCGACAGCGCCCAGTCGTAGAACTTTTTGGCGTTCGCCATGTTGCGCGTGCCCTTGATGATCGACATCGAGCCGATCTCGAAGCCCGTGCCCTCGCACGGCGCCACGATCTTCACCGGGGCGCCCGCGACGACCTGCGTCACCGCGTCGTGCAGGAAGGTGATGCCGATCAGCGATTCGCCGGTCGCGGCGGCGCGCGCGGGAGCGGCACCCGAACGCGTGTACTGGTTCACGTTCGCGTGCATGCGGCGCATCACGTCGAACGCGGGTTCTTCGCCGAACAACTGCACGAGCGACGCCAGCATCGTATAGGCCGTGCCCGACGAGTTCGGGTCCGCGACCTGGATTTCGCCCTTGTATTCGGGGCGGGCGAGATCGCGCCAGCACTTGGGTTCGGGCAGGTTCTTCTGGGCGAGCGTGCGGGTGTTGAAGGAATAACCCAGCGCGCCCGAATAGATACCGACCGTGCGGTACTTCGAAATCTCGGCCTGGCGCACCGCCCAATCATGCAGGTCCTTCAAGACCGGCGAGCGGTATTCGGCCAGCAGGCCTTCTTCGGCCGCCTGAAGATGCGGGTCGCCCGTGCCGCCCCACCACACGTCGCCGCGCGGGTTGCGCGATTCGGCCTTCACCTGGGCGTAGGTTTCGCCCGAGGATTTGCGGGTCATATTGACCTTAATGCCGGTCTCGCGCTCGAAATTGGCCGCCATCGGGCGGCACCATTCTTCTTGCACCGAGCAATAAAGCGTCAGCGAGCCTTGGGCTTGGGCGGCACCGGCGAATAGCGGAAATGCGGCGACGATTGCCGCTGAAGCGGCGTAACGAAGGGCGTTCATCTCTCTCTCCCTGAAGGACGCGGGGGCGGATCCCCCATATCGCGACTTATGGTTACGATTTGATGACATTCCGGCCGCGCGCGCAAGTGCAAGGCGCAGGCTGAAGGCCCGCATATCGCGGTGCGAAATGTGACCGGCGCTGGGCCTCGCACGATCCGAAAACGGCTGCGAGGCTTCTTCATCGACCTGAAGATTCTCTTAACCGGGCCATGCGTTTAATAGGGGACTGGAAGCGCCGTCCAAGCCCCGGACGGCGCATCCGGCGCGACCGGATTTCGCTATAATTCGGCCGCACCGAACCTCCTGCCAGGCCATCCGCCATGCCGAAAAACCAGCTTTCCGACGACGACTATTTCGCGATCGAGGACGCGCTGCAAAACAGCGCGCGCGGCCGCGCCTTCCTGCGTATGCGCGACCAGCGCCAGCGCTTGGTGGCGGTGGACGAGGCCCGGCGCATCGCGTCGTCGTTGCGCGAATGGACCTTGCGCCAGTTCGAGGTGCAGAAGGAAGCGACCAGCCTGGAAGTGCTGCGCGCCGAGCTGCAAAGCATGGCCGCCCATATCCAGACCGCGAAACAGGAAATCGCCGCCCTGCACGAGAAAGATCACAAGATCGAATCCTCGGCGAACCGGATCGTTACCGCGACCAGCGAGCTCGACCAGATCGTCCAGGCGACCGAGCGCGCGACGTCGGACATCCTGAACGCCGCCGAGCGCGTGATGGAAATCGCCGGTGCCCTGCCCGCCGACCTTGCCGAGCAAGGCCAGATCCTGACCGATCAGGCGACCGAGATCTTCACCGCCTGCTCGTTCCAGGACATCACCGGCCAGCGCATCTCGAAGGTCGTCAACACGCTGCGCTATATCGACCAGCGCGTCGCCGCGATGGTCGAGATTTGGGGGGCCGACGCGCTATCGGGCGTCAAACCCGCCGCCGCCCCGGCCGCCGACAGCCGCGCCGACAGCCATCTGCTAAACGGCCCGTCGCTGCCCGGCCAAGGCCGCACCCAGGACGAGATCGACGCGCTGCTGAACGGTGCCATGGCCGATACGCCCGACGCCGAACCGATGCCGGAACCCGCCCCCGTATCGCCGCCCCCGGCCCCCAATGCCGCCCCGCCGGCCGCGAAGGCCCCGGCGCCCGAACCCGCCGCGGCCGGTGCGACGTCTTCGCAAGCCGATATCGACAAATTGTTCGGATGAGCTTGATGTCCGATCCGGAGCGCTACCGGGTGCGGTCAAGTGTCTGTGGAAACTTCGCCGCCGGACCGTTAAACATTCTTATATGACACCGTCTGACCCAGCCCACCCCAGCGCCGCCGAAGCGCCCAAAGCGCCCCCCGCGGGCGCTTCGACGCCGGCCGAACCGGCCGCCGCCGGCGCGGCGGGCGGCGAGGAGGAATTCGACGCCGAAAGTCAGGACGCGCTCCATATCCTGCCGCTGCGCATCATCCCGCTGGAAACGCCCGGCCTGCGCCGCCTGCGCCTGATCAAGAACGTGCGTCTCGATACGGTGATCGAGCTCTACAAGGACCAAAGCCACAAATCGGCCCAGGTCCCGCTGGAGACGCTGCACTCGGTCTTCCAAAGCTACGGCGAACAGCTGCGCAAGGACATGCCGATCCTGCAGAACCTGGCGACCGTGCCGTCGTTCGACGTGTACACGCTGCGCCTCGCCATGCGGCAATTGAAACTGCCGGTCGACGAGAAAAAGGACCTGCAGCTTTCCGAGGGCAAGCGCCGCGAACTGACCGAGCATATGAAGGCGTTCACCCACCCGCTGATCCAGCAGATCTATGGCGGGACCGAGATCGAGGTGAACGACGTTTCCGACATTCTGCGCCTGATCGCCAATCCCAACCGGGAAGACGCGCTCAAGAATCTGCGCGCGATGTCGCAGAAGCTGAACGTGCCGCTGACCGAGATTCCGCGCTTCCTGGAGGATTACGGCGACACGTATTTGTCGCTCGCCTATTTCAAATCCTGCCTCGACACGGTCGTGCCGCAGGTCCAGGGCTTCCTCGACTGGATCAAGCCGCTCGAAGAAAACCAGATGATCAAGCACGACCGCCTGTCGAAGCAGATGCTCGACAAGGTGAAGGATTCGCTGTCGGGCGTGATCATCTCGCTGACCGGCCGTTTCGAATCCTTCAATCGCAAGAGCAGCGATTTCTGGAAGGACATCAACGCCAATTCCTTCGCGCAGATGAAGGATCTGGTGTTCTCCAACCACCGCTCGATGGGCGGCGTGTTGTGCGGCCTCGCGGTCAAGATGCAGCTGTGGCGCGAACGCTTCCCCACCGCGGGCGGCGGGCCCAACAAGCGCCTGGAATTCGTGCGCTCGGAAATCGTGCCCGGCATGCAGCTGATCGACGAGCTGGAAGCCGCCGCGCGGAAAATGAATATCTAAATCGCGCGGGCGAGGCAGATCATCGCGGCCGCACGGCGGCGGAACGCGACGCGTTTGGCCGACACCATCACCGGCGTCACCATCCCTTCCAGCGTTTTGAGCGCGGTCGGGAACGGCGCGCAAGGAACCAGCGGCCCGGTCGCAGCCATCAATATCGTGAACGTGCCCGGCAGCGCGAAATGTGCGCCCAATGCCGTGCCGATCAAGTCGAAATCCGATCCCGCCATCAATTGGCGGAAGGTTTCGTTCATCCACAGAATTTCGCCCGGCGTTTCGCCGTCGGCCGCACAGATCGAAAGCGCGATCGGCAGCCCGTCCAGCGCTTCGGCGATCTGCGCTTCGATCGCATCGGCCAGCGCGTTGCTGGCGAAAGGAAAGCTCAGCAAGAAGGTCGACGGCCCGGTGCGCACCGCGCGCAGGATGCCCACGACATCGCGCCCGAACAGCCAATCGCCTTCGCAAGCGATGGCGGCCGTGGCACCCAACGCCAACGGGTTCAAAGCGGCGGCGAATTTGGCGCGGGCGATTTCGTCGTCGCCCAAGCCGCCGCCGGTCGCCCCTTGCGCTTCGGGAAATTCGGCGTGGAACAGCGCGTCGCCCCACACGAGGCGCGCCTTGCCGGCGTCGCCGCCCGGCAATTCGACGATCGCGATCCCGCCGTTGGTCTCGAAATTCTCGACGCTGGCCATGCCCGTTCTCCCCGTCGGGGGAGAATAGGCATTAGATCAAGTGGGGCTCAAGCCGCTTCCGCGCCGCGCTTCACTTTAAGATCGAGCAGGCGGGCCACTTCCAGCACGACCAGAAGCTTGCCTTTGAGGCGATAGATGCCGGCCGAGACGTCGCGCCAGCGCGGGTCGAGCGTGGCGGGATTGCGTTCGTAGGAATCGGCCGACAGCGACAGAACCTCGCCCACATTGTCGACCATCAGGGCGTAAAGCTCGCCCTTGAAATCGACGACGACGTTCATGCCCGCGGCATTGCCCTCGCGCTTGGGCAGCCCCAGGCGGCGGCGCACGTCGATCGCGGTCACGATGCGCCCGCGCAAGTTCAAGGCGCCCGCGACTTCCGGCGGCGCCATGGGAACGCGCGTGATGCGCTGGGGGCCCAGCACGTCCTGCACGGTCAAAACGGGAATGCCAAACAGCTGGTCGGCGACCGTCATGGTGACGAAATCGCTGCCGGCGGTGGCGCCGAACGCGGCGGTTTCGACGGCGCCGGGCTTATTGGCGATGGCGGGAAGATTGGACATGGATGTCTATCCTTCGATCACTCGGCCGCCGAACGGCCGCCCAATTCGGACAGCGAGGCGAGCAGGCCTTCGCGATCCAGCTTGGGAATGAAATCGGTGAAGCCCACGCGGCGCGCGCGGTCGATATCGGCCGGATGCGTGTGCGAGGACAAGGCCAGGATCGGCGTTTCTCGGAACTTCTCGGACCGGCGCAGCGTCTCGGCGAAATCGAAGCCGGACATGCCGGGCATTTCGATGTCGGAAACGATGACGTCGAACTCGCGCCCGCTTTCGCACAGCGTCAACGCCTGGGCGGCCGTATCGGCCGTCGTCACGTCGTAGCCGGCGACTTGCAGGATCGGCTGGAGCAGGTTGCGGAAGAACGGGCTGTCGTCGACCAGCAGCAGGCGGCGCGCCTGCGTCTGGGCGCCGAACGGCTGATCCGACTTGCCGAACCAATCGCCGAAGGCCTGCGCCAGATAATGCGCGGTGTCGATCACGTCGGTCGCCTTGCCCGAGATGATCGCCGACCCGACCATGCCGGGGCGCGCGTTGTTCATCTCGATCGACAGGCGTTCCTCGACGATATCGACGATCTCGTCGACCAGCAGACCCATATTCCGGTTGCGATCGGCGAAGACCAGGATCGGCTGACGGCCTTCCGAACGGATGCCGTAGTTCGGATCGATCGTCACCAGCGGCATCAGCTTGCCGCGATACTGCAGCACCGGCTTGCCGTCGGAATACTCGATCTGCGCGGCGTCGGTTTCCTCCAAACGCGCGATCAGCGACAGCGGCACCGCCTTGGGCGCTTGACCGCCCGCGCGGAAGACGAGAAGCGCCACACGCTCGCCTTCGCTGCGCGCGACTTCGGTCACGGCTTGGTCGGCCTGGGCTTCCGACATCGTCGCCGCCGAAGCGCCCGTGCCCGCTGCGATCCCGTTGGGATCGAGGATCATGATGACCGAGCCGTCGCCCAGGATCGTGTTGCCCGAGAACATCGGAATGTCGCGCAGGATCGGCGCCACCGGCTTGACCACGATTTCTTCGGTGTCGAACACGCGGTCGACCATAATGCCGAAGGTGTAGTTGCCGACTTGCGTGACGACGATGAAGCTCTTGTCGTCGTCCATGGCGCGCGTTTCGCCCAGGCGCAGCGTGTCGTGCAGCGACACCAGCGGCAGCAGGCGGTTGCGCAAGCGCAGGAAAGGCGCGTCGTTGACGCGCTCGACCGTCGTTTCCGAATTGCCGTGCGCGCGCACGAGTTCGAGCACGCTGATCTGCGGGATCGCGAAACGCTCGCCCGAGCATTCGACGATCAGCGCCGACACGATGGCGAGGGTCAGCGGAATCTTGATGACGAAGGCGGTACCCTTGCCGCGCTGGAATTTGAGCTCGACCGTGCCGCCGATCTTTTCGATGTTGGTGCGCACGACGTCCATGCCCACGCCGCGGCCCGAGACCGAGGTGACCTGGGCGGCCGTCGAGAAGCCGGCGGCGAAGATGAATTGCGCGGCCTGCTGATCGGACATGGCGGCGATTTCGGCTTCGCTCGCCACGCCGTTCTGCACGGCCTTCTGCTTGATGCGGTCGATGTTGAGACCGCGGCCGTCGTCCTTGATCTCGATGATGATATGGCCGCCTTCGTGGAAGGCGTTCAAAATCACCTTGCCCGTTTCGGGCTTGCCGGCGGCGCGGCGCTCGTCCGGCGGTTCCAGCCCGTGATCGGCGCAGTTGCGCACGAGATGGGTCAGCGGATCCTTGATGAGCTCCAGAACCTGGCGATCAAGCTCGGTCTCCTGACCGTGCATCAGCAGGTCGATCTTCTTGCCGAGTTCGTGGCTGAGATCGCGGATCAAGCGCGGCAGCTTCGACCAGGCGTTGCCGATCGGCTGCATGCGCGTCTTCATGACGCCTTCCTGCAACTCCGACGTCACGTGGTTGAGGCGCTGCAAGGGCGCGGCGAACTCGCTGTCCTTCTGCGAGCGCAGAATTTGGAGCAGCTGGTTGCGGGTCAGCACGAGCTCGGAAACCATCGTCATCAGGTTTTCGAGCACGTCGACATTGACGCGGATCGACGAGGCGGCGATGGCGGATTCGGCCGTTTCCGCCTTGGCGGGCGGGGGTGCGGCGGAAGCCGCGACCGGCGGCTTGGCGGCCGCGGCGACGGGTGCCGGGGCCGGCGCGGCGGCGACGGGAACCGGCGGCGGCGCTGCGGGCGTCGCACCGCCCTTCTCGGCGGCGATGGCGTCGGCGACGGCGGCGGTTTTGTGCGCAGGCACCGGCACGAAACCATGCTCGTCGGGTTCGGGTTCGGCCGGCGTCGAGGCGAGCGCTTGCAACGGCACGGGCGAAGCCGGTGCGGCGGCGGCGGGCGCGGCCGCCCCCTTGCCGGCGGCGAAATCGTTCAGGCGTTGGATCAGATCGGAATCTTCGCCCTCGGGCTCGGCTTCCGTCTGCTCGAGCACCGACAACAGGCTTTTAATGCGATCGATCGATTCCAAGATCAGCGAGACCGCCGTGGTGTCGGCGACCAGTTCCTTGTCGCGGATCTTGTCGAGCAGGTTCTCGCCGGCATGCGCGACCTTTTCCAGGCGCGGCAGGCCCAAGAAACCGCACGTGCCCTTGATCGTGTGCATCATGCGGAAAATGCTGGAAACCAGACCCGGATCGTTCGGGTTCTGCTCGAGCTTCACGAGCTCGGTATCGAGCATGCCGAGATTTTCGTTGGTCTCGGTCAGGAAGTCCCGCAGCAGATCGTCCATCTTCGACTCCGTGGTCGCGAGGGCCATAAACGGGCCCGGCCATGCGTTTTCTTCGCGTATTTAAGGGCGAGACGCTTACCTGGAGCTTAATGCCGAACGCTTTATCGGACGAATCCCGCCGTTCTCCATCAAGTCTTTGATTCTGAAGGAATAGACTTACTGGTCGCCCGCGACTTTTTCGCGCACGAAGCGCACATGCATGCGCAATTGATACAACGCGTCGTCGTAGGAATGCGGCAACTTCAACGATTCGACCGCTTTTTCGATGGACGACAACTCGGCACGGCAGGATTCCCTGGCCGTCGGATCGGATTCGTTCAGCAGTCGTACCTCGATCGTCCGCAAGCGCTTGTACCAGCGATTGATCTTGCCGCGGATCTGCCAGCGATAGATCGGCGGCGCCAAGCGCATCAGCGGGATCATCAGCGTGATCAGCGGGATCAGCATGACCAGCGTGCGCTCGATCAGCACGGCGAGCCAGAACGGCAGATAGGCGACGAGCACGCCGGGTCCGCGCCGCACCAGGCGCTCGCTATCCTCGTGTTCGGGGAAATCGAGATAGTCGAGCGAGGGGAACATGCCCGGCGGCGCGAACAACTGCCGCGGGCTATGCACTTCCTTCGCCGCCTTGAACAGCAATTGCACAAGGGCGGGATGCAGATCTTCGCGCACCGCGAGCTGCGCCACCGGGGCGAGCAGCACGAGGTCTTCGTTCGGTACGTCGCGCGCGAGATCGAGCGAGCCGCCCGGCAGCACGACCGAAGCGAGGAACGGGAAATTGTGCTTATAGGCTTCGTGGCGCGGGAAGCCGATCAGGCGCGCGCGCCCGCTTGCCAGCATATCGGCGAGGCCTTCGGGCGGGCGCGCCGACACGGCGAAGGCCGCGTCGATCCGCCGCTCGCGCAGCGCCACCAGCGCATCGCCCGTGCCCATCGCGACGGCTTGCACGTCGCTCGCCATATCGAAGCCGTTGGCGCGCAGCAATTGTCGCGCGAGGATTTGCGTGCCCGAGCCTTCCGGGCCGATCGCGATGCGCCGGCCGCGCATATCGGCGAGCTTGGTCACGCGCAAATCGGCGCGCACCATTAGCCAAACGGGCTCGTGAAAGACGGTCGCGAGCACGGCCACGCCCGGCGAGCCTTCCTCAGAGCCCACGCCGCCTTGCACGAAGCCGGCATCAGCGCGGTTCTCCCCGCCGCTCAACATATGCAGATTTTCAAGCGCGCCGGCGGTGCGCAGGATCTCGAGCTTCACCCCGTCGCGCGCCAAAATCTGCGCGTAGCGTTCGGCGAAGGCGGCATAGGACCCGCCTTCCGCCCCGGCGGCGAAGCGCAACGTGTCGGGCGGCGGCGGCGCCACGAACCGGAACGCGACATAGAACCCCGCCGCGATCAGCAGCGCGATCGGTCCGTAGACCTTCGCCACCGCCGCCGCCAGCGTGCCCCAATCGCGCAGCCGCGCGCGCCACTTCCAATTCATTTGCGCCCTCGATCCTCGCCGAACGAGGGGCCAGTCTAAGCGGCATGTTGGCCGCTTGGCGACTCACTTCCCGTCGAGGGTCGTGACCGCATCCCAATCGGCGCCCGGCGGATCGGCTAACGTTTCGTCGATGCGCGTCAGGAACGATGCGGCCGCCTTGTCGCGCGTCGCGAGCGGCGACAAAACCGACTTGGCGCCGGTGAAATCGCGCGCGCGATAAAGCGCCAAAGCGCGCGCGTAGGGTGCGGCGAATTCGCTTTGCGTTGGCGCCAAGGGCTCGTGGATCGCGACGGGAGCGGCGCGCCCCTTCACGCGAACGCGATCGAGTTCGCGCCAGACGATACCGGCGTCGCCGCACGCGGCGCGCGTGGCATCCGACACCATGATCGCGGAGCCGAAATACTTGTTCGCCCCTTCCAAGCGCGAGGCAAGATTCACCGTGTCGCCCATCACGGTGTAGTTGAAGCGCCGTGTCGAACCGATATTGCCGACCAGCGCCGTGCCGGTATTGACGCCGATGCGCGCCCCCAGGCGCTTGCCCTTGAAGGGCTGGGCCGGATCGGCGTTCAACGCGGCGAGCCTCGCCTGGCATTGCAGGGCGGCCGTCACGGCATTACGCGCATGCTGCGGATCGTCGAGCGGCGCGCCGAACACCGCGACGATGGCGTCGCCGATATATTTGTCGACGAAGCCGCCATTGGCTTCGACGATCTCCGTCATCGCCGACAAATAGACATTCATCGTCGCGACGAGTTCGGCGGGCGTCAGGCCTTCCGACAGCGCGGTGAAGCCCGCGACGTCGGAAAAGAGCACGCTCACTTCGCGCTCCTCGCCGCCCAATTGCGGCGGCGTGTCGCCCGCGACCAGCTTGTCGATCACGGCCGGCGCGAGATAAAGCGCGAAGCTGCGGCGCAGAAAGCGCTTATCCTTATCGGCGACGGCGAAGCGATAGCCCGCGAGCAGCGCCGCCGCCGCGAACGCGGCCGCCAAGCCATCGAGCCAGGGCAGCACGAAGCCGCCTTGCAGTGCGACCGTCGCCAGTGCCGTCCAGGTCGCCGCGATACCCAACAAGGCGAGACCCGCCAGCGATGCCGGCAATGCCAGCGCCGCGAAAGCCGCGAGCATTACGCCGGGCACGACGGCCAGCGCGCGCTTTGGCGGCGACAAATCGGCAAGCCCGCGCCCGCGCAAAAAATTCTCGATCGCGGCGGCGTGGATCAACACGCCGGGGATCGCTTCGCGCGTGAAATCCGCCTTCACCAAATCGGCGCGTGGCGCCAGCGCACAGCGTGGGCCCGCACCTGCACCCTCGGGCCCCGCGATAAAGCGTTTGGACGTGATCTTGCGATCCTCGACATCCAACACCGCGCCGATCAACACGGCCTTGTCCTTGAAATGCCGTGCGAAGAATTCCGCGTCGCCCTTCGCCGCGCAGGCGCGCAAATCGGCGAGCGAGAAGATCGGTACGTCGCGCCCGCCGCCGGTGAAGTCGATCGTCATCGCGCCGTCGCGCACGCCCGCGACATCCGGCGTTTTCCCGGCGAGGCGCGACGCGATTTCGAACGCGAAGCTCGTCTCGCGACGCGTGCCGCCGCTCGCTTCTTCCGCCTCCAAGTGCAAGGGCACGCGGCGGATCGAATCGTCGGCATCGGCGATCAGATTGACCGCGCGGATATTCGCGGCATTGCCGACCGCGAAGCTCTGGCCCGGAAAGGGGCGGATCGGCTGGGTTTGATGCTGCACCTTGCCGAGCAGCACGCGGCCCTCGCGCGAGCCCGCGCGCAAGGCGCGCAGGAATTCGCGCTCGAAGCCGGGCACGAGACGTTCGACGGAGGTCGGAAAGATCACGTCGAAGCCGACGATCTTCGCGTTGGCGTCGAGCACGGCGTTCAACACCGGCGCCAATTCCGGCGTCCACATCGCCTGCGGCAGATCGGCGAAAGGCGGTGTGCGATGCGTTTCCTCGTCGATCGCGATCACCGCGACTCGCGAATCCTCGGGCCCGCGCGCGGCCCCGAAGACGGCGTGGCGCAGCGCGAATGCGGCATCGAGCGACAGGCCCGCGACGCGTTCGCCCCACGGTGTCAGCGGGAAAAACGAAACGGCCGCGACCAGAAGCGCGGCGGCGGCCAGATCGCGGCGTTTCATTTCCTAAAGACGCAAGAGGCGCGAGATGACCGGCGCTTGGCCGGGCTTGGCCTCGGGATCGACCTTGAACACGATTTCGCGCCCCGGCCCGGCCGAGGCGCGATAGACGCCGCCCGCAACCAGCGTTTGGCCCGCCTTGGCGAGATCGTGGAACGCGCCGCGCTGCAATTGCTGGGCGGCGACTTGGACGGTGAGTTTCTCGCCCGGCGCATCGATGCGCTCGATCGTGACGGTGCCCCCGCCCTTCACGTCGAGGACGGGCGACAAACCGTAGAGCGTGGCTTGCGGTGCCGCGGCGCCTTGCGCGGGACGCGGCGGGGCGCGGAAGACCATCACGCCGGCTTGGCCCGATTGCGCCTGGGTCAAGCGCATCTTGCCGCCGTCGCATTCGACCTTTTCGCGGCGCACGGTTCCGCCCGCGACGGTCGATTGCTCGGCGCCCACCGTCACGGTGCCGCCCTTGATCGTCTCGCGCCAGCAGGAGCGCAGATAGCCGAGCACCAGCTCGTCGCCCGGCGCCAATTTGATGACGCGTCCGGCATCGACGTAATCCATGAAATCGACGTCGAGATTCTTGCCCTTCGCATCCTCGACCAGCGCCGCCTGCTGTGCGATGGCGGGCGCGGCGCAAACGAGAACGGCAAGGCAAACGGCACGTACGATCATTTGTATACGACCTCGGTGGTCCGGCCGCGAATACTATTGAATGTTATATGAGCGGTAAACCGCCCGTTCGATTCCTCCAGATGGCCGGTGACGCTGTGCGTCTCCCGGCCGAAATAGCTTTCGCAGTCGAGCGCCAGCGGCGGGACCCGCAAATCGGCATCGACCTTGCCGACGCCGAGACAGCGGAACACCCCCGTGATCGAATTGCTTTGATGGTTCGACAGCGTCAATCGAACCACGTTGTTCTCGATCGTGATATGCGACGTACCCGCGGTCAGAATCACGACACCGGCATCGACATTCGCCATCAACGTGGTCGTGATCGAGCGCGCGATCCGCGGCACGGCCGCGACCTGTCCGCGCGGCGCGCTGTCGTTCGCGGCGCTCAACGCCGCCATACGCTCGCGCGCGATCGACGCGAAAGTGCCGGCCGGATAGGCGTCGAGATAGGCGCGCATCTCGGCCGGGTTGTTCGATGTTCTGATCGAGTCCCAGAACAGCGTTTCGCGATCCACCGGGGCCGCCGGCGCCGCACCGGCCTGCGGCGGCTGGAAGAAGAAATCGCCGGTCAACGACGATGCTTCCCATGGCACCTGGGCGCCGCCGGACGCGCGGGCGACGTCGATACGCACCTGCTTGAAGACTTCCTCGACCTTCAAGCCGGGTTCGTTCAACGCGCGCAGCAGCGCTTGGGTATAAAGCCCGTTGCTGCCCTCGCCATCCGCCGCCACTTTGCCCGGTGCCGTCGCATAGGCGATCAGCGTGCCTTCAGGCGCGTTGATTTGGGCAAGTCCCCCGCCGGTCGACCGGAAGCGCCGCTCGAACGGATTGTTGCGGCAGGCGTCCAGAATCACCATCGACACGCGCGCCTTGGCCGCCGCCATCTGATCGAGCACGGCTTCGACGTCCAGCGTTTCCAAGCGCACGCGCTGCTCGGACGTGATACGCGCATCGACGGGAACCAGATAGTTGCGGCCCTGCACCTGCATCCCGTGACCGGCATAGAAGAACAGCGCCGTATCGCCCTCGGCCAGTTTCTCGCCGAAATCGGCGACCGCGTCGCTGAACTGGGCCTTCGTCACGTTCTCCTTCAGCAGAACGTCAAAGCCGCGCGCGCGCAACGATTTCGCCATTTCCCGCGCGTCGTTGGCCGGGTTGCGCAGCGGCGCGTCGGCATAGTTCGAATTGCCGATCACCAGCGCCACTTTTTTCGACGCGAATGCCGGGGCCGCCGCCAGCAAGGCGCCCAAAGCCGCCGCCAAAACGATGCCCGCCAAACGGTTCATGGCTCGCGTCCAAAAGAGAAATTTACGCTGTCGAGGGTAGCATAGTCCGGCGGCCGCACAAGTCAGTGACCGCCGTCACAGGTTACGGGACCGCCGCTTGCTGGCGCGCCGTGCCGCCGCCATCGCCCACCAGGGTGAAGGGCGCCCAAAAAATGGGATGGGCATAGGCGAAAACGGTCGCATTGGACGCCGGATCGACCAGCCCCCTCCCGTCGATCAATCCGGCCATCGCCTGACGCAGGGCTTCGGCGCGGGCGAGGTTCGCGTCGCGCGCCTGGCGGGCGAACAAATCGGTCGTCAGGGCCCGCGCCGATGTCGTTTCGACCGGCCAGTTCGACACCAGCAAGGCGCGCGTGCCGGCATAGAAAAAGGCGCGGCCCAGGCCCGACACGGCTTCCGCCCCCGCCCCGTCGCCCGTCGCGGTGTTGCACGCGGAGAGGACGACCCAATCGGCGTTGAGACGCAAGGCGAGCACTTCGTCCAGCGTCAGCAGCCCGTCGCCGTCGGCATCGGCGACATTGGGCGCGGACAGCGCCAAGGCGGGCTGCGTCAGGCCGTTCAAATCGCCGGGGATCAAGCCATGCGTCGCGAACATCACGACGCGACGATCGGATAGATCCATCGCCTTGACCGTCTTTTCGTTAGCGGCGGCGCCCAGGATCACGTCGGACGCGTCGGCGTTGAGCGCCATCGCGATGCCGCGCACTTCGTCGGCCGTGTCGGGCAGACGCGGCAGCAAGCCAAGCTCGGCGCTGTCCACCCCTTGCGTGGCGGGCGCGTTGCGGCGCACGAGCTTCAGCCCGCGCGTTTGAAGCCCGCGCGTCGTGAGTTGTGCGGTTTGCGTCACCTGTTCGGCCTTGGCTTCCGCCGCCTGGTCGGCGTTGAACCACGGATCGCCGAACCCGACGAACGCCTTGCGGTTCGCGGGCGGCACCGGCAGCCCGCGCAACGTGGCCAGCGACGCGACCGACGGCAATTGCGTGATCGCCGCCTTGCGGATCAGGAACGGCACTTGTCTATAATTGGCGAACAGCGCGTCGTTGGCGCGCTCGGGCGCCAGCGTCGTCGCTTGCGTGACCAGCACGCCGAACGGCAATTGCCCCAGCGCGTCGTGCGGCACAACCAGCAGCGAATTGGCGTTCGCGAAGCCCGCTTCGACGGGCTTGAGAAGATCGTTATAGAGCGACGCGGCCAGTCCCACGTCGAAGGCCGGAATATCGCCCAAGGTCGCGGCGTTGGGGTCCAGCGCCTTGCGCAGATTCGTAACCGCTTCGGCGATTTGCGCGCGGCCCTTGCCCACGGCGGCGAAAGCCGGAGCGCCCGAAACCGGCACGGCCCAAACGAAGCTTTGCTGGCGCCCGACATAGGTCGCGATCAGGGCTTCGCCCGGCCGCAACGCCTTGCGCGTATCTTCGATCGTCGCGGGGCGCGGATCGATCAATTGCGCGTAGCTGGGGAAGCGGCGCTCGATCTCCTGGCGGATCGCCGCGCGCGCGGAACGCAGCGTATCGATCTGCGTGCGCAAAGCGCGCAGCGCATTCTCGTCGCGCTCGGCGGCGGCCAGCACGTTGGTCAGCAAGCCTTGCAGCGCGCCGATCTGCTTTTGCGTGTCCTGTTCGCGGCGCGCCAGATCGGCCAAAGCCGGATCGGCGGCGGCCGCACGCGCCGAGGATTGCGCCAAGGCGCGCTGCACGCCCGCCCCGCGCACCGCGTCGGCCAAGCGGAACGATTCCTCCGCGGCGCCCGCACGGCCCGACCGCGCGAGCGCGCCCATCGCCGCTTCGAACACCATCTTCATCTGCGTTTCGCGCGCGACGGAGCCGGTCTCCTCGTCGTCGGATTGGCGGGAGGATTGCAGCAGGATCGGCAGCGCCGCGTCGAACTCGGCCAATGCCGCATTCGCGTCGCCCTGCGCCAAAATCGCCGCGCCCAGCATGCCGCGCGCCATGCCCGTGTCCCAATGACGCGGGCCCAGCACGCTCGCATGGCGTTCGACCACTGCGGTCAGCACGCGGCGCGCTTCGGCCGAATCGCCGTTGCGCAACGCGACCATCGCCCAGTTCGGATTGGCATCGAAGGTCCCGCGCATCAGATCGGAGTTGTTCGCTGCACGCTGGCGGATTTCGGCGTAGCTGCGCGCCGCCCCTTGCCAATCCTCGCGCTGGCTTTGCGCGCGCGCAACGACGCGCAAGGCGCGCACCGGCCCCGGCGAAGCCGGATCGAATTTCATCGTGTCGAAACTTTCGAGCGCCACGCGGCCCAAACGCTCGGCCTCGGCGGCGCGACCTTGTTCCAGCAGAATGTCGGCGAAGGCCGCGAGCGTGGACAGCGTTTCGGGCGAATAGCGGCCGAAACGCTCCAGCCGCGACAGCAGCGCGCGGCGGATTTCGACCTCGGCCTCCATCAACCTGCCTTGGCGCATCAACGCGCGCGCCAACTCGCCGCGCATATTCTGTTGCAGATTGGCGAAGGTGCCGGCGGGCGGCCCGCCTTGGGCGGCGATGCGCGGCTCGTCCGCGATCAATCTTTCATTACCGGTCAAGGCGAAGCGCAATTGCGTCTCCGCGTCGGCGAAGCGGCCCTCCTCCATCGCCAGCGACGCGCGCGCGCGGGCAAGCAGCACTTGGCTGTTCTCCACCACGAAGATCGGCGAGCGCGGATTGGCGCGGATCTCTGCGAGAGTCGATTCCATCCGCGTCAACGCCGTGCGCGCCTCCGCCAGATCGCCCAGCATCGGCGCCCAGTTGACGACGTTCATCAGCGCGCTCATCCGGTTGCCCGGATTGGGCGCGCCCGCGATGCGCTGGCGCGCGGTCTCCAGCGCGGCACGCGGGTTACCGCCGAAAATCTCGGCGAAGGTCATTTGCTGCTGGATTTGGGTCAGGCGCCCGCTCGGCATCCCGTTTTGCGTGGCCAAGCCAACCGCCTCGCGCAGATCGGCCAGGCGCTGGGCGTTGCGGCCCAACTCGCCCGCCGCCATGCCGCGAACCATCAGGAATTCCGCCAGCGCCAAACCGCTGGCCCCGGATGGCGGTTGCGCGTCGGCCTGCGCCACCAAGGTCGCGACCTTCGCGGGATCGGGCCGCTGCTGATCGAGAACCGCCGCGATATCCGAAATCGTGCGCGGCGGCGGCTGGAAACCTTGGCCCTGGAAATTCGCCGTGATCTGGCGCGCCTGATCGAGGCTGACCACCGGGCGCTGACCATCTTGCTGGCAACCCAGCAAAGCGGCGCAAGTGACGGCGATCGCGGCGACGCGCTTCATCGGAATCTCCCATGTTTGCTTGGCCAAGAATCTACACGTCAGATATGGCCCATTCAATGCGCGTCAGTGTATGTTCGCCGTCACATAGGGGAGGAAGTGCCGAATATGTCCGACGAACGTCCTATTTTGATCACCGGTGCGGCCGGCGCTCTGGGCCAAGTGCTGACCCAGGGCCTGACCGAGCGCGGTTATAAAGTCCGCGCGAGCGACAAGCTGGCTTACAAAGGCGCGTTGCCGAAGGGCGTGTCGTTCGATTTGCTCGACGTCGCCGATTTCGACAAGGTCAAGACCCTCGCCAAGGGCGTGAAGGCGATCGTGCATTTCGGCGCGATCCCGACCGAGCAGGGCTTCGACGATATCGCGCACGCCAATCTGCGCGGCACGAACCACATCTTCGAAGCCGCGAAGGCCGAGGGCGCGCGCGTCGTGGTCGCGAGTTCGAATCACACCGTGGGCTTCACCGAACGCACCAAGCGCATCGACGAAGACGCGCCCCACCGCCCCGACGGCTATTACGGCGTGTCGAAATGCTACGGCGAAATGCTGGGCCGCATGATGTTCGACAAGCACGGCGTCGAAAGCGCGCATTTGCGCATCGGTTCGTGCCTGCCAAAGCCCCTCAACAAGCGGAACCTGCCGCTGTGGCTGTCCTATCCCGATCTGCTGCGCCTGACCGTCGCGTGCCTGGAAACCAAGAATCTGGGGTTCCGCGCGGTGTGGGGCATTTCGGCCAATACCCAAGCGTGGTGGAAATCCAAGCACTGGGACGCGATCGGCTACAAGCCGCAGGACAATTCCGAGATCTACGCCAAGGATGTCGACATGGCGGATACCGGCCCGGTCGCCGAACGTTTCCAGGGCGGCACGTTCTGCTCGGAAGGCTACACGCGCAAAGCGCCGGGTCCGGCGGAGCTGCCGTAACGCCGGCCTCTTGACCTTCCAGCGACGGGCAACCCTACCTCCTGTCGCTGGAGGAAAAGATGAAACGACGCGAATTCCTGATCGCCACCGCCGCGGCGGGTGCCCTGCCGACGCTTCCGGTTTTCGCGCAAGCCCCGCGCCGCCTGATCGCCGCCAAACGGCAGATCGACGTGCGCGGGCGCGCGGCCAGCGTCTATGGCCTGACCGACGCGAACGGCAAGCCCGGCATCTTCGCCAATGAAGGCGAGCGCTTCACGGTCGCGGTCGAGAACCGCATCGACGACGGCTTGATCCTGCATTGGCACGGCCAGACCAAGGCGGACGCGACGCAAGATCGCGCGCGGCCCGACGGCGGCGCGCTTCAGCCCGGCGGCATCGACCGTCACGATTTCGAACTCACACCCGGCTCGCATTGGATGCACGCGCACACGCTGCACGAGCAATTGCTGCTCGCCGCCCCGATGATCGCGCGCGAGAAGGATGCGGGCGACGTGCAAGACGTGGTCGTGATGCTGCACGATTTCAGCTTCAAATCGCCCGACGAAATCCTGATGGGCCTGACCGGCGGGACCGGCGGCGCGCATGGCGGTCACGGCGCGCATGGCGCCACGGGCGGCAACGCGCCGGGCATGATGGCGCGGCTGCGCGGCATGATGGGCGGTATGATAGGCGGCGGCCATGCGGGTCACGGTAGCGGCGGCATGTCGATGGCGCCGCACGCCAACGACGTCGCCTACGACGCGTTCCTCGCCAACGACCGCACGTTGGACGATCCGGAGATCGTGCGCGTCGAACGAAAGGGCCGCGCGCGCTTGCGCGTTATCAACGGCGGCACGGCGACGGCGTTCTTCGTCGATACCGGCGCGCTGCAAGCGAGCTGCATCGCCGTCGACGGCACGCCGTGTCTGCCTTATGCGGGCACGCGCTTTCCGATCGCGCAGGGTCAGCGTTTGGATCTGCTGGTCGAAATCCCGGCGGGCGGCGGCGCCTTCCCGATCTTCGCCCAGGTCGAGGCCGCGAAGATGCGCACCGGCATCGTGTTGGCGACATCGGGCGCGGTGATCGCGAAGCTCGACGGCGAAGCGGCAACAGCCGCCGCACATACCGATCTTTCGCTCGACGCGGCCTTGCGCGCGCGAGATCCGTTGTCCGACAGGAAGGCCGATCGCGTGCTGCCGATGGTGCTGGGCGAAGGCGCGAATTACCGCTGGACGATCAACGACCGCATCCATGGCGAAGCCGCACCCATTCCGGTCAAGCGCGGCGAGCGGATCGAATTCCGCTTCATGAATCCGACGACGATGATGCACCCCATGCATCTGCATGGGCATCATTTCCAAATCGTCGAAATCGCGGGCAAGCGCCTATCGGGGCCGATGCGCGATACGGTGATCGTGCCGCCGCATGTGTCCGTCGCCGTTGCCGTCGAATTCGACAAGCAAGGCGATTGGTACATGCACTGCCATCACCTTTATCATATGGCGACGGGCATGATGACGGCCGTGGCCGTATCCTAGGAAATCTCGCGGATCAATTTGTTGAAGATCGCGTAGGCGAAATCCTGGCGGTCTTTCGCCGTCGCGACGAACGCGCCGGGCCCGCCGATCACGTTGGCTTCGTAGAAATCGCGCAATGGCCCGGTGCGCATCGCCTGGCCCGAGCCTTCGGCCTGGATCGCCAGCGCGTTGATGGTGATGCCCAACGCCACCGCGCGGTCGCGCGCGACGGAAGCGGGCGTGTGGCTGCGCATATCGGGCCCGTCGCCCGCGAGGTCGATCGTCGCGCGTTGCGCGCGGAACGGGGCGACGCGGATCAGATCGGTTGCCATCGTCAGCGCGTCGCCGATCGCGTTGTAGGATTGGAATTCGCGCGGGGCCGCAACCAGCCGGTCGGCGAATTCCTCGGCGTCCGCCGCCGACGCAATACGCGTCCACGGCAATATCAGCTTCGGGGCACCCGGCGATCCCCATTCGCCATAGGCAACCGCGATCGCGCCCAGCCGCATGCCCAGGATCGATTGCACGACACGCGGATGTTCGATGGCGGCGGCGGTGCCCTCGCGCTGGAGCTTGTATTCCTCCGGATCGATCGAGCCCGAGCCGTCATTGAGCAGTACCAGCAGCAATTCGACGTCGTTCGATTGTGCGCGGGCCGATTGCGCCAAAGCGGGCGCCGAAACCGCGCCCAAAACACCCATTCCGAAAGCCCGTCGCGTCAACGCCATCGACCCGCCTCCCAAGGAAAATCGAGCATAGCAGACGAGATATTCATATCGCGTGCCGGGCGCTTGACATATCAGGCTTCAGGGACCCAATTTGTGCCCCCGGCGCCGAGGGCGGAGCCGTAAAACCGCCGCGCCGAGTTGGGGGAACGCTATGAATCGATTGAATTTCAGCGCCGCGCTGCCGGTCGACGCCGATACCGCGAGTCTGGTCGGCCGCGTTTGGCTGCCATCCGTAAACGGGCCCAGCGTCGTCGCCATTCGAAACGGCGAGGCGATCGACATCACCGCGACCTACCCGACCGTGCGCGATTTGTGCGAAACGCCCGACCCCGCCGCCGCTTTGCGCGCCGCCAAGGGCAGTTCGGTCGGCAGCGTCGCCGATCTGCTGGCGAATTCCGACGAAGCCTTCCGCGATCCCAAGAAGCCCTGGCTTCTCGCCCCCATCGACGTGCAGTCGATCAAGGCGGCCGGCGTGACCTTCGTCGCGTCGATGCTGGAACGCGTCATCGAAGAACGCACGCGCGGCGTGCCCGAACTCGCGGCGGCCGCGCGCGCGGAAGTGCTTGCCCTCGTCGGCGGCGATCTCGCGCGCTTGAAGCCGGGCTCGGAAGAGGCCGCGAAGCTCAAGGACTGGCTCGTCGCCAAGAACGCATGGAGCCAGTATCTCGAAGTCGGCATCGGGCCGGACGCCGAGGTCTTCACCAAATCGCAGCCGATGTCGGCGGTCGGGATCGGCGCCTATGCCGGCCTGCACCCGATGTCGCGCTGGAACAACCCGGAGCCCGAAATCGTGCTGGCGATCGCGTCCTCGGGCAAGATCATCGGCGCCACGCTTGGCAACGACGTCAACCTTCGCGATGTCGAAGGCCGCTCGGCGCTGCTGCTGGGCAAGGCCAAGGACAACAACGCGAGCTGCTCGATCGGGCCGTTCCTGCGGTTGTTCGACGCCAATTACACGCTCGACGACGTGCGCCAATGCGACGTGTCGCTGGTCGTGCAGGGCCAGGACAATTTCCGCATGGAAGGCAATTCGTCGATCAAGCTGATCAGCCGCGACCCCGCCGATATCGCGGGCCAGACGATCAGCGCCAATCATCAATATCCGGACGGCTTGGTCCTGTTCCTGGGCACGATGTTCGCGCCCACGCAGGATCGCGGCGCGCCGGGCCAGGGCTTCACCCATAAGGTCGGCGACGTGACCACGATCGCCACGCCGAAGCTGGGCTCGCTCATCAACCGCATGACGCTGACGAACGAGGCGCCGCCTTGGATTTTCGGCATCAGTCACCTTTATCGCAATCTCGCCGCGCGCGGATTGTTCAAGGGTTAATCAGGAGAATATCGACATGACTTTCATCGGCAAGAATCTGATCGGCGGCGAGTGGAAAGCCGGCGCGAACGAAGGCAAGGACGTCAACCCGTCCAACACCAACGAAGTCGTCGGCACCTACGCGCAAGGGGCCGCCGCCGACGTGGACGCGGCGGTCGACGCCGCCAAGGCCGCGTTCCCGGCGTGGAGCCGCTCGAACCCGCAGGTTCGCTACGAGATTCTGAAGAAAGCGTCGGACGAGGTGTTGGCGCGCCGCGAGGAACTGGGCACGCTGCTGTCGCGCGAAGAAGGCAAGACCAAGGCCGAGGGCATCGGCGAAGCGACGCGCGCGGGCCAAATCCTGGCGTTCTTCGCGGGCGAAACCGTGCGCTTCGGCGGCGAGAGCGTGCCGTCGATCCGCCCGAATATCGGCGTGGAAATGACGCGCGAGCCCGTCGGCGTCGTCGGCATGATCACGCCGTGGAACTTCCCCATCGCCATTCCGGCGTGGAAGATGGCCCCGGCGCTGGCCTACGGCAATTGCGTGGTCATCAAGCCCGCCGACCTCACGCCCGGCAGCGCCTGGGCGCTGGTCGATATTCTGCAACGCGCGGGCCTGCCCAACGGCGTGCTGAACCTCGTCATGGGCCGCGGCTCGGTCGTGGGTCAGCGCATCCTCGAACATCCCGGCATCTCGGCGATCACCTTCACGGGCTCGGTCGGCACGGGCCGCAACGTCGCGGCGGCGGCCATCGCCTCGCGCCCGATGAAGAAGGTGCAGCTCGAAATGGGCGGCAAGAATCCGATGGTCGTGCTCGACGACGCGGATCTGGCCATCGCGGTCGAATGCGCGGTCAACGGCGCGTTCTTCTCGACCGGTCAGCGTTGCACGGCCTCGTCGCGCTTGATCGTTCAGGAAGGCATTCACGACAAGTTCGTGGCCGCTGTGGTCGAACGCCTGAAAGCGTTGAAGGTCGACGACGCGCTGAAGGCGGGGACCGATATCGGCCCGGTCGTCGATGCTTCGCAGCTCAAGACCGATCTCGATTACATCGACATCGCCAAGAAGGAAGGCGCGAAGTTGGCTTGGGGCGGTGAACTCCTCAACCGCGAAACGCCCGGCTTCTATCTGCAGCCGGCGTTGTTCACCGAAACGACCAACGCGATGCGCATTTCGCGCGAGGAAGTGTTCGGGCCGGTCGCCAACGTCATCCGCGTCAAGAGCTACGACGAAGCTTTGGCGGTGGCGAACGACACCGAGTTCGGCCTGTCGGCCGGCATCTGCACGACCAGCCTGAAGCACGCGACGCATTTCAAGCGCAACAGCGAAGCGGGCATGGTGATGGTCAATCTGCCGACGGCGGGTGTCGACTATCACGTGCCGTTCGGTGGCCGGAAGGGCTCGAGCTACGGCTCGCGCGAACAGGGCAGCTACGCGCGCGAATTCTTCACCACGGTGAAGACCGCCTACACGCTGGCCTAACCGCCCGCGAATTCCGCGAAGACGGGGCCGGGTTCCGCGAGGGACCCGGCCTTTTTCGTTTATGCGTCGTGCCCGCGCGCGGGCATGCTGCGTTGGACCGCATCGCGCAGTTTTTTGACCAGACCGTTCAGCTCGCCCAAATAGGCCGGCGTTTCGCCCGACGCCGCCAGCAGCGCATCGCCCAAGCAACCCGCGCGCGCTTTGAGTTCGCGCCCTGCCGGCGTCAATTCGATGAAGACCTGACGCTCGTTCGCGGGATTGCGCGTCCGCCGCACGAACCCGGCCGATTCCAAACGCTTCAACAACGGCGTCAGCGTGCTCGATTCCAGCGTCAAA
Source organism: Alphaproteobacteria bacterium (assembly GCA_017308135.1). NCBI lineage: Bacteria > Pseudomonadati > Pseudomonadota > Alphaproteobacteria > Alphaproteobacteria bacterium. The sequence continues at coordinate 501,126 of JAFKFM010000009.1, forward strand.
CGCGCAGCGATCGCGCCGACGGTTTGCTTGTCGGCTTCCCACAGCACATTGAGCACGAGGTATTGCGGGTAGGTCAGGCCAAGGCCTTCCAAGAGCGGGCGATAGGCCCGCTGGATCGCGATTTCCGCCGAGTAGATGGTGAAGCAAAGCTGGTCGTCGAGCGGGACCGGGCCTTTTTCCGATGCCATTTCAATCTCCTAGCGGTTCAATGCTTGCTTAATCCGCAATAAAATATATCGCGATAAATAAGTGATTGACAAGAGTTCAGGCGATATGCGAGATAATGATTATCGCGATAACTGATATCGCAACAACAAAATTACTCGAACCCGACGATCAAGCCAGAGGAGATCCGATATGACCACCAACATCCGCACCACCCTGCTCGCCGCCGCCACCGCGATCGGCGTTGCCGCTTCGGCCGGCGCGCAATCGCCCCAACCGGCCGCGAATACCCAGGCCGTGAAGAATGTCGTGCTCGTCCATGGCGCGTTCGCCGACGGTTCGGGCTGGCGCGGCGTCTATGATCGCCTGACCGCGCGCGGCTATCGCGTGACGATCGTGCAGAACCCGCTGACCTCGCTCGCCGACGACGTGGCCGCCACGCGCCGCGTGCTGGCGCGCCAGCAAGGCCCCAGCCTGCTGGTCGGCCATTCCTATGGCGGCACGGTGATCACCGAAGTCGGCACCGACGCGAATGTCGCGGGGCTCGTCTATGTCGCCGCTTTGGCGCCCGACACCGGCGAGACGACCGGCGGTCAGTTCAAGGAAATCCCGCCGCCGGCGGAATTCGTGATCGAACCCCAAGCCGACGGCTTCGGCTTCGTGAATCTGGAGAAGTTCAAGATCGGCTTCGCCGGCGACACGACCGACGCCGACGCCGCCTTCCTGCGCGACTCCCAGGTGCCGATCGCCATGGCCGCGTTCGATGCGAAGATCACGCTGGCTGCGTGGCGCGCGAAGCCGAGCTGGTTCATCGTCGCGACGAAGGACAACGCGATCGATCCGCGCCTGCAACGCCAGACGGCCCAGCGCATCGGGGCACGGACGGTCGACGTCGAAGCCTCGCACGTGCCGTTCCTGTCGCGGCCCGACGAGGTCGCCAACGCGATCGACAATGCGGCGCGCGAGCTGAGCCGTCCCGCGCGCTAAGGCGGCGACGGTCGCGAAAAGTACGGGCCGGGTTCCGTGAAGGGACCCGGCCTTTTCTTTTCAGAACACCCGATAGCGCAGATAGGCCGCTTGCGGATCTTCGCCCGCGCGGATCGCCTTCACCATCTCGCCCTCGGTCGACATTTTCTTTTCCGACGCGGCGATGACTTCCTCCAGCTGCGCGCGCGGCACCAGAATGATCCCGTCGCGATCGGCGAGGATGTAGTCGTCGGGCAGCACCTGATGCGAACCGATCGAGATCGGTTCGCCGAACGCCTCGGCCCGCCACGCGCAGACGATATCGATCGGCGTGGCGTAGCGCGCGAAGACCGGAAAACGTTCGTCGCAGATCGCCTGGATGTCGCGACAGCCGCCGTCGACGATATACCCGCGTACGCCCTTCTTCTTCAGCGCCTCGGCGGACAATCCACCAAACAGAGCGCGCAAATCGTCTTGCGGTTGAACGACGACGACATGGCCCGACGGCGATTTCGACAACACGCCCGCCCATTCGTACAACGACGTATGCTTGTCGAGCGTGGGATCGGGCCGGCCGCGCACCGTAAACACGGGCCCCGCGCATTTCATCCAGGGCTCCAAACCGAGGATACCGCGCGGCAGAACGCGAATCGGCAGGCCCATATCCTTCATCACGTCGTGCACGACCGACGCGAAGCAGGCGTGGAGTCGATCGGCCAAGTTCATCGCGGCAGGCCCGCGATAAAATTGATGGAATTTTGAGCGTTCACCCGCATTGGCCGGTTCCCCCTATCGCTTACTTAAGCCGAGCTTAAAGGCCGCGCCGCGACGATCGCAATTCCAAAAACTTTGGATCGACATGCCGATGCGCCGGAATGTATAACGTCGCGGTCGCGCATCCATCGACGGTATCGGACAAGCATCCGGACCGCGACTTGCGCGGACGACAGGGAGGAAATGGAATGAAGCGTATTCTCGCATACGCCGCTGCGGCGGGTATTTTGGCCGCGGCCGCCATGCCGGCGACGGCGCAGGAAAAACTCGAAGTTTGGTGGGTGAAGGGCTTCTACAAGGCCGAAGACGACGCGTTGTTCGAAGCGATCCGCAAATTCGAAGGCAAGACCGGCGTCAAGGTCGAGCTTTCGCAATACGCCATTCAGGACATGATTCCGAAGACCGTCGCCGCACTCGATGCGCGCACGGTGCCGGACGTGGCCTATGCGGACGTCTACGATTTCCAAGTCACCAGCAAATGGGCCTTCGAAGGCCGCCTGGAGGATATCAGCAGCGTCATCACGCCGATGCTGAACACCTTCGCGCCCAACACGGTCGAAACGACCTTGCTGTGGAACGACGCGGCGAAGAAGCGCGCCTATTACGCCTTCCCGCTGAAGCAGCAGACGATGCATGTCCAATACTGGCGCGATCTGCTGACCCAGTCCGGCTTCAAGGAAAGCGACATTCCGAAGAACTGGGCCGAGTACTGGTCGTTCTGGTGCGACAAGGTGCAGCCCGGCTATCGCCGTGCCACGGGCACGCGCGGCTTCGCCATCGGCCAGCCGATGGGCGTGGACTCGTCCGACAGCTTCTATTCGTTCCTGACCTTCATGGACGCTTATGGCGTCAAGCTGGTCGACGACGACGGGAAGCTGCTGGTCGATCAACCCAATGTCCGCCAGGGCCTGATCAGCGCGCTGACCGACTACACGGCGCCCTACGCCAAGGGCTGCGTGCCGCCGTCGGCGACCAGCTGGAAGGATCCCGACAACAACGTCGCCTTCCACAACCGCACGAACGTGATGACGCATAACGCGACCATCTCGATCGCCGCCAAGTGGCTCGACGACATGAACAACGCGTCGCTCACGGCCGAGCAGCGCGCCGAAGCCAAGAAGCACTACGAAGAAAACATCGCCACGGCCGGATTCCCGAACCGTCCCAACGGCCAGCCGATGGTCTATCGCGCCGCCGTCAAGACCGGCGTCGTGTTCTCCGAGGCGCGCAACAAGAACCGCGCCAAGGAGTTCGTGGCCTTCCTGCTGCAGGAAGAAAACCTGACGCCGTACGTGGAAGGCGCGCTGGGCCGCTGGTTCCCCGTCACCAAGAACGCGCAGCAAGCCGCGTTCTGGCGCGCGGACAAGCATCGCCAAGCGGTGCAGGCGCAGTTCGCGGCGGGCACCGTGCCCTTCGAGTTCACCAAGAACTGGAAGTTCACGATCCTCAACAACGAAAACGTCTGGGCCAAGGCGATGAACCGCGTCGCCAGCGAAAAATGGGCGGTCGATCGCGCGGTCGACGAGATGATCGCGCGCATCAAGCAAGTCGCCGGCTGAGCCGGAACACGCGGGGCCTCCGCCATCCGCAAGGATGGTGGAGGCCTTTTTTCCAGATGCGAGCGACGCCATGACCACCGCCGCCAACACCGCACCGATCGTTTCCGCCGCTGCGTCGCCCAAAAAGGACGACGGCGGCTGGCAATGGTGGGGCACGCTTTTGGTGGCGCCCTATCTCGTCGTGTTCGTCGTGTTCGTGCTCTACCCGGTCGGCTACGGCTTCTGGCTCGGCCACAATATCGAGAGCTACGTCGAGATTTTCCACGACCCGATCTTCCTGCGCGCGGCGGTGAACACGGTCTTGTTCCTGCTGATCGCCGTGAACCTGAAAATGTTCGTGGCGCTGCTGCTATCGGGTTTCTTCGCCATTCCGCGCTGGTGGATCCGCATTCTGGGGCTGTTGTTCATCCTGCCCTGGGCCGTGCCGTCGATCCCCACGATCCTGTCGTTCCGCTTCATGCTGAATCCGGAATGGGGCGTCATCAACCAGCTTTATTTCAATCTGACCTTCGAAGACGGGCCCAATTGGCTCAACGATCCGATCCTGGCGATGAGCCTCGCCATGGTCGTCCATATCTGGAAGTCGCTGCCGTTCTGGACGCTGATCCTGCTCGCCGGGCGCCTCGCCATCGCCAAGGAATTGTACGAGGCCGCGTCGATCGACGGCGCCTCAAACGCGCAGAAATTCGCGCACATCACCTGGCCGTCGATGCGCCAGCTTTACGTGACCTGCACGATCCTTTCGATGTTCTTCACGCTGGGCGATTTCAACAGCGTCTATCTGCTGACCGGCGGCGGCCCCGCCGACCTCACGCATGTGCTGGCCACGCTCGGCATCCGCTATATCCGGCTCGACCGCGTCGATCTCGCCATGGCGTCGATCATGTGCGCGCTGCCGGTGATGCTGCCGATGATGGTCTACATGATGCGCCGCTTGTCGAAGTAGGAGCCGGGAAATGCGCAAAATCGTCGGCGAAGCCCGCCTGCTGCTGATCGGCATTCCCGTCTTCCTGTGGACGGCGATTCCGCTCTACCACATGATGCTGTTCGCCCTGTCGCCCAAGGAAGCCGCGTTCAAGGGCAAACTTTGGCCCGACAATCCGACCTTGCGCAATTTCGAACTCGTCTTCGGCCAGAAGCACTATTATCTCAACAATCTCTGGCACCAGATGTGGAACTCGCTGATCATCGCGCTGGCGGTCGGCCTGCTCACGCTCTTCGTGGCGACGGCGGCGGCCTTCGCGATCAGCCGCCTGCGCGTGCGCGGCGGGCGCATCATCATGAACATGGCGCTGCTGACCTATTTCGTGCCCGCCGCGTTCCTAGCGCTGCCGATGTACAAGGCGATGGCGACCTACGGCCTGCTCAACACCCAATGGGCGCTGATCCTGGCGATGGTGACGATCGCCACACCCTATGCGATCTGGGTGCTGAAACAGGCGGCCGACAAATTGCCGCTGGAATTGGACGAGGCCGCGATCGTCGACGGCGCCACAGCGCCGCAATTGTTCCGCCATGTTTTCGTGCCGCTGATGGCGCCGTCGATGGTGGCCGTGGGCACCTATGCGCTGCTGCTGGCGTGGAACGAATATCTCTACGCCTTCCTGCTGTTGTCGCGCGACGTGGACACGACGCTCGCCGTGGCGCTGGGCGCGTTCCTGTCGGCCGACGATTCGCCGTGGGAGTTGCTGATGACCACCGGCGTCATCTACGCGCTGCCGCCGGCGGCGATCTACTACACCTTCCGCCGCTATATGGCCGCCGATCTCACCTCCGGCTCCGTCAAGACGTGATGCTCAGCGACGCCGAGATTTCGCATTACCACCGCGAAGGCTATGTCGTCCCCGGCTTGCGTCTGCCGCCCGCGCGGCTCGAAAGCCTGCGCGGCACACTCGATCGTTTGATCGCCGAGAATCCCGGCATTCGCCCCGAACGTCTGGTCAGCGCGCATATCGAAGGCAAGAACGCCGAAGGCGTCAAAGGCAGCGCCGATTTCCTGGACATGGCGCGCGATCCCGCGATCGTCGACGCCGTGTCGCAACTGATCGGCCCCGACGTGATCTTGTGGGGCTGCCAGATTTTCTGCAAACCCGGCGGCAACGGGATGGAAGTGCCCTTCCATCAGGACGGGCATTACTGGCCGATTCGGCCGCTGGCGACCTGCACGGTCTGGGTGGCGCTGGACGATTCGAAGGTCGAGAACGGGTGCCTGCGCATCGTGCCGCGCTCGCACGCGTCGCGCACGCTGATGCCCCATATGCGCGAAGACCGCGACGACGTCGTGCTCAACCAGCGCGTCGCCGATCCCGGCTTCGATCCCGCGACCGCCGCGGATATCGAGTTGGAAGCCGGGCAAATGTCGATGCATGATATTTTCGCGATCCACGGCTCCAACCCCAATCGCAGCCCGAAGCGGCGCGCGGGCGTGGCCATCCGCTATATGCCCGGATCGTCGGTGTTCGGGCGCGACATCATCGAGCCCGGCGACGCCAGCGGCTACCGCGTCGATTTCTCGACACGGCCGATTTGGCTGCTCAAAGGCCAGGACCGCACCGGCCGCAACGATTTCAACGTCGGCCACGCGCATTCCTGAGTTGCGCCGCGCGTGATTGCCGGTTCCGCCCGGCCCTCGCTATCGTGACCGCCGCAATCGCAGGGAGGATCGACCTATGGAATATCGGCGTCTCGGTCATTCGGGGCTTCGCGTCCCGGCCTTGAGCTTCGGCACGGGCACGTTCGGCGGCAGCGGCGATTTCTTCAAAGCCTGGGGCTCGACCGACGCGGCGGGTGCGTCGCGTCTCGTCGATATCTGCCTCGATCACGGCCTCACCATGTTCGACAGCGCGTCGGGCTACTCGGCCGGCCTCGCCGAGGAAATTCTCGGCCAGGCGATCAAGGGTAAGCGCGACAAGGTGCTGATCTCGACCAAGGCGACCTTCCCCACCGGCCCCGGCCCCAACGATTACGGCTCGTCGCGGCAATACCTCACCGAAGCGGTCGACAAAGCGCTGAAGCGTTTGCAGGTCGATCATATCGATCTGTTCCAGTTGCACGGCCAGGACTACAACACGCCGGTCGAGGAAACGCTGGCCACACTCGACGGCTTCGTGAAGGCGGGCAAAATCCGCTATATCGGCTGCTCGAATTTCTCGGGCTGGCATTTGATGAAATCGCTGGCCGCGTCCGATCGCTATGGCTATCCGCGCTACGTGGCGCATCAAGCCTATTACTCGCTGCTCAACCGCGACTACGAATGGGAATTGCTGCCGCTGGGCCAGGACCAGGGCGTGGGCGCGGTGGTGTGGAGCCCGCTGGGCTGGGGCAAGCTGACCGGCCGCATCCGGCGCGGCCAGCCCGTGCCGGCGGGTACACGCGCTGCGCAGATTCCGGGGACGGGCCCGCGCTACGAGGAAGAGCGCCTGTTCCGCATCGTCGATGCGCTCGACATCGTGGCGAAGGATACGGGCAAGACGATCCCGCAGATTGCGTTGAACTGGCTGTTGCAGCAGAAGACCGTCTCGACGCTGATCATCGGCGCGCGCGACGAGAAACAGTTGCAGGACAATCTCGGCGCCGTGGGCTGGAGCCTGTCGGCCGAGCATCGGGCGGCACTCGAGGCGGCGAGCGATGTGACGCCCGCCTACCCCGTGTGGCACCAGCGCGGCTTCCCGATGCTGAACGAGAAGCGCTGAATTAAGCGCCGCCCGGCAGGGGTGCGGCGACGTCGATCACGCCCGACGCGCGCAGCTCCTGCCAGAACGCGGCCGGCACTTTTTCGTTGAGCGCCGCGCGATCCTCGGCGATGCGCCCCGGCTGGCTTGCGCCCGGGATCACCGCCGCGACGGCCTTATGGGCCAGCGCGAACTGCAAACCCGCCGCCTTCATGCTCACGCCATGGCGGTCGGCGAGCGCCTTGATCGCCGCGACTTTGGCGCGGATTTCCGGCGTCATCGGCGCGTATTCGAAATTGGGGCCGCCGACCAAAGCACCCGAGCTATAGGGCCCGCCGACGACGATCCCCAATCCGCGCGAAGCCACCTGCGGCATCACGCGCTGCAAGGCGCGGCCGTGATCGAGCAACGTATAGCGCCCGGCGAGCAGGAATCCGTCGGGACGGTTCTTCTCCAGGCCCAGCAGCAATTCGATCGGCTCGACGCGGTTGACGCCCAAGCCCCAGGCCTTGATGACACCTTCGTCGCGCAAGCGATCCAGCGTCTTGAAGGCGCCCTTGCGCGCCGTTTCGAAAACGTCGAGCCATTCGTCGCCGTAGAAATCCTGCGCGACGTCGTGGACCCAGACGATCTCGATCCGGTCGGTCTTGAGGCGCTTCAAGCTGTCCTCGATCGAGCGCAACGTCGCGTCGGCCGAGTAGTCGTTGACGATCTTGTTCGGACGGCCATGCTTGAACACGTCGCCCTTCTCGCCCAGGTCGCGCGCGCTGACGTCCTCGATTTCGTCGAGGATCAGGCGCCCGACCTTGGTGCTGATCACGTAATCGTCGCGTTTGCGCCCGGCGAGCGCTTCGCCCATGCGGATTTCCGCGAGACCCGCCCCATAGAAGGGCGCGTTGTCGAAGTAGCGGATCCCGTCGTTCCACGCGGCATCGACGGTCGCGCGCGCTTCCGCTTCGGGTATCGCGCGGAACATGTTGCCGAGCGGTGCGGTACCGAAGCCGAGCTTGCCGGGAAGGATGTCTTTGAGAGCCATTGTCGTAACCTTTTGGGAGAGAGGGGGCGGCCGCGCTTACGCGGCCATCGCGGGGGCGGGAAAATCGGGCAGCTTGTTGGGCGTGACCAAACCTTGGCGCACGGCATCGCGCGTCAGCATCCGGTCGAACCACGCCTTCAGCTTCGGATAGGCGTCGATCGGGAAGTGCATCTGCACGGCGGTCCACACCCAGCCCATGAAGGCGATGTCGACGATCGAATACTCGTCGCCCAGGAACCACGGCTTGTCGTCGGGCAGGATCGTCTCGATCACGCGGTTCAGGCGCTCGGCCTCGGCCATATAGCGCTTGATCGCATAGGCCGGCTTCTCGGGCGCGAAGATCGTGAACCAAGCGCGCTGGCCGTACATCGGCCCCACGCCCGACGCCTGGAAGAACAGCAATTCCAGCGCGCGTTGACGCTTCTTCGCGTCGGTCGGCAGCAGCTTGCCGGTCTTCTCGGCGAGGTAGAGCAGGATCGCGTTGGATTCCGAGATCGTCAGCCCCGATTCGTGATCGACGATCACCGGCACCTTGCCGTTGGGGTTGAGCGCCAGGAATTCGGGGGACTGGCCCTCGCCTTCCCAGATTTTAACGATCTTCGTTTCGTGTTCGAGACCGAGTTCGTTGAGCGCGATCTGAACCTTGTAGGGGTTCGGGGCGCCATAGGCATAGAAGGTGATCATGGGGTTGGTTCCTTTTCGTTAGATCAGGGAGAGAACTTCCGCGGCGACGGCCGCCGAGGATTGCGGGTTCTGGCCAGTGATAAGGCGGCCATGGCGATAGACGTTCGGCGTCCAATCGGGGGCGGCGTGATGGATGGCGCCGAGTTCCTTGAGGCGCGTTTCCAGCAGGAACGGCACCTTGTCCGTGCCGTCGACCGCGCGTTCCTCCGCATCGGTGAAGGCGGCGACATGGCGGCCCGCGATGAAGGGCGTACCGTCCGCGCGGCGCATCCCGGCGAACACGGCGGGCGCATGACACACGGCCGCGATCAGGCGGTTCGTCGCATCGAAGCGGAACAGCAGATCGTGCAGCTTGCGGTCATAGGGCATGTCGAACACCGTGCCGTGACCGCCGGGCAGGTAGACGACGTCGAAGGCCTCGGCGTCGAGCGTGTCGAAGGCGGGCGTATCGGCAAGTTGCGCGATCGCATCGCGCCATTCGACGATCTGCGCGGGCGTGGGATCGCTTTTCGGATCGACCGGCACCTTGCCGCCGGCCATCGACGCGACCGTCACTTGGTGGCCCGCCTTGGTGAAGGCGAGATAGGGAACGGCGTGTTCTTCCAGCCAGATTCCGGTCGGTGTGCCGTCGAGCATCCGGTCGTGGCTGGTGAGGACGAAGAGGATCTTGGACATGTGGGGCAACTCCTTTTGGATGCCCCGATCATGTTCCCGCCCCAGCTATTCTAAAAATTTATTATTTTGATTTTAGATATTCACGCAGCAATATAACTGGATGCGCTACGACCTGAATCTGCTGCCCGTGTTCCTGGCCTTGATGGAGGAGCGCAACGTCACGCGCGCCGCCGTCCGGCTCGGCATCACCCAGCCCGCCTTGTCGAACGCCTTGAGCCGGCTGCGCGTCACGCTCAACGATCCGCTGTTCGTGCGCGAGCGTTACGGCATGCAGCCCACGCCCAAGGCGCTGGAATTGGCGCCCGCGATCTCCGGCGCCCTCGCCCGGCTCGACGATCTGATTTTGGGCCAGCGCGATTTCGATCCCGCCAAGGCGGCGCGTCAGATCGTCATGGCGCCCAACAGCTACGTCGAATTCGCGATCGTGCCGTCGATCGTCACGCGGCTGCGCGATCTAGCGCCGAAGATGAGCCTGCGCCTCGTGCCCTACGGCACCGATCTCGCCGAAACGGGCGTGATCTCCGGCCAGACCGCGATGGCGCTGGGGCGCATCATCGACCCACCGGACAATCTGATCGTCCAGCATTTGATGAGCGACAGTTTACAATGCGTCGTGCGCGCCAACCATCCGCGCATCGGCAAGCGCATCACCAAGCGCGAATACGAAGGGATGAAGCACGTCAACGTGCTGCCGCCCGGGCGTTTGCGCGCCGGGTTATTCCAAGCGCTGCAACGCCAAGGCTTGAAGCGCGAGGTGGCCGTGTCGGTCACGCATTTCCTGGCGGTGCCCGAAATGATCGCGGCGACGGATTATTGCGCGACCTTGCCCACGCAGATCTGCCGGCGCCTGACGCACGACAAGCGCCTCAAATTCATGCCCGCCCCGGTCGATCTGGGCACGTTCCCGGTGCAGATGGCGTGGCATGTGCGCTATCGCAACGACCCGGCGCATCGCTGGCTGCGCCAAGTCGTCGCCGACGTGTGCCGTGAGATCGCGGCGGCGGTTGAGTAGAGGGGCCGCCTAGAACTCGACGTCGAGTTCTTCGACTTCCTCGGGCTCGGCCTTCGCCGCTTCGGTCCATTCGACCAGCGGCGGGAATTTCAGCATCGTGTCGCGATAGGCGGCGCAAGGCCCGTCGAGCTTCACGTTATACGTGGCGAAGCGCGTGCACACGGGCGCGTACATCGCGTCCGCCGCCGTCGGCTTCTTGCCGAACAAATACGGCCCGCCATATTGCTTCAGGCATTCGCGCCAGATCGCGGCGACGCGTTCGATGTCGGCCTGCGCGCCCGCCCAGACCTTGAATTGCTCGTGGCGGGTTTTGAGATTCATCGGCAGTGCCGACCGCAGATTCGCGAAACCCGAATGCATTTCGCCGCAAACCGCGCGGCAATGGGCGCGCGCGGCTTGGTCGGCCGGCCACAGACCCGCATCCGGCTTCACCTCGTGCAAATATTCGGCGATCGCCAGCGTGTCCCACACCTTGACCGGCCCATGTTCCAGGCACGGCACGAGGAAAGACGGCGATAAAAGCAGCAATTCCGCGCGGGTGGACGGATCGTCCAGCGACGCGACCTTCTCGGTAAATTCCAGCCCGGCCATCTTGCACAGCAGCCAGCCGCGCAAAGACCACGAGGAATAGTTCTTGCTACTGATGGTCAGAGTACTGGTCATGGGCGCTTTTGCCATGACCATTCTGAAAGCAAAATTCGAGCCGATCGCCGTGATGCTCTACTCGCTTTATCAATCGGCTGCCGATTCCTTTCTCCCGGCGCGGGCCTTCGCGGCGGCGGCGGGTCGCGGCTTCTCCTTCGGGGAGACCGAAACCGCCGATAATTGGCGGGCGGCCGGGGCGTTGTGCGAGATGATGAGCCGCGCGGCGTTGAGCCATCGCCGCCCCGCTTTCGGCATCGACCAAGTCATGCTCGGCAACGAGATGGTGCCGGTCGTCGAGGAAAAAGTGACGGCCACGCCGTTCGGCACGCTGTTGCGCTTCGTCAAAGAAGGCGCGCCCGTTCAGCCCAAAGTTCTGGTCGTGGCCCCGCTCTCCGGGCATTTCGCCACGCTGCTGCGCGAGACGGTGCGCGTGCTGCTCCCCGATCACGACGTGCATATCACCGATTGGGCGAATGCCCGCGACGTGGGCGTGTGGAACGGCCGTTTCGGCTTCGACGAATATGTCGAGCACATCATCAAGTTCCTTGAGAAAATGGGCCCCGGCTCGCATGTGTTGGCCGTGTGCCAGCCTTGCGTGCAGACGCTGGCCGCCGCCGCGATCATGGCGGAGGACGACAATCCCGCCCAGCCCGCCAGCATGACGCTGATGGCCGGGCCGATCGATTGCCGGGTCAATCCCACCAAGGTCAATCACCTGGCCACCAGCAAACCGATGAGCTGGTTCGAGCGCAATCTGATCAGCTATGTGCCGCTGCGCTTCGCGGGCGCCATGCGCCGCGTCTATCCCGGTTTCCTGCAACTCACCGCGTTCATGAGCATGAATGCCGAGCGGCATTTGAAAGCGCAATCCGATTTGCTGCGCGCCCTCGCCAAGGGCGATACCGAGCAGGCGAACACGATCAAGAATTTCTACGACGAATACTTCGCCGTGCTGGATTTGACGGCCGAGTTCTATTTGGAAACGGTCGAGCGTGTGTTTCAGAAATACGAACTGGCGCGCCGCGAACTCAAATGGCGCGGCCGCAAGGTCGACACCAAGGCGATCCGCCGCACGGCGCTGTTCACGGTCGAGGGCGAGCGCGACGATATCTGCGCGCTGGGCCAAACGGTCGCGGCGCATGATCTGTGCGACGGGTTACGGCCCTATCGCAAGAAGCACTATATGCAAGCCGGCGTGGGGCATTATGGCGTGTTCGCCGGGCGGCGCTGGGCGGGGCAGATCTACCCGCTGGTGCGCAACACGATCCTGTCGAACGAGTAAACGCACGCCACCGCTCCAAAATTTGGGCGTCGATTTCCTAAAGAATGCACAATCTTTGACGTTGCAGTGCGCCATTGTGCACTGCACAATGGCGGTATCCCAATCGTGGAGACCGCCATGAATATGCAGGTTATCGACGCTGCGAAACTGGCCTCTCTCGAACACCCCGCCGGCGACCCCTTGCGGCTGAACCGCAGCGCTTTCGTCGCGGTCGATCGCCACCGCGACGCGCCCTATAACGCGACCTATCGCCCGCAAGCGCTGTATAGCCGCGCGGAGAACGGGTTCCAGGCGAACAACGAGACCTTTCTGCTGCACGAAGTCGCGACCAATCTGCCGATCCATCGGCCCGATACCGGCCCGACCGATTTCCATATGCATCTGCCGCCGGGCGGATTCCAATTCGTGCTGGTGACGTCGGGGATGTTCACCTTCGATTACGACGGGCGGCTGCATTATGTCGGGCCCGGTGCCGTGATGCTGCAAAGCGCCATCGTGCATCGCCAATTGTTCTATACGTGGTCGGGGCTCGACACCGAAGCGAACCTCGCCACGCCTCAATCGGCGGTGCCCGACGCGATGACGATGGGTTATTCGGGCAAGTTCCTCGAAGCCTTCATCACCGACCCGACCAGCTTCCCCAACCCGACGATCGTGCCGAGCGACGCGGTCAACGAAGCCGAAACGCCGCGCACGGCGTTCGGGCATGCGCTGCACGATCGGCCGAAGGGCGCCGATTTTTGGGTGCAGGACGCGCTATCGCTCGATGCGCTTTACAAACCGTTGCCCCTCGGCGCGCCGATCAAGTCGGACGCGCCGGTCTATGTCCGCGATCTGAGGATCGAGGCGCCAAGCGGAAATCTCGTGACCGGCCATATCATCGCGACCGATCCGCGCGAACATTCGCTGCTGCCCAAATCGTCGAGCGGCGGCGCCGATCCAGCGATCCTCGCCAAAGGCGCGGTCGCGATGTATCGCGTCATCCGCGGCACGGCGCGTTTCAAAGACGCCGACGGCAAGACGATCGATCTGAGCGCGGGCGACGTCGTCACCACCGGCGCCAACGCGGCGACACTCGTCGAACTCGGCGAAGACAGCCAAGTGCTGCGCCTGGGCTTGCTCGACGGCATGGACAATCTGCGCAAATGGACGCCGGCCCAGCGCGACGCGATCGACGGGCTGGGCGGCAAGATCATCGCGCGCACGCAAGTGCGGCCGTTGCGCCTCGACGGTAATCCGGTCGGCTATCTCTACACTTGATAAACACGCCGATGCTGGGAGGATACGCGTCTTATGACGCGTATTCCCCAGTTGAAATTCGGTTGTACCGGCGGCGGCGCCACGCATTCCGATGCGGCGATCCCCGACATCGCCACCAAAGTGCGGATGATCAAGGATGCGGGCGTGTTCGACTATATCGACCGCTCGCCGCCCGACGAGGAATTCCGCGACCTGCTGAAGGCGAGCGAGCAATGCGATCTGCCCGTGCTCGCCAGTGGCTGGTTTTACACGGCGGGCCGGGACGAGGCGTTGTTCGAGCGCAATATCGTCAAGGCGCGCCTGCTCGGCAGCCTTGTCCATAACGTGCAATTGATGACGCAGCACGCCGACGGCCATGTGCTGACCGACGCGGAAGTCGCGGAATTCTACCTGCGCGCCCATGATTTCGGCATGCGCCACGGCGTGACGCCGTGTTTCGAAGTCCACGTCAATATGTGGTCGGAGCATTACGGCCGCGTGGCGCGCGTCGCCGCCTTGGTCGAAGCGCGCGGGATTCCGTTCCGCATGACGCTCGACCACAGTCACGTCATTTTCAAGATCGACAATCCGGTCGAGCAGGACGTGCAAGCCATGCGCGAGGACGTCGAAACCGGCAAGGTCGTGCTCGACCCCGCGAAACCGGGGAATGTCTGCGCGCAATGGATCGCGGCGAATTACGTGGCGCACGCCCATGCGCGCGCGACGATCCCCGCCAACCCGATCAATACGCGCGCCAAACATCCCGACGGCAGCTATGGGCGCGGCATCCAATATCCGTTCGTGCGGCCGGAACCCGGCCAATATGTCGCCGATTGGGACGAAGCGAAGCTCGAACCGTGGAAGCGCGTCCTGCGCGAACTGTTCGCGCATCACGCGGCGGACGAGAAGAGCCCGCTCGCCATGATCTCGTGCGAGTTCATCCCGAATATCGATTACGGTGCGGGACACGGTTATTCGATCTTCGCGAACAACGTCGCTTGCGCGCACTGGATGCGCGCCGAATGGGCCAAGGCTTCCGCGTAGTTTCCGAGGCTACGGCGCGTCGGGGCTTTTTCCTAAGTTCGATGGTGATCGGCGGCGACATGCCGTCGCCCCACCCGAACAGGAGAAAGCCCATGGACAAGGATCGCGTCGAAGGCATCGCCAAGCAGATCAAGGGCGGCGTCAAGGAAGCCGCCGGCAAGGCGCTGGGCGACAGCAAGCTGGAAGTCGAAGGCCGCGCCGAGAAGGCGGTCGGCAAGGTTCAAAACGCGATCGGCGGCGCCAAGGACAAGCTGCGCGACGCCGTGAAGCATTGAGCCTTCGCGCCGAAAGGAGAATCACGATGCAACGATCCGCGAAATTCGCCGCGGCGCTGATGCTGGCGCTGGCCGGTGCCACGATGGCCGCGTGTACGGCCACCCCGACCCGCGAAAGTGCGGGCGAATATATCGACGATTCGGTGATCAGCACCAAGGTCCGCGCGCAGATCCTGGGCGATAAGGATCTGAAGCTGACGCAGATCGACGTCGAGACGTTCAAAGGTGCGGTTCAGCTCAGCGGCTTCGTCGACAGCACGGCGGCGAAGGCGCGCGCGGGCGAAGTGGCCGCGCAGGTCGCGGGCGTGACCCGCGTCCACAATAATTTGGTCGTCAAATAATCCCGCCCGAATACGCGGGAAGCAAAAAGGGGCGGCCAAGGCCGCCCCTTTCGATCTCAGACGGCGCGGATGTTGACCGCCGACGTCTTGCCGTTGCGGCCCGTCTCGAGCTCGTAGCTCAGCTTCTGGCCTTCGCCGACGCTCTGCATGCCAGCGCGTTCGACCGCCGAAATGTGCAGGAACACGTCAGCCTTGCCGTCTTCCGGTTGAATGAAGCCGTAGCCCTTGGTGGCGTTGAACCACTTGACCGTACCGATCGCCATGTATTTTTCCTCAACGATAAACAACTCGCCGCGACCATCGCAGCAAGCATCAATTTCGGTTCCGGGGAATTCTTCGAGGGCACCAGGGGGGCCATCAGGAAATACGCCCAACCTGCTTGACGAAGCGCAACATGCCCGACAATCGCGTTTCGGGCAATCCGATTCGTTCGCAGCGCATTCGCCGGTATCTATTCGGGCCCGCTTCGGGTAGGGTGCGTTTCGTTCTTGCCCGAAGAATTTCCCGGTGCTGTCCGTTGCCATCGAAAGGTCGGACGCCGGAAAATCGAAAAAAATCAAAGACTTCGACGCGCGCACGCATCGACGATGCGTCGTGCGATGCGGATTTTCGTCATTTACGAAAGGTATCTTCATGAGCTTCGCCGCCGCCCGTAAACCCGCCGCCTTCCCCAAGCGCCCCGTGATCCATGTTTTCAAGATCGGCCAGGCCGTGAAGCTGATGCGCGGCTTCGGGCATCATCCGCAGAACACCAATCTCTACCGCGTCGTCGGCGCGCTGCCGCCGCTGGGCGCTTCGTTCCAGTACCGGATCCGCAGCGACCACGAACGCCACGAGCGCATCGCGCTGGAAGACGATCTGGAAGCGGTGCGCATGCCCGCCCACGGCAAAGGCGGCGCGCACGCCGCCGCCGTGTTCGGCGCCGAGTAAGTCACGACGCTCGCCGGCCGGTCCCCCCGGCCGGCGGGCGCCGAACGTTCAGCCGCGATAGTTGAATTCCGGCAGCGCCTTCAGACTATCCTTGGTGGCGCCGCGCAAGACCAGGCGATCCTCGCGCTTTTCGATCGCGCTGTAGGGCACCAGCACATAGCGCGTGCCGATGCCGAGGAACCCGCCCACCGACAGCACCGCCACCGGTGCGCGATCCGTGGACGTGACGATCAGATCGTCGACCTTGCCCACCGTCTCGTTCGCCTCGTTGACCACATTGCTGCCCACGACCTCCGACGAGCGTTGGCCGCCGGCGACGGTCGCCGCATCGACGCGCGTCAACGGGCCGGAAGACTGCGTGGCGGGCGATTGCGAGAGCGGTGCCGGCGCCGAAGGCGCTGTCATCGGCGCCGTCGGCGATTGCTGGATCGGCGGCTGGGGCGTAACGCTTTGCGCCGAAGCCGGTGCGGCAAGCGCGATCGCGGCGGCGACCAGAACGGCGTGAGATGCGTAGCGCATAATGTGTCTCCTTTTCGGGGAAGTTCGGCCGGCGATCGTCGGGCGGCTTTGCCGCCGCCGCCGGCGCGAGCCGATCGAATCCGCAACCGGCGGACCGATCGAAATCGGGCGCGTCCGAATGACGGCCCATTCCCGAAAGACTAGAAGCTCGATCGCAAAACCGGCAGCCTCGGATTCCACGTGCCGCACGCGGCTTCGCGCGGAAATTTACGGCGCGCGCTTGCCGTCACGCGCAATTTTGGCGTGTGTGCCGCTAACTCAAGCGCGCGACGACCAAGGCCGAGCCGTAGAGCCCGATCGCGAAGACGGTGTGGGCGAGAATATTGAAGAGCCGCACTTGCATCGGATTGGGGCGTTTGGACGCGGCCCAGCCCGCCCCCATGCCCGGCTGCAACAGGAACCACCCGGCGCCGATCGTGACCATGCCGAGAATCCACGCCGGCAGGAAAGCCGGCGCCGCCAGCCATTCGGACCCGGCGAAGAAAATCAGTGCGCCCGCGTAGAGAATGCCGATCGCGTAATGCGCGATCCAACCGATCGCCAATTCGTGGGGCCAAGGTGCGGCGGCGGTGATGTCGTCGTGAAAGACTTTGCCGCCCGTCAACCCGCAGAACCAACGTCCGACCAGCGCCCAATTCGGCAACGGCATCTTGAACGCGACGTTGAGGAAGATCGCCCAGAGATCCATCAGCGCGGTGGCACCAACGCCGATCACGATCGCTTTGAAAATCAGTTCCAGCATCGCGCGCTTCCCCTTCGACGTGATCGCGTTCGCGTTATTTTTGAAGCGGCGTGCCGCTGGCGTCCCCACGGGGATTCGAACCCCGGTCTGCACCGTGAGAGGGTGCCGTCCTGGGCCTCTAGACGATGGGGACAGGCCTTCGGAAGGGCTGAGCATGTAGCCCATTGGCGCGCGCGACGCAAGCCGCCGCCGGGCCCCGCGATTTGCCCTTTAAATCGCGGCTTTGGCGGTGGCGACCAGGCGTTCGGCGTCGGCTTCCAGGCTGTTCCACGACGCGACGAGGCGCAAACGCTGCGTGCCCGGCCCGAACCAGCGATAGACGTTGAAGCCCGCTTGCTCGATCGCGACGATCGCCGCCTCGGGCAGATCGACGAAAACCTCGTTGGCCTGCACGGGGTGCGCGAGCTTCGCCCCCGGCAACGCCGCAAGCCCGGCCCCCAGCTTCGCCGCGACCGCGTTCGATTGGCGCGCGAGGGCGAGCCACAAATCGCCGTCGAGATAACCCGCCATCTGGGCGGCGAGATAGCGATGCTTGGAGAACAGATGCCCCGCGCGCTTGCGCCGGAAGGCGAGCGTGGCCGCGAGCGCTTCGTCGAACACGACGATCGCTTCGACCGCGAGACAGCCGTTCTTGGTGCCGCCGAACGACAGGATGTCCACGCCCGCTTTCCATGTCGCTTCGGCGGGCGTGCAACCGCTTGCGACCAGCGCGTTGGCGAAGCGCGCGCCGTCGAGATGGACCTTCAGCCCGTGCTTGCGCGCGATGGCCGATAGCGCGGCGATTTCGGCCGGCGAATAGATCGTGCCGGCTTCCGTCGCGTTGGTGAGCGATACGGCGGCGGGCTGCACGTGATGCACCACGCCCGCCCCCGCCGCGTTCAACGCCGCGTCGAGATCGGCGGCGGCGATCTTGCCGTGTTCGCCGTCGAGCCCAACGAGCTTGGCGCCGCCGGTGTAGAATTCCGGCGCACCACATTCGTCTTCTTCGATGTGTGCGGCCGCGTGGCAATAGATCGAGCCCCAGACCGGCGTCATCGCGGCGAGCGACAGCGCGTTCGCCGCCGTGCCCGTCGATACGAGGAACACTTTCGCGGGCCGTTCGAAGATCGCGGCGATTTTCGCTTCCACGTCGCGCGACAGCGCGTCGTTGCCATAGGGCATCGACGGGGCCGCGTTGGCGGCATTGATCGCCGCCATCACTTGCGGATGGACGGGCGCGGTGTTGTCGGACGCGAAATTCACGGGCGGGCCCCCAGCAGAATGCGGCCGGTCACGCGCCCGGCTTTCGGGTCGATCACGACCAGAAACGGCGCGGCGTCCGGTGGGTTCACATGCACCACGATCTGATCGCCCGCCGCGAACGCGCCCGCGAGGACCGAGCCTTCGGGTGCGGAAATCGCGACATCGCCCCAGCTCAAACCCGCGATCGGCGGGCGGGGGGCGGGCGAAGATGTCGCGGCGACCGGCGTCTCCGGCGATGAAGGCTTGCCCACACCGCCGATAACCACATAAATCAGAAAGGCGAAGGCGGCGATGCAGAGCACGCCGAGGAAAATCACGATCGTCTTCAAGGCGCGCATGTCGGAATCCAGCGTAATCGAGATCGGACCGGAATTGGCGGGAACGCGGCTGGATCGCGTGCTGGCCGACGGGTCGACCGCCGGCACTTCGCGCAGCCGCGTGAAGGCGTTGATCGAAGCGGGCCATGCCCGCATCGACGGCGCGACCGTACAAGACCCCTCCCGCAAGGTCAAAGCGGGCGAAACGGTGACGCTGGAAATCCCCGATCCGGTCGCTTCCAGCCAAGCGGCCGAGGAAATTCCGCTGAATGTCGTCTACGAGGACGCGCATCTGATCGTGATCGACAAGCCCGCCGGCCTGGTCGTGCACCCCGCTCCCGGCCATTCGGGCGGCACGCTGGTCAATGCGCTGCTGGCGCATTGCAAAGGCTCGCTGTCGGGTATCGGCGGTGTGGAGCGCCCCGGGATCGTCCATCGGCTGGACAAGGATACGAGCGGCCTGATGGTCGCGGCGAAAACCGACGCGGCGCATCGCGATCTCGCCGCGCAATTCGCCGAACATTCGGTCGAGCGCGTTTACGCCGCCATCGTCAAGGGCGTGCCCCGCCCCGCCTCGGGCGAGATCGAGGGCAATATCGGCCGCAACCCGCGCGACCGGAAAAAAATGGCCGTCGTCAAAAGCGGCGGCAAGGAAGCGCTGACGCGCTATCGCACGCTCGAGATTTTGGCGAAAAGCAGGGCTGCGTTGATCGAATGCCGCTTGGCGACCGGCCGCACCCATCAAATCCGCGTGCATCTCGCCTCGATCAACTGCCCGCTGCTGGGCGATCCGACTTATGCCCGCAAAGTCGCGGGCTTACCCGATTTCGGCCGGCAAGCGTTGGATGCGTTCACGCTGGGGTTCCGCCATCCGGAAAGCGGAGAAACCTTACGGTTCGTGCGGCCATACGCGCCGGATTTTCTACGGTATCTCGCACTTTTGCGCGGCCCTTCGCGCGTGCAAGAATAGCGTCGCGCGGGGCGCTCGACCCCGCGCATCAGGAGCACAGCACACGTGAAGTCGCGATTGCCCGCGCCGGACGGGAACCTGACGCGATATCTGCAGGATATCCGCAAGTTCCCGCTGCTGGAGCCGGAAGAGGAATTCATGCTCGCCAAGCGTTGGCGGGAAACCGGTGATGCCGATGCGGCGCACCGGCTGGTGACCGCGCATCTGCGCTTGGTCGCGAAAATCGCCATGGGCTATCGCGGCTATGGCTTGCCGCTGTCCGAACTCGTGTCCGAAGGCAATGTCGGCATGATGCAGGCGGTCAAGCGCTTCGATCCCGATCGCGGCTTCCGCCTGTCGACCTATGCGATGTGGTGGATCCGCGCCGCGATCCAGGAATACATCCTGCACTCCTGGTCGCTGGTGAAGATGGGCACCACGGCCGCGCAGAAAAAGCTGTTCTTCAATCTGCGCCGGATGAAGGCGCAGATGCGCCAGCTCGACGAAGGCGATCTGCCGCCCGAAGCGGTCGAAAAGATCGCGACCCAGTTGGGCGTGCCCGAGCAAGACGTGGTGCAGATGAACCGGCGCCTCGCCGCCCCCGACAATTCGCTGAATGCGCCCGTACGCAGCGACGGCGACGGGGACGGCGAATGGCAGGATTGGCTGGTGGACGAGACGGACAATCAAGAAGTCCGCCTCGCCGAGGACGAGGAAGGCAAGCGCCGTCAGGCTTTGCTCGACAGGGCGCTGGTGACGCTCAACGAGCGCGAGCGCGACATCCTGACCGAGCGGCGTTTGAAGGACGAGCCCGCCACACTCGAGGATCTCTCGCAGAAATTCGGCATCAGCCGCGAACGCGTGCGGCAGATCGAAGTGCGGGCGTTCGAAAAGCTTCAGCGCGCGGTGAAGCAGAACGTGCTGGACGAAGAAGGCGCGAAGGAAACGGCTTCGTCTTAGTGCTTCTGCGCGTCGGCGAATTTCGCCTTCTGGTCGCTCGACGCTTCCTTCTGGTGCTTGGCCTTCCATTCGTCATAGGGCATGCCGTAGACGATTTCGCGCGCCTGCGGATCGGTGAGTTCGACGCCCTTGTCCTTCGCCGCGGCGAGATACCATTTCGACAGGCAGTTGCGGCAGAACCCGGCCAGATTCATCAGGTCGATATTCTGCACGTCGGTGCGTTCGCGCAAATGCGCGACCAGACGGCGGAACGCGGCGGCTTCGAGTTCGGTGCGGGTTTTGTCGTCCATGGCGGGTCTCCTTGGTCCCTAATATAGGGTCGGGGTCACAGCCCCGCCACCGTGCCCGCGATCAAATCGTCCACGACCGCCGCCAGCGCTTGGGCCTTGTCCGCCCCGGCGGCCACGGCCTTGGCGTAAGCGCGGCGTTGGCGATGCGCCGACGTGCCGTCGCGCAGGATATTGCGGACGTTCTCGACTTCCGCGAGGCAGCCCAGACGCTCGGCATCGGCGCGCACCAGCGCGATCATTTCTTCGACGAGGTCCACGACGGGCACGACCTTGCCCTTGCCGAAATCGACCAGGCCTTCGTCGGTGCCATAGCGCTGCGCGCGCCAGCGATTTTCCTTCACCAGCATATGCGGATAGATGCGCCAGCGCTGGTTCGCGGTCTTCAAACGCCACAGCATGGAGATCAGCGACCGGTACAGCGCCGCGATCGAGATCGCGTGATCGAGCGACGTGCACATATCGGTCACGCGCATTTCCAATGTCGGGAAGCGCGCCGAGGGGCGGATGTCCCACCACAATTTCGACGCGTCGTCGATCAGCCCGGCGGCGACGAGCCGATCGACTTGGCGGCGATATTCGCCCCAGCTTTCGAAATGATCGGGCAAGCCGGTGCGCGGAAGTTCGTTGAAAATGGCAACCCGATACGACGCGAGCCCCGTATCCTCGCCGCGCCAGAACGGCGACGATGTGGACAGCGCCAGAAGATGCGGCAGGAAATACCCGGCCTGATTCATCAGATCGACGCGCAATTCCTCGTCCGCGATACCGACATGGACATGCAGCCCGCAAATCACCAAGCGGCGGCCGACACCCTGAAGATCGCGCTCCAGCGCGCGATAGCGTTCGCGGTCGGTGGCACCGATCCCGCGCCATTCGGCGAAAGGATGGGTCGACGCGGCGATGGGGGCGAGCCCATGCCGCGCGGCGACTTCCGCCACCGTCTTTCGCAACGTGACAAGCTGGGCGCGCGCATCGGCCACGCTGGTACACACGCGCGTCTGCACTTCGATCTGGGCGCGCAGGAATTCCGGTGACACTTGACCCGGCATGCCGCGCGCAGCCAGCGCCGTTTCGGTCTGCGCCACCAGATCGGCCGGCGGGTCACGCGCGATATCGCGCGTGACGGGATCGACCAGGAGATATTCCTCTTCGATCCCGATGGTGAAATCCGGCGCGGTCATGCGTAGACCTGAATCCGATCGAGATCGGGCGCGGCCAGCGCCTGCGCCAGCGCATCGCCGAAAATCGCCGCCCATTTCGCCACACCGGTCGGCGTGTCGATCAAATCCTGGCGCAATTCGATCAGCGCATGCGGAATGCCGGCCAATTCGCAATGCGTGCGCATCGTGTAGCCGTGGCCGTCGCGCGCGTCGTAAGGCTGGTTGTCGCCGACCGCAACGCCCGGCTGCGCCGCGCACGCCTTCATCAACGGGACCGGCAAGCGCGGATCGGATTTCCACAACACGCCGATATGCCAGGGCCGTTCGAACCCATTGAACACCGGCGTGCAGGAATGCATCGACAGCACGATCGGCACGCGGTCTTGATCGCGGTAGCGCCGGATCATCGCCGCGACGGCTTCATGATAGGGCGCATGAAGTGCGGCCAAGCGCTTGGCGCGCGCATCGTCGGGCAGGCCCAAATTGCCGGGGATCGGCGTGCCGTCCGACACTTCGGGCATGCAGGTGCGATCGTCGGGCCGCCGGTTGCAATCGACGACCAGGCGCGAATAGCCCGAATGGACCAAGGGGGCGTCGAAGCGCGCCGAAAGAATTCTGGCGACCGCTTCGGCGCCGATATCGAAGGCGATGTGCCGGTCCCATTCGGCGCGCGGCACACCCAGATCGCCCAGCGCTTTGGGCACGTCGCGGCGCGCGTGATCGCAGATCAGCAACAGATCGGCTTTGCCGTCCGGGTTGACGGTTTGGGCGGCGGGGGCGTCGTCGACGCCCAACAAAGGCGAAGAATCGAGGGACATGGCGGAAAACGACTATAGCCGCTTTTGCGATTTCGCCGCCAAAACTGCTAACGTGGCTTCACGATGAGTCCACAAGAACAACTGCGCGCCCTGTTCAAGGCCGCGATCGACGCCGCCCAGCCCTCGCTCCGGGTCCCCGCCTTTCTGCCGCCCCGCCCCAAGGGCCGCGCGGTGGTGATCGGTGCCGGCAAAGCCTCCGCCGCCATGGCCAAGGCGGTCGAGGATCATTGGGACGCCGACATGTCCGGCCTGGTCGTCACGCGCTACGGCCATGGCGCGCCGTGCAAGAAGATCGAGATCGTCGAAGCCGCCCATCCCGTGCCCGACGCGGCGGGGATGAACGGGGCCGCGCGGATGCTCGACCGCGTGAAGGGCCTCGGCCCCGACGATCTGGTGCTGGCGCTGATTTCCGGCGGCGGTTCGGCGGTGTTGAGCTTGCCCGCCGCCCCCGTGACGCTCGAAGCGCTGCGTGAGCTGACGCAAGCCTTGCTGAAATCGGGCGCCAACATCGTCGAGATGAACACGGTGCGAAAGCATTTGTCCTCGATCGCCGGCGGGCGTTTGGCCCAGGCCGCCGCTCCGGCGCGCGTGCTGACGCTGGCGATATCGGACGTGCCCGGCGACGATCCCTCGACCATCGGCTCCGGCCCCACGGTCGCGGACCCGACGACGCTCGCCCAAGCGCGCGCCGTGCTGGCCAAATACAAGATCGATCCGCCGGCGGAAATCGCCGCGCGCTTGGCCGATCCGGCGTCGGAAACGCCCAAGCATTTGCCCAATGCCGACTACAAGCTGATCGCCGCCCCGATCCAGTCGCTCGACGCGGCGGCGGCATTGGCGAAGACATTCGGCTATGCCGTGCATTCGCTCGGCCCCGATCTGGAAGGCGAAAGCCGCGACGTGGCGCGCGATCAGGCCGACCTCGTGCGCGCGATCCGTGCCGGCAAGGGCCCCGTACAAGCGCCCTGCGTCATCCTGTCGGGCGGCGAGACGACCGTGACGGTACGCGGCAAGGGCCGCGGCGGGCGCGACGCGGAATTCGCGCTGGGCCTCGCCGTCGCTCTCGACGGGATGAAGGGCGTCTATGCGATCGCGGGCGATACCGACGGAATCGACGGCACCGAGGACAATGCCGGCGCCATCGTCACGCCCGACACGTTGAAACGCGGGCCGGACGCCGCCGCCTATCTCGCCAATAACGATGCCTATACGTATTTCGCGAAACTCGGCGATCTGGTCGTAACCGGTCCGACGCATACGAACGTCAACGATTTTCGCGCTATACTGATCGAGAGATAAGAACCGGATGGGAAGGAAAACGGCTTTGCGCCGCAATTGTGCCACCAAGATCGTCGCCACGCTGGGCCCGGCCACGTCGGACCCCGCGACAATCGAAGCCCTGTTCCGCGCGGGCGCGGATGTGTTCCGGCTGAATTTCAGCCACGGCGCACCCGAGGATCACCGCAAGCGTTACGATACGCTGCGCGACATCGAGAAGCGCACCGGACGGCCGGTCGCGATCCTCGCCGATCTGCAAGGGCCCAAGCTGCGCGTCGGCACGTTCAAGGACGGACCGGTCAAGTTGCAGAAGGGCCAAAAGTTCCGCTTCGAACTGGCCAAGGGCGACGGTAACGCGGATCGCGTGACGTTGCCCCATCCCGAGATTTTCGCGGCCCTGTCGCCTGGCCAGGATCTGCTGGTCGATGACGGGCGCGTGCGCTTGCGGGCGCTCGAAACCTCGCTGGAGCACGCGCTATGCGAGGTGATCGTCGCGGGCACGATTTCCGACCGCAAGGGCGTGAACGTGCCCGGCACCGTGCTGCCGATTTCCGCGCTGACCGATAAGGATCGCCGCGATCTCGCCTTCGCGCTGGATCTGGGCGTGGATTGGGTCGCGCTGTCCTTCGTGCAGCGCCCCGACGATATCGCCGAGGCGAAGAAGATCATTCAAGGCCGCGCGGGCGTTTGCGCGAAGCTGGAGAAACCCTCCGCGATCGACCGGTTGGACGAGATCGTCGAACTGACCGACGCCGTGATGGTCGCGCGCGGCGATTTGGGTGTGGAAATGCCACCGGAGGACGTGCCGACCTTGCAAAAGCGCATCGTGCGCAGCTGCCGGCGTTTCGGCCGCCCGGTGATCGTGGCCACGCAGATGCTGGATTCGATGATCCATGCGCCCACCCCCACGCGCGCGGAAGCGTCGGACGTCGCCACCGCCGTCTATGACGGTGCCGACGCCGTGATGCTGTCGGCGGAAACCGCGTCGGGCGATTATCCGCTGGAAGCGGTCGAAATGATGGGCCGCATCATCGCGCGCGTCGAACGCGATCCTTCCTATCGCCCGAT
Organism: Alphaproteobacteria bacterium; assembly: GCA_017308135.1. NCBI lineage: Bacteria > Pseudomonadati > Pseudomonadota > Alphaproteobacteria > Alphaproteobacteria bacterium. The sequence goes on from JAFKFM010000009.1 coordinate 526,767, forward strand.
CATGGACGCCGATCACGCCAAGCCGGAAGCGACCGCGTCGGACGCGATCACGGCGGCGGCAGCGCAAGTCGCCGCGACGATCAAAGCGGCGGCGATCGTCACCTTCACCACGTCGGGTTCGACCACGCTGCGCGCGGCGCGCGAGCGGCCGGAAGCGCCGATCCTTTGCCTGACGCAAAATCAGCGCACGGCGCGCCGCATGGTGCTGTGCTGGGGCACGCATTGCGTGGAGTCGGAGGAATTTTCGGTGTTCGACCATATGGTCGAAAAGGCCGTCAGCGTGGCGCGCGAGGAAGGTTTCGCCGATCCCGGCCAGACCATCGCGATCACCGCCGGCGTGCCCTTCGGCACGCCGGGGGCGACCAATATTCTACGTATCGCGTGGGTGTGAGCGTCGCTCTCGCTTAGGAAAGGTGCGCGCGCAGCATCCACGCGGTCTTGCCGTGTTCCTTCATGCGGCCGACCATCAGGTCGCCTGTTTCCGTATCGCCGACTTCCTCGACAATGCCTTGCGTTTCGCGCGCGAGGCGCGTCAGCGCTTCGTGATCGGCGACGAGTTCGGCGAGCATCTTCTCGGGCGGCAGGATCGAAGTCTGCTCTTCGATCACCGACAGCTTCTTGAATTGAGCGTAGGAGCCGGGGGCCGGTTCGCCGAGCGCGCGGATACGCTCGGCCAATTCGTCGATCGCGGCGGCGAGTTGGGCGTATTGCGCGCCGAACATCTCGTGCAGCTGGATGAATTGCGGGCCGGTCACGTTCCAGTGGAAGCCCTGCGTCTTCAGGTACAGGACATAGGTCGAGCCCAGAACCTTGCTCAACGCGGCAGCAACCGCCTTGCGCGAATTGTCCTTCAAGCCGATATCGACCTTCATTTTTCCATCTCCATCAGACATTTAGAAATCTCCTTGGAATAATTCCGGTTACTCCAAGGATATAAGGAGCCAAGTCCGGCGCGCAAAGGGCACCGGATCAGCGCCGCCATGCGGTATCAGCATAGGCGTCAAACGAAGGCGACTTCAACGCTCCCCAAGGGCCCATGATCGGCCTTGATGGTGCAGGGGCCCGGAATTTTTACGACGCCCGTGCACGACCCGGTCGTGACGATCTGGCCCGCGCGCAAATTCGTCCAGGGCGGCGGCGCGTTGGCGAGATCGACGACCGCGAGCAGCGGATCGCCCTTGATCGCGGCCCCGGTCCCGCGCGCGGCTTCCTTGCCGTCGATCGTCAGCACGATTTCCGACGCGCCGAAATTGAGATCGCCGCCGGGCGTCACCGGCTTGCCGAACACGAAACCGCCGCTCGCCATGAAATCGGAGAAAGCTTCGACAGGCACCGCCGGCACGACGCGCTTGTCGATGAATTCGATCGCCGGACGCACGCTGGCGATGCGCGCGACGATTTCGGCGCGGGTATAGGGCGTCGCGCGCGGCGGAATATCCACGCCGAGTTCGAACGCGAATTCGCATTCGACCATGAACGCGTCGGTGAACGCGGCGCGCGGAAACTTGCCCGGCGAAGGTTGCGACCATTCGGCCATCAGGGGCGCGCAGACCGGGCGGCCGATGCCGCTGCCCTTCTGCTGCTGCGGCGTGATATTGGCGACCTTCCAGCCGGTGATGGGCTTGCCGGAGATGCGCGCGGCCGCGTCGTGGATCGCATAGACGTTGGCGGGCGTGCCGGGCGCGCCGCCGGGCCAGCCGGAAATGCGCTTGCCCGCAAGGCGCGCGGTCCACAGGGCTTGGGCGTTGGCGAAGGCGTCGGTCATAGGGTCGCTCCCGTTTCTTTGGGCGTTTCGATCATTTCGACGATGCCGCCGCGCCGCACGCGGATCATCCGCGTGAACAGCGTGGCGACGTGCTTGCGGTGGGAAACGCAGATCACCGTTTTCTCGGCGTATTCGTCGAGCAGACGGCCGAGCATGAACATCTCGGTATCCTCGTCGAGCGAGGCCAGCGTTTCGTCCAAAATCAAACAGGGCGCGTCGGTCAACAACGCGCGCGCGAAGGCCACGCGCTGCTGCTCGCCGCCCGAAAACGGCTCGCCCTTGTCGCCCATGGCCATGTTCACGCCCTCGGGCTCAGCGGCGACGCGCTTGTCCATCTTCACGCGGTCCAGCGTGCGATCCCAGGTCTCGCGGTCGAGAACGCGATGGATCGCGATATTGTCGGCGACCGTGCCTTGCACGAAGGCGGTCGAGGCGCGGCCGAAGAAGAACAACCGCTTGCGGTCGGTCAGCGACAACGTGGTCACGTCGCGCCCGTCGATGGTCACGCGGCCGGAACTGGGCCGATGCATGCCCAGCAACAGGAACAGCACGGTCGTTTTGCCCGCCCCCGAATCGCCGAACAGGCCGATCTTGTCGCCCGGCCGGATCGTGAAGCTGAAGGGTTGCAGCAAAACTTCGCCGCGATCGGACAGCAGCGACACGTCCTCGAAGCGGATCTCGCCCCAGGTCGCGGGCGCGCGCGCGCCCTTTTCCGCCGTCACGGCGTCAAGCCCGTCGGTCGAGGCCGAAATGCGCTGCAACGCGAGCCGCGCGTCGTTGATCATCGGCCAGGCTTCGCCGATGCGGCTCAAATTCGGGAAGATCAGCATCGTGTAATAGGCGAAGACCAGGAACTTGCCGATCGGCGGCGGGCCGTCCTTCGACGTGACGATCAGCAGCACGAGGCAGATCGCCGCCGACATACCGATCACGAATTCGATGATGCCGTGATAGGTGCCGTGGCGGCGCCACAGCAGCAGATTCAGGCCCATCAGCTTGCGCGCGGTCGTGAGCAAGCGCACGAGATAGGCCGAGCCCAGCCCCGTGAAGCGCAGATCGAGATTCTTGGAATAGAGCGACGCGAGATAGCCGAGATAGCCCTGATCCAGCGCCATCTTGATCAGGTACTTCTTCTTGCGCCAATTGGCGTAGAGCGCGATGGCGCCCGCCAGAATCGCGATCTCGATCGCCAGAATGTAAAATAGCCATTTCTCGACGAAGAAGATGATCGTCAGCATCAGGCCGAGCTGCAACACGGCCACACCCGCATGCACCAGCGCTTCGCGCAGCAAACGCTGCACCGCTTCCACGTCGCCCGACGCGGCGGCGAGCACGCCGCCCGCCCCCATCTTCGACAGTTTTTGATAGGGCCCGCGCAGCAAGTTCAACGCGATCGAGCCGCGGATCGAGCGGATGATGCGTTCCGACAAACGCGAGGTCCGGTATTCGGATAGCAGGAAGAAGGACAGCACCACCGCTTCGGCGACGAAGACCAGCGCCACGTAGAACCAGACGCGGTCGATGCTGCCGAACGGCGTGGCCAGCGCCCAGGCCTCGACCTGGCCCCACCAGGAATCGGGCGGCGGCGGTGTGACCAGCGCGTTGATCGGCAAAGGCCGCGTGACCACCGCGATCGACTGCACGCAGGCGATCAGAAAAATGATCAGCAGGCCCGTGCGCCAGCGCGGATCGTGTTTGCGCAGCAGCGTGTCGATCTCGCGCAGAAACATGGCGCTATCCTACCGGAACGACGGCCGCCCTTCGGCATACGGCGCCAAAGCGGCGACGACGAAAGCGTGGCTCAACGCCGCCATGCCCTTGGCGCGGCTGCGGCGCACGACGGCCCCCGACAGCCAGGGCAATTCCAGCCGCCCGCCTTTTTCCAGATCGTGCAGCATCGACGCCTTCATGCCGTCGGGCATGCCCTCGACATTGGCGATGACCTTGTCGATCTGATCGTCGCCGAACGCGATGCCTTCGGCGCGGGCGAGCTCCACCGCCTCGGCGACCAACGCGCGGAACAGCGCGCGCGTTTCCTCGCGCGACCACACGCCGCCCTTGGGCAGGCGCGTGACCGCCGTGATCGCCGCGAACGAGGCGAGGAAGACGAATTTCTCCCAGATCGAGCGCGAGATATCGGGGCTGAGCGCCACGTCCACGCCGGTCGATTTGGCGAGATCGGCGAACTTGACCGCGACCGGATCTTGCGTCGGCCCGAACGTGCCGATGGTCAATCGCGCGAAAGCGCCGGTCTGCTTGATCGTGCCCGGCTCCGAAATCACCGTCGAGATTTGCGCGATCCCGCCCAGCACGCGCTCGGCGCCGAACGCCTCGCGCAACATGTCGGGCGCTTCGATGCCGTTTTGGAACGACACGACGCGCGTCGCCGGCGTCATCAACGGTGCGATCTGGCCGATGACGCTTTCGGTGTCCCACAGCTTCGTCGCGATACCGATCAGATCGGCGGGGCCGAGTTTGGAAGGATCGTCGGACGCGCGCACGGGGGCAAGCGATTCCCCCGCGGCGGTCACGATCTTCAACCCGCCCTGGCGCTTGATCGCGTCGAGATGGGCCCCGCGTGCGACGAGCGAGACTTCCGCGCCTGCTTGCGCGAGCTTGGCGCCGAAATAGCCCCCGACGCCCCCCGCCCCGACGAAGACGATCCTCACGTCAGCGCCGCGCAGGCTTTTTGGATGCGGGTGCAAGCGTCGCGCAGCGTTTCCGTCGCGGTCGCGTAGGAGATGCGGAAATACGGGGCAAGGCCGAAGGCCGAGCCCTGCACGACCGCGACGCCAACGCTTTCCAGCAGATAGGTCACGAAATCGGTGTCGGTTTCGATGATTTTGCCTTGCGGCGTGCGCTTGCCGATCGTGCCGGCGCAAGACGGGAACACGTAGAAGGCGCCTTCGGGCATCGGGCAACGCAGGCCCTTCGCCTCGTTCAGCATCTTCACGACCAGGTCGCGGCGTTCCTTGAACACCTTGTTATTGGCCGGGATGAAATCCTGCGGGCCGTTCAGCGCTTCGACCGCGGCGGCCTGGCTGATCGAGCTGGGGTTCGACGTCGATTGCGACTGGATCGCCGCCATCGCCTTGATCAGCGGTGCGGGGCCCCCGGCATAGCCAATGCGCCAGCCGGTCATGCAATAGGATTTCGACACGCCGTTCACGGTCAGCGTGCGGTCGTAGAGCTTGGGCTCGACCTGCGCGATCGTGGTGAACTTGAAATCGTCGTAGACGAGATGCTCGTACATGTCGTCCGTCATGATCCAGACGTTCGGATGCTTGAGCAGCACGTCGGCCAAGGCGCGCAGATCTTCGCGCGTGTATGCCGCACCCGTCGGGTTCGACGGCGAGTTGAGCATCAGCCACTTGGTCTTGGGCGTGATCGCGGCGGCCAAAGCCTCCGGCGTCAGCTTGAAGCCCTGGTTTTCCGAGCACGCGACTTCGACCGGCTTGCCGTCGGCGAGGATCACCATGTCGGGATACGAAACCCAGTACGGCGCCGGGATGATCACTTCGTCGCCCGGGTTCAACGTCGCCATCAGCGCGTTGTAGAGCACCTGCTTGCCGCCGGTGCCCACGCTGATCTGGTTCGGCGCGTAGTCGAGATCGTTCTCGCGCTTGAACTTGGCGGCGACCGCCTTCTTCAGCGCGGCCGTGCCGTCGACGGCCGTGTATTTCGTGTCGCCCTTGTCGATCGCGGCCTTCGCGGCGGCCTTGATATTCGCCGGCGTATCGAAATCGGGCTCGCCCGCCCCCAGGCCGATCACGTCTTTGCCCGCCGCTTTCAGCTCCGCCGCCTTCATGGTGACGGCGATGGTGGGCGAAGGCTTCACGCGCTGCAGACGGTCGGCGACGATCGACATCGGACTCGAGGCTCCTAGCTTGGAAAAAAAGACCGGCGAAACCTAGTCCCCTGGGCCGCCCGAGGCAACGCCCAAACGGCGCAAATTGTCCCGGAACAAGGCCTTCCGCCCCGATTTGGAACGTGGCGTGACGCCCGGTCCACAGGCTGGACAGGATTCACGCCGCCATGAAGCGATAGCCGATCCCCGGCTCGGTCACGATCCGCTTGGGCTCGGCCGGGATCGCTTCGATTTTCTGGCGCAACTGGCCGACGAAGACGCGCAAATAGGCGACGTCTTCGACATGCGCCTTGCCCCAAATCCGTTCCAGGATTTGGCGGTGGGTCATCACGCGATCCGCATTCGCCATCAGCAAGGCGAGCAGCTCGAATTCCTTGGGCGTGAGGCGCAGCGTTTCGCCATCGCGCATCGCCTTGTGTGCGGCGAGGTCGAGCGCGATCCCGCCCACTTCCAGCCGTTCCTGCGCCGCGGCGTTGCCCGGGCGTTTGCGTAAACACGCCCGCACGCGCGCGAGCAATTCGCCGATACCGAAAGGCTTGCCGACGAAATCGTCGGCGCCCATGTCGAGCGCTTCGATCTTGCGATCCTCGGTGTCGTTGGCCGACAGCACGATGATCGGCAGATCGGATGTCTGGCGGATCTGGCCGATCACGGTCAGACCGTCGATTCCGGGCAGGCCCAGATCGACGATGGCGAGATCGAAGCCGCCGCTCGCGAACAGCTTCAGCGCCGCCTTGCCGTCCAGCGCCGCCGCGACCGTATAGCCCGACGCGGTCAGCGCATGGCCGAGGAAACGCTGGATCTGCGCTTCGTCGTCGACGACCAGGATATGCGCCTGCGCGTTCATACGGAGGGCATTCTCGCTTGCGGCAGGCGGATCGTCACGCTGGTCGCGGCCCCATCCGCTCCCGGGCTCGCCGCGGACGCATCGCCGCCCAAGGCGCGCGCGATCCCGGCGACGATGGCGAGGCCCAGCCCCGTGCCGTCCGCACCCGTGCCGGGGCTGCGGAAAAACGGTTCGAACACATGGGCGAGATCGCCCGGCACGATGCCAGGGCCGGAATCGTCGACCCGGAAGACCAGACCTTCGCCGTCGCCGCGCACGACGACGCGCACGGCATCGCGCGAAAACTTCGCCGCGTTGTCGATCAAATTGAACACGGCTTGCTCCAGCAATGTCGCATCGGCCTTGACCAGCGGATGCGCCGGATCGGGATTCAAATTTATCGTCCGATCCGGAAACGCGCGACGCGCCCGCGCGACGGCGCCATGCGCCACGTCGTTGGCGTCGATCCAATCGGGGCGCAGATCGAGGCCCGCGCGCAGCCGCGTCATCTGTAAAAGATTGTCGACATGGCGGGCGAGGCGTGCCGCTTCCTCGTCGATCGCGACGGCAAGATCGAAGCGTGCGGCATGCGGCAGCTTTTCGCCCAATTCGCGCAAGGTGGACGCCGCCCCGCGGATCGTCGCCAACGGCGTGCGCAGATCATGCGAAAGCGAGGACAGCAACGCCGCGCGCAGTTTCTCGCGCTCGGCCTCGCCCGCCAGCGCCAAGCGATCGATCGCGGCATCGGCCTGGGCGGCGATCGCGGCGAGCATGGCGCCGCCGGCGGAATCCGCGCGCGCACCCAGCGCGCCGCCGTGGATCGGCACGAAATCGAAGCGGCTGCCCGCCCAGCCGCGCGCCGCCCCTTCTTGCGTTACATGCCGGCGATGGACGCGCTCGGCGGCGGCAAGATCGTCGGCGGTCAATGTCGCCGCATTTTGCACTTCCAAGCGGCCGTCGCGTTCGAGCAGCAGCACCGGATCGGCCCCCGCCGCCGAAAGATGCGCAAGCGCACGCGCGCGTATTCCGGCGGCATCGCGCGCGCGCCCGACTTCCTCGGCGAAAGCGGCGAGTTCGGCCAGCATCGACGCGCGCGACTGGGCGCGATTGGCTTGTTCGCGCGCGCGCCCCGCGAGCAAGCCGGTCGCCGCCCCCGCGATTAGCAACACACCCAAGGCCAGCGCGTCATGCGCGTGATCGACGCGCAGCGTGTAGCGCGGTTCGACGAACAGGAAATTGCACACGACGAAACCGAGCAGCGCCGTTCCGATCCCGGCGCGCAGGCCCAACTGCGCAGCCGCCGCGATGACCGCGACCAGGAACAACATGGGCACGCTCGCCGGCGGCAACGCGTCGTCCGCCGCGAACGCCGCCAGGGCCGCAAGCGCCACGTAAAGGATCGAGTATCCGACGATACGCTTCATCGGGGGATTTCGCCCGGTTGGGGGCCGCGAGTCCATCGTCTTTACGCGTTCCTTATGCGGATGCCCTTGCATCCCCATCGCGGCTTTATGCGCATCGGCGCGAGGGTGAACCCGCCACTTCACCCCAAGGCAGGTTCAACCATGTCCGCGTCCGCTTCCGTTTCACCCAAAACCGGTTTCCTCGCGCTGTCGCTCGGCTCGATCGGCGTCGTCTACGGCGATATCGGCACCTCGCCGATTTACGCGCTGCGCGAAACGCTCGCCGTCGGCGGCCATACGGCGGGGCCGCTGGGTGCGGTCTCGCTCATCTTCTGGGCGCTGAGTTTCATCGTCACGCTGAAATACGTCGTGCTGTTGCTGCGCGCGGACAATGCGGGCGAAGGCGGCACGCTGTCGCTGCTGGCGCTGGCCAAACGCGTGTCGGGCCCGCGCGCGGCCTCGGGGCTCGTGATCCTCGGCGCGCTGGGCGCCGCCTTGTTCTACGGCGACGCGATGATCACGCCGGCGATCTCGGTGCTGTCGGCGATCGAAGGCTTGAATCTGGTGACGCCGGCTTTCGAGCCTTACGTCGTGCCGATCACGCTCGCGATCATCGTGCTGCTATTCGCCGCGCAAAGCCACGGCACGGCGGCCGTAGCGGGCTGGTTCGGCCCGATCACGCTGGTGTGGTTCGCGGTGCTGACGATCGGCGGGATCGTATCCATCGCCGCCGAGCCCGCGATCCTCGCCGCCCTCGATCCGCGCCACGCGGTCGCCTTCGCCAAGGAAGGCCCGATCGTCGCCTTCGCCATTCTGGGGGCCGCGTTCCTGGCAGTGACGGGCGCGGAGGCGCTCTACGCCGATCTGGGCCATTTCGGACGCGGGCCGATCCGCTTCGCGTGGTCGAGCGTCGTGTTCCCGGCCTTGGCGCTGAATTATTTCGGCCAGGGCGCCTTGGTGCTGCGCGACCCGCAAGCCGCCGCGAATCCCTTCTTCCTGATGTATCCCGAATGGGCGCTGATCCCGGTCGTGGCGATCGCCACCGCCGCGACGATCATCGCCAGCCAAGCCGTGATCACCGGCGCCTATTCGATCACGCGCCAGGCGATCCAGCTCAAACTTCTGCCGCGCATGGATGTGCGCCACACGTCGGAATCGCTGGAAGGCCAGATCTACATGCCGCTGGTGAACGGGCTGCTGCTCGCCGGCGTGATCGCGCTGGTCCTCGCCTTCCGCTCGTCCTCGGGGCTTGCCGCCGCCTACGGAATCGCGGTGACCGGCACGATGATCGTGACGGTACTGCTCGCCTTCGTCGTGGCGCGCGGGCTGTGGCGCTGGCCGCTTTGGGCCGCCGCCGCGGTGTTCCTGCCTTTCCTCGCGGTCGACGCGATTTTCCTGGGGGCCAATATGACCAAGGTTCTGGAAGGCGGTTTCGTGCCGCTGCTGGTCGCCGTTGCGCTGGTCGCGATCATGCGCACCTGGATGCGCGGCACGGCGGTGCTCGCCGCGAAGGACAAGGAAGCCTCGCTGCCGCTCGACACGCTGATGCGTTCGATGCGCGAGCGCCCGCCGCTGACCGCGCCGGGCACGGCCGTCTATTTGACCGGCAACCCCGACGCCGCTCCGGTCGCGCTGCTGCACACGCTGAAGCATTTCAAATCGCTGCATGCGCGCGTGGTGATCTTGACCGTGGCGACTGCGTCGATTCCGCGCGTCGCGCCCGCCGATCGCGCGAAGGTCAAAATCCTCGACGACCGTTTCGCTTCGGTCACGCTGAATTTCGGCTTCATGGAGGCGCCCGACGTACCCAAGGCGCTGGCCGAACTTTCGGGCCACGGAATCGATTTCGACGTGATGACGACCTCGTTCGTGCTGTCGCGCCGCGCACTGACCGCCGCCGAGCGCGGGTCCCTGCCGGGCTGGCAGCGCAAGATTTTCATGTTCCTGTCGCGCAACGCCGTCGGCGCCACCGATTATTTCCGCATTCCGGCGGGGCGCGTGGTCGAAATCGGCGCGCAGGTCAGCTTGTAGAAAACGACACGTTGACCGGCGCGGCCCGGGGGTTACATTCCCCGGGCCCCATGCCGTCTATGAAAATGCCGATCCAGAAAATCTCCGCCCCGCCGCCCGACTACACGATCAACCCCGCCCCGCCGCTCGCGGGCGAAACGGGCGGGATGGGCACGCGGCTGGAAGTCGTATCCGATTTCAAGCCGGCGGGCGATCAGCCGCAAGCGATCGGGCAGATCACCGACGGCTTGCTGAAGGGCGATCGCGATCAGGTTCTGCTGGGCGTCACCGGCTCCGGCAAGACCTTCACGATGGCGCATGTCATCCAGAATTTGCAGCGCCCGGCGCTGATCCTGGCGCCGAACAAGACGCTGGCCGCGCAGTTATACGGGGAGTTCAAAAGCTTCTTCCCCAACAACGCGGTCGAATATTTCGTCAGCTATTACGACTATTACCAGCCAGAAGCCTATGTGCCGCGCACCGACACGTATATCGAGAAGGAAAGCTCGATCAACGAGCAGATCGACCGCATGCGCCATTCGGCAACGCGCGCTTTGCTCGAACGGCCCGATACGATCGTGGTAGCGTCGGTGTCGTGCATCTACGGTATCGGCTCGGTCGAAACCTATTCGTCGATGACGCTGACGATCAAGCAGGGTCAGCGCCTGGACCGCAACGACCTGCTGCGCGAATTGGTGAAGCTGCACTACAAGCGCAACGAAGCCGCCTTCGCGCGCGGCACGTTCCGCGCGCGCGGCGACGGCGTGGAGATTTTCCCCGCCCACTACGAGGATCGCGCCTGGCGCGTGTCGCTGTTCGGCGACGAGATCGAGGCGATCTGGGAATTCGATCCGCTGACGGGCGAGAAGAAGGCGGAGCTGAAGGAAGCCAAGCTCTACGCCAATTCGCACTACGTGACGCCGCAGCCCACACTCGATCAGGCGATCAGCCAGATCAAGATCGACCTCAAAGACCGCCTCGCCGAACTCAACAAAGCGGGCAAGCTGCTGGAAGCGCAGCGCATCGAACAGCGCACGACGTTCGATATCGAGATGATGGCCGCGACGGGCTCGTGTGCGGGCATCGAAAACTATTCGCGGTACCTCACGGGCCGCAAACCCGGCGAGCCGCCGCCCACGCTGTTCGAGTATCTGCCCAAGAACGCGCTGCTGTTCGTCGATGAAAGCCATGTGATGGTGCCGCAGATCGGCGGCATGTTCAAAGGCGACTACATGCGCAAATCGACGCTGGCGGAATTCGGCTTCCGGCTGCCGTCCTGCATCGACAATCGCCCCCTCAAATTCGAGGAATGGGATGCGATGCGCCCGCAATCGCTGTTCGTGTCGGCGACACCGGGCAATTGGGAATTGGAGCGCACCGGCGGCGTGTTCGTCGAACAGGTCATCCGCCCGACCGGGCTGATCGACCCGACTTGCGAGATCCGCCCGACCGAACGCCAGGTCGACGATCTGCTGGGCGAGTTGCGCGAAGTGGCGCGCAAAGGCATGCGCGCCCTCGTCACCACGCTGACCAAGCGTATGGCCGAGGATCTGACCGAATATCTGCACGAGAACGGCGTGCGCGTACGCTATCTGCATTCCGACGTCGAAACGCTGGAGCGCATCGAGATCATCCGCGACCTGCGCCTGGGTGCCTTCGACGTGCTGGTCGGCATCAACCTGCTGCGCGAAGGCCTCGACATTCCCGAATGCGCGCTGGTGGCCATTCTGGACGCCGACAAGGAAGGCTATCTGCGTTCGCGGACATCTTTGATTCAAACAATTGGCCGCGCGGCGCGCAATGTCGACGGGCGCGTGTTGCTCTACGCCGACAAGATGACCGATTCGCTGAAGGCGGCGTTGGCCGAAACCGAGCGCCGCCGCGCGAAGCAAGTCGCCTACAACGAAGCCAACGGCATCACGCCCGAAAGCATCCGCAAGAAGATCGGCGACGTGCTCGCCTCGGTCTACGAGCGCGACCGCGTGACGGTCGATACCGGCGACGACGGTGTGGCGCATCTCGTCGGCAATAATCTGCGCGCCCATATCAGCGACCTGGAAGCGCGCATGCGCGAAGCCGCCGCCGATCTGGAATTCGAAGAAGCCGCGCGCCTGCGCGACGAGATCAAGCGTCTCGAATCCTTCGAACTGGAACTGCCGTCGGGCGTTTCGGAAGCCGCGCAAGCGTCCTATAAGGCCGGGCCGGGCGCGCCCAAGCCGCGTTCCACCGCCGGGGCCGTCAATTCGCGCAAAGGCCGCGCGCGCCGCCCGCAACGGGGCGGTGCGCGGAAGTGAACGGCATCGTCGCGATCGTCGCGGTCACCTTCGCCATTCAAGCCGCGGTGTCGGGTGCGGGCTTGTCCGGCCCCGTGATCGCGCCCTTGGCGACCGACGCGCTGGGCCTGCCGCCCGCTTTCGTCGGCATCTACGTCGCCTATGTCTACGCGCTGTCCGCGATCGTGACGGCGACGTCGGGCGCTTGGCTGCAGCGTTTCGGCGCGATGGGAACGAGTCAGCTTTGCCTGGTGTTTTCGGCACTGTCGCTGTTCGCGATCGCCATCGGCACGGTCTGGGGCTTCGTGCTGGCGGGAATCTTCGCGGCGTTGGGCTACGGGCCGACGACGCCGGCCTCGTCGGTGATCCTGTCGCGCACCGGCGCGGACCGGTATCGCAATCTGATTTTCTCGATCAAGCAAACCGGCGTGCCCGCCGGCAATATGCTGGCGGCGGCGGCGTTGCCGTCGCTCGCTTTGGCACTGGGCTGGCGCGAAGCCTGCGCCGTCGCGGGCGCCTTGGTGCTGGCGATGGCGCTGGCCGTGGCGCCCTTGCGCCGGAAGATGGACGAAGGCGCGTTGATCGCGCGCGCCCCGTCGTTGCGCGCGGCGTTGATCCAGCCGATGCGCACATTGCTGACCGATCGCGATCTGCGCCGCCTGTCGATCCTGTCGGTCGCCTATGGCGGGCTGCAAGGCGTGATGTCGACCTTCACCATCGTGTTCCTGATCGAAGCCGCGGCTCTCGATATCGTCACCGCCGGTTTCGTGCTGGCCGTGGCGCTGACGATGGGGGCGGTCGGACGCATCGTCTGGGGTATCGTCGCCGATCGCACCGGCAAACCGGCGCAGGTGATCGGCTGGCTTGGCATCGCGATGGGCGTGTTCGGCGTGATCATCGCGTTCGGCGCGGGGCATCTGCCGCTTCCCGTCTTGACGCTGTTCGCCGCGTGTTTCGGCGGCACGGCGATGGCTTGGAACGGCGTGTTCCTGGGCGAGGTCGCGCGTCTGGTGGGTCCCGCCCGCGCGGGCGAGATCGTGGGGGCGAGCGGCTTGTTCACCTTCGGCGGCGTGGCGATCCTGCCCTCCGCCTTCACCGGGATCGTGCTGGCGACGGGCAGTTACGCGAGCGCCTACGCGCTGGCGACGATCCCCGCGATCCTGATCGGCGTTTGGCAGTTGCGCGCATCGCTGCCAGCGGCTAATTCCGGCGCATGATTTCCCCCGCCATCCCCCGGACCGCCCTCGTCACCGGTGCGGCCAAGCGCCTGGGCGCCGTTTTCGCGCGTACGCTGGCGCAAGACGGCTTCAAGGTCGCGATCCATTATTCGACCAGCCGCACGGAAGCCGAAGCGTTGGCGCGCGAAATCGGCGGCGTGGCGCTGCAAGCCGACCTCGCCAAGGAATCCGACGTTCAGAATCTCGCAAACGCGGCGCAGGAAGTGCTCGGGCCGCTGGGCGTCGTGGTCAACAACGCCTCGCTGTTCGAACGCGACGAGATCGGCGACGCGACGCGCGCCAGCTGGGACGCGCATCTCGAAGCGAATTTGCGCGCGCCCTTCGTGCTGATCCAGGAACTCGCGCGGCGCTTACCGGCGAACGCGGAAGGTGTCGCGATCAATCTGCTGGATCAGCGCGTGTGGAATCTCACCCCGCATTTCGTCAGCTATACGCTGTCGAAGGCCGGGCTGTGGACGCTGACGCAAACTTTGGCGCTGGCGCTGGCCCCGCGCGTGCGCGTCGCCGCGATCGGCCCGGGCCCGACCTTGCCCAGCCCGCGCCAAAGCCAGACGCAGTTCGACGCCCAAGTCGCCTCCGTGCCGCTGAAGCGCGGCGCCACGCTCGACGAAATGGCGGCGGGGTTGCGCTTCATTCTGGCGAGCCCGTCCTTCACCGGCCAGATGCTGGCGCTGGATGGCGGCCAGCATTTGAATTGGAGCCCGGCGGGCAAAGCGGGTCTCGACGAATGAGCACGCGTCTGCTGCTGATCCGCGATCTGGTGCTGCAAGCGAATATCGGGGTGTTCCGTCGCGAGAAGACCGGCAATCGCCAGCGCGTGCGGATCAATATCGAGCTCGCCGTCGTCGATCACCCGATCGCCGACGATAAAATCGGCGAAGTCGTGCGCTACGATTTCCTGATCGACCACATCCGCGCCTTCGTCGATGCCGGGCATATCAATCTGGTGGAGACGCTGGCCGAGCGCGTGGCGCAAATTTGCCTGACGCCGGCCGATGCGCGCGACGTCCGCGTGCGGGTCGAAAAGCTGGATATCGTTCCCGATGCGGCGGCCGTTGGCGTGGAAATCCAACGAAAACGCGGATAATCCGGCCCTCTTTCAGTTGTGCACACGGGGCGGCGACTGTCACAAAAACGGCGGAAAACCGCCAATTCTGAATCAAAGGTTACCATTCGCTGACATAAATTGAGACGGGTATTCAGGAATTTCAACAGCTTAGAAATTACTGCCTAAAAACGTAGCAAGTCGTTGAGAGCCGTTGAGAACGGCCGATTCGACGGGTTCCGGGCGGCATTCTCCACAAACTTATCCACAGGTTCCGTGGATAGCGAAAGCACCGCAAATTCGCTGCTTCAGGAACGTGCAGCGCTGCGGCCCATCGGCCACAGCTTGAACCAAGCGGCTGAGAAGGCTAACGCAAACGCCATGCGCGAGACCGACGCCGACGACATCGTCTTCGACGAGCCGCCCGCCGCCGCCGCCCAAGGGGCGACGGTGCTGCGCGACGCGTTGACGACGATGCCCGGCACGCCGGGCGTCTATCGCATGCTCGACGCCAAGGGCGACGCGCTTTACGTCGGCAAGGCGCGCAATCTCAAACGCCGCGTCTCGCAATATCTGCAGTTCCACCGCATGCCGCACCGTCTGCTGCGCATGGTGGCGGAGACGCGCAAGATGGAGATCGTCTCGACCCATACCGAGGTCGAGGCGTTGCTGCTGGAAAGCAACCTCATCAAGCGCCTGAAGCCGCGCTTCAACGTGCTGCTGCGCGACGACAAGTCGTTTCCCTATATCGCGCTGATCGAGGATCACGATTTTCCGCAAGTGACCAAGCATCGCGGCAGCCGCGATCGCAAGGGCAGCTATTACGGCCCCTTCGCCTCGGCCGGGTCGGTCAATCAGACGCTGACGGCGATGCAGCGCGCGTTTCTATTGCGCAGCTGCAACGATTCGATCTTCACCACGCGCACGCGGCCGTGCCTGCTTTATCAGATCAAGCGCTGCTCGGCACCCTGCGTGGGCCGCATCAGCAAAGCGGATTACGCGACGCTGATCGGCGAAGCCAAAGCGTTTCTCGACGGGCGCAGCCGCGACGCGCAGGAAAAGATCGCCGCGAAAATGCAGGCGGCCAGCGACGCGATGGATTTCGAAACGGCCGCGATGTATCGCGACCGCATCCGCGCGCTGACCGCCGTGCAGGCGCGCCAGGACATCAATGTCGACGATCTGGGCGATTGCGACGTGATCGCGTTGGCGTCGGAAGGCGGCCAGACCTGCTTGCAGGTGTTCTTCTTCCGCGGCGGGCGCAATTACGGCAACCGCGCCTATTTCCCGCGCCACGACAAATCGCAGGACGAGGCCGATATCGTCCAGGCGTTCCTGGGCCAGTTCTACGACGACAAGCCGCCCCCGCCCTTGCTGGCGTTGAGCCACGAACCGCCCGAGCGCGAATTGATCGAAGAAGCGCTGACCGCCAAAGCCGGGCGGCGCGTGCGCATTCTGGTGCCCGAGCGCGGGACCAAACGCAAACCCGTGGAACATGCGCTGGCCAACGCACGCGAGGCCTTGGCGCGGCGCATGGCGGAGACGGGTGCCCAAGCCAAACTGCTGGCCGGTGTGGCCGAAGTCTTCGGCCTGGACGCGCCGCCCAAGCGCATCGAGGTCTACGACAACTCCCATATCCAGGGCGCGCATGCGATCGGCGGCATGGTCGTCGCGGGACCCGAAGGCTTCATCAAGAACCAGTACCGGAAATTCAACATCAAGGGCGACGGCAAGTCGGACGTCGCGGCCGGCGGCGACGATTTCGCGATGATGCGCGAAGTGTTCGAACGGCGCTTCGGCCGCGCGTTGCGCGAAGATCCCGATCGCAGCGGCGGCACGTGGCCCGATCTGGTGCTGATCGACGGCGGCGAAGGCCAGTTGAACGCCGCGATCGGCGTGCTGACCGAACTCGGCATCGACGACCTGAATCTGGTCGGCGTGGCGAAGGGGCCGGACCGCAACGCGGGCCGCGAGCGGTTTTTCGTGCCGGGCCGCGCGCCCTTCCAACTCGAACCGCGCGACCCCGTTCTTTACTATCTGCAACGCTTGCGTGACGAAGTGCATCGTTTCGCCATCGGCAGCCATCGCACGCGCCGGGCGGGGGCGATTCAACGCTCCGCCCTCGACGACATCCCGGGGATCGGGCCGCGCCGCAAAAAAGCCCTTTTGCTGCATTTCGGTTCGTCCGCGGCGGTCAAACGCGCCGGTTTGGCCGATCTCGCCGCCGTACCGGGTGTGGGGCCCGACGCCGCCAAAAAAATCTATGACCACTTCCATAGCGGCGGGTAAACTCCCGGCGCCTTAACGCCCGGGACACGCACGATGTATTACTCGCTGCCGATGTGGCTGACCTTCTCGCGGATCGCCGCGATTCCGGTCATTGCGGCGTTGTTCTGGGTCGATGGCGACGAATGGCGCTATGTCGCCTGCGCGATCTACGGCATCGCCGCTGCCACCGATTGGCTCGACGGCTATCTCGCCCGTGTCTGGGCGCAGCAATCGAAGCTCGGCCGGATGCTCGACCCGATCGCCGACAAGCTGCTGGTCGCGGCCGTAATCCTGCTGCTGGTCGCCTTCGGCCGGATGAGCCACATCACCGTGGTCGCCGCGCTGATCATCCTGCTGCGCGAAGTGCTCGTCTCGGGCTTGCGCGAATTCCTGGCCGAGTTGCGCGTGGGCTTGCCGGTCTCGGCGCTGGCCAAATGGAAGACCACCGCGCAGATGGTGGCGCTGGGCTTCCTGATCGTGTCGGACGCGGAGGCGACCGCGTTCATCCCGTCGCAGGCGATCGGCGAAGTGCTGTTGTGGATCGCGGCGGCCCTCACGCTCTATACCGGCTACGATTATTTGCGCATCGGCCTGAAACACGCCGACGACACGCCCGTTCCCCAACAGGATACGAAGCCTGAGCCGGGACCCGAATCCGGTCCGGACGTCGCCCGGCGCCGTTCGGCGTGAGGGCGCCGATGCGCGTGTTCGGCCTAGCGGGCTGGAGCGGTGCAGGCAAAACGACGCTGCTGTCGAAGCTGATCCCGGCGCTGACCGCGCAGGGCTTGCGCGTCTCCACCCTTAAACACGCGCATCACGCATTCGACCTCGACACGCCGGGCAAGGATTCCTGGGTGCATCGCCAATCCGGCGCCACCGAAGTCGCGATCGTGTCGGCCAATCGCTACGCGATCCTGCACGAATTGCGGGGTGCCGCCGAACCGACGATCGAGGAATTGCTGCCGCGCTTGGCGCCGGTCGATCTGCTGCTGATCGAAGGCTTCAAGCGCCACAAGCACGACAAGCTGGAAATCCATCGCCCGGCTTTGGGCAAGGCGCTGCTGGCGCCCGACGATCCCGATATCGTCGCGGTCGCGTCGGACGCGAAGATCGCGGGCCTTGGCGTGCCGCTGCTCGATTTGAACGACATCGCCGCGATCGCCGCCTTCGTGCGGCAACGCACGGGGCTGGGCTGATGGGCCGCCTCGCCGACGATTGTTTCGCGTCGGGCGGCGACGTTTTGCGCGCCGACGAAGCGCTGCGCATCCTGTCGGCGCGCCTCAAACCCATCGCTTCGGTCGTGACATTGCCGTTACGGCAATTGCGCGGCCGCGTGCTCG
This sequence comes from Alphaproteobacteria bacterium, assembly GCA_017308135.1. Lineage (NCBI taxonomy): Bacteria > Pseudomonadati > Pseudomonadota > Alphaproteobacteria > Alphaproteobacteria bacterium. The sequence continues at coordinate 544,803 of JAFKFM010000009.1, forward strand.
CCGAGGATATCGTGTCGCCGCGCAACGTGCCGCCGCACGACAATGCCGCCGTCGACGGCTACGCCGTTTATTTCGACGACCTGTCGGCGGACGGCGAAACGCGATTGAAGATCGGCCCGCGCATCGCCGCCGGGCATCCGCATAGCGGCGAAGTTCCGCACGGGATCGCCGCGCGCATCTTCACCGGGGCCGCGATGCCGCAAGGCCCCGACACGGTGTTCATGCAGGAAGACGTGCGCGTCGAGGGCGATGTCGCGATCTTCCCGCCGGGTCAGAAGCGTTTCGCCAATCGCCGCCAAGCCGGCGAGGACATCCACACGGGCAAGACGATCCTGCACGCCGGGCATCGTTTGCGCGCCGCCGATATCGGCTTGATCGCGTCGGTCGGCCTGACGCAAGCGAAGGTGTTCGCGAAGTTGAGGATCGCCGTGTTCTCGACCGGCGACGAATTGCGCGAACCCGGCACCGCGACGCCGCCGGGATCGGTTTACGATTCCAACCGCTATGCGCTGATGGCGCTGCTGGAACAGGCGGGTGCGATCGTCTCCGATCTCGGCATTCTGCCCGACAACGCGGCGGCCTTGCGCGACGCGCTGGCCAGTGCCGCCGGCGATCACGACGCGATCGTCACCTCGGGCGGCATGTCGACGGGCGAGGAAGATCATGTGCGCGCCGCCGTCACGGCCAATGGCGCGCTGGATTTCTGGCGCCTCGCCATCCGTCCCGGCCGCCCGGTGGCGCTGGGCAATGTGAAGGGCACGGCCTTTATCGGCCTGCCCGGCAATCCGGTCGCGATGATCGTGACCTATCTGCGCTTCGCCCGCCCGGTGCTGTCGCGCTTGGGGGGTGCGGCCGATGCGGCCCCGTTGCGCTTCAAGCTGGCCTGCGAAACGGCGATCAAGAAAAAGCCCGGACGGCGCGAATGGGTGCGCGCGTCGGTTACATACGCCGCCGATGGTTCGCCGATTTTGCGCCCCTTCCCGCTCGACGGGGCGGGTATATTGACCTCGCTGGTCGAAAGCGACGGGTTGATCGAACTCGCCGAAGACACCGCCGACGTCGCCCCCGGCACGCGCGTCGAATTCCTGCCCTTCTCGGAGCTGCTGGCATGAAGGTCTTGTGGTTCGCTTGGTTGCGCACGCGCGTCGGCACGGGCGAGGAAACCATCGCCTTGCCCGATGGCGTGACCGACGTGGGCGGCTTACTCGATTTCCTCGCCCAGCGTTCGCCGGGCCATGCCGAAGCGCTGAAGAACCGCAACGTCGTGCGCGTCGCGGTCAACCAGACCTATGTGAAGCCGGATCACGCGGTCACCGACGGCGACGAGATCGCGATTTTCCCGCCGGTCACGGGGGGCTGACATGGCCGTACGCGTCCAACGCGAGGATTTCGATATCGGCGCCGAGCTCGCGGCGTTGACGCGCGACCGGCACGATATCGGTGCGGTCACCAGCTTCGTCGGGCTGGTGCGCGATATCGCGGGCGATTCCAAAATCGGCGCGATGACGCTGGAGCATTATCCCGGCATGACGGAGAAGGAGCTTGCGCGCGTCGAGGCCGAGGCGCATGCGCGCTGGCAACTTTCCGCGACGTTGATCGTGCATCGCTATGGCCGCTTGGAACCGGGCGACCGGATCGTGTTGTGCGCCGCCGCCTCGCCCCATCGCGAACAAGCGTTCGAGGCGTGCCATTTCCTGATCGATTGGCTGAAGACTAGCGCGCCGTTCTGGAAGCTGGAAGACACCGACAAAGGCCCGCAATGGGTCGATGCGAAGACAACCGACGACGCGGCCGCCGCGCGTTGGAACAAATCCCAATAGGAGTCCGCCAATGCCCGCCGGAGTCTCGTTCGCGCCGCGCACGCTGCTGATCGGTTTCGCCGCCGCGTATCTGTCGGTGCTGACCTTCCATCAGGGCACGATCCTGGTTCTGCACCTGCTGGGCTTCGCGCCGAATTTTCCGTGGAGTACCCGCCCGGTGCCGGCCTTCGGCCTGCCGGCGATCGTCCAGCTCGCGTTCTGGGGCGGGTTGTGGGGCTGCTTGATCGCGGCGTTTCGCGGCATGTTCAAGCCGGGCCGCCCGCGCTTGATCTACGGCTTCCTGTTCGGCGCGATCATCTGCAACATCGTCGGTTGGTATGTCGTCGCGCCGATGAAGGGCAATCCGTCGCCCGCGTTCGGCCTTGCCACGATGTGGCGCGGGCTGACGATCAACGGCGTGTTCGGCCTGGGAACGATCGTGTTCCTCGACCTCGCCGACATCTATCTCGGCAAGCGCGCGCGCGTGTCCAGCGACGCTTAGAACAAGCGATAGCTGATCCCGAGCCCGACGCGGAATTGGTTGGGCGTGCCGCGATCCTTGACCAGCGGCGAGTCCGCCGCGTCGCCGATCAAGCGCTTGTAGCCGCCGAAGCCGGTTAGCGCCCAATTGCCGCCGAGCGGGTGCATCGCGTTGGCGGACAGGCCGACATCCTTGAAGCCCGACGACGGCGAATAAGCGCGCATCCCCGACGCGGTCGCTTGTGCGGCCGTCACGCCGAAATAGCTTTGCATGTAATCGGAATCGGCCCAGGTCGCGCTGGGCCCGAAGCCGAACATCGTGCGGCCGATCGGCGGCAAGCGATAGCGCAGGCCCAGATCGATCGTGCCGCCGAGTTCCGAATGCGACACGTTGCGCCGCCCCGCGACGCGCAAGCCCAGCGGCCCGAAATCGTAGCTGGCGAAAGCGCCGAGATCGACGCCGTCCTTCACGTCGCCCATGCCGCGCAGATCGTCGTCGTCGCCTTCATCGCGCGAGAAGCGATAATTGACGAACGGCCCCGCCCGGAAGGCGCCGCGCCCGCCCGGATCGCGCAACGTGACGACATTGGCGCCCAGGCCGCGCTCCGCGCTCAAAAACACCGTGTCGCGCCATTCGATATCGACCAGCGGCAAGGCGCGCGCCTTGTAGCTGTTCGAACCTTCGTAGGACGGCGTGGCGAAGCCGATGGCGCCGAGATTGACGCGCCAATCGCCGCGCGTTTCGGCCGGCGCCTGCGCGAGCGCGGGCATGGCGGCGGCGGCGAAAATTACGGCGGCGAACAGACGGCGCATGGAGGGCAACCTCGATCGGGAACGACAAGCGGGATATGGCGCCGGGACGTGCACCTTCAAGGCGCAATCGGCGAATCCGCCACGAATCACAAATCGTTACGCCGATGGCGAATCCCGCAGTTCCGCCACGCGGATCGCGGCTTCGTCCGGGGCCATTCCTTCGGCAACCAATTCGGCTTTGAGATAAGCGCGCGCCGAATTGGCGATCTCGCGCTTTCGCTCGATCTCGGCCAGCGTGCCGGAATCGAGGCCGAAAACCCGCCACAGCGGATCGAGCACCCGCCCCCCTTTTGCGGCGGGAGCGGTCGCCGCCGTCAGCGCCGCGACGCGCGCTTCGTAACGCGCGCGCAGCGCTTCCGGCGTCATCTTATCAAGCGATCGGCACGTCGATTTCGCCGCGCGTCGCCCGGCCGAAATCGTCCATCAGCGCGCTGGTGATCGCACCCGGCGTGAATTTGTATTCGCCGATTTCCGACACCGGCGTGATCTCCGCTGCCGTGCCGGTCAGGAACACTTCCTGGGCACGGGCGAGTTCGTCCGGCCAAATCGCGCGTTCGACGACCTGGATCTGACGGTTCTTGGCGAGGCCGATCACCGTGCGGCGCGTGATGCCGTCGAGGAAGCAATCGGGCTTGGGCGTGTGCAGCACGCCGTCGATGGCGAGGAACACGTTCGCGCCCGTCGCTTCCGCGACCTGGCCGCGCCAATCGAGCATCAGCGCGTCGGCATAGCCGGCCGATTCCGCTTCGTGCTTCGAGATCGTGCAGATCATATAAAGCCCGGCGGCCTTCGACTTGGTCGGCGCGGTGTTGGGGGCGGGGCGCGAATACTTCGCCCAGGTCAGGCGAATGCCCTTGTCCTTGTCGGCGAAGTAATTGCCCCAGGCCCAGGTCGCGATGGCGAGATGGATCTTCGATTGCTGGGCGGACACGCCCATCATCTCCGACCCGCGCCAGGCGATCGGGCGGACATAGCAATCCGGCGCGCCGTTCGCGGCGACGACTTCGTTGGTCGCGGCGTCGATCTCGTCGACCGTATAGGGAATCTCGAAGCCCAGGATGCGGCCGGAATCGATCAAGCGCTGCGAATGCTCGCGCAGCTTGAAGACCTTGCCGCCATAGGCGCGCTCGCCCTCGAACACCGCCGAGCCGTAGTGAATGGCGTGGGTGAGGACGTGGAACTTGGCGTCGCGCCACGGAATCATTTTGCCGTCGTACCAGATCCAGCCGTCGCGATCGTCGAAGGGCACGAGTGCCATGGGTCACTCCCGATATTGGTAACTTCGTTGCGTTTCGCCCTTATGTTACGCAATGGAGCGTATATTCAGGCTTGCGCTAAGAAACACTCTTGCGTCATATATGTCAACATCACTGTCGTATCTTTTTCATGCCGAGTGGTCATGCCTGAATTGCGTCCCGGAATGCAGCACCTGTTTCTGCGCGACGAGGATCTCCGTCTCGGGATCGAGTTGCTGTTCTACGCCTATCGCGATTTCACCGGCGAGCCGGACCGGATGCTGGCGCAGATCGGGCTGGGCCGGGCGCATCACCGCGTCGTCTATTTCGTCGGACGCTATCCCGGGATCAGCGTAGGCGAATTGCTGGCGATTTTGCGCATCACCAAGCAAAGCCTGTCGCGCGTGCTGGGGGAATTGGTGCGCGAAGGCTATATCGCGCAGAAGCAGGGCCCGGTCGATCGCCGCCAGCGCCGCCTGGAATTGACCGAAAAGGGCGCGGAGCTGGAGCGCCGCCTGACCGAAAACCAGCGCAAACGCATTGCCACCGCCTATCGCGCCGCCGGGGCCGGGGCGGTCGATGGGTTCCGCCGGGTCATGCAGAACCTGATCGACGAGCGCGACCGCGCCAAAGTCGCGGATATCGACACCACGAAGCCGCCCAAGCGGCCATGACCGCGACACCGGAAGCGTAGTATCCTCGATTCGCAAATGAGCGAAGGCGCCCATCTCCTCGTCGTCGACGACGACACGCGAACCCGCGAACTGCTGCGGCGGTTCTTGGCCGATCGCGGCTATCGCGTGGCCACGGCCGCCGACGCGAAGGAAGCGCAGGCGCAGCTCGACGCCGTGGAATTCGACTTGGTCGTGCTCGACGTGATGATGCCCGGCGAAGACGGGATGAGCTTCACCAAGCGCCTGCGCGACGCCAAACGCCAAACGCCGATCGTGTTGCTGACCGCACGCGCGGAATCGGCCGATCGCATCGCGGGGCTGTCGATCGGCGCCGACGATTATCTGCCCAAACCGTTCGAGCCGGAGGAGCTGCTGCTGCGCGTGCGCAACGTGCTGCGCCGCGCCCCGCCGCCCGGCCCGCCCGCCCCCAAAAGCGTGACCTTCGGCCCGTTCAAATTCGACCTGACGCGCGACGAACTGACGCGCGGCGGCGAGGTCGTGCGTTTGACCACCGCCGAAATCTCGCTGCTGGAAGTGCTCGCCGCGTCGCCCAACGTGCCGGTGGCGCGCGAGGAATTGCTGCGCCGCTCGCGCCTGACCGGCGGGGCGCGCGCGGTCGATGTGACCGTCACGCGCCTGCGCCCGAAAATCGAAGACGATCCGCGCAACCCGCGCCATCTGCAAACCGTGCGCGGGGCCGGCTACGTATTGAGGGCCGAATAATGGGGCCGCTGAGCCAAGCCATCCGCCAATTCCTGCCGCGCACGCTTTACGCGCGCACGCTGATCATCATCGTGGCGCCGCTGATCCTGGTGCAGATCGTCGCGGGTTTCGTGTTCTACGAACGCGTCTGGCAGACCGTGTCGCGCCGCCTGTCCAACGCCGTGGCGGGCGAGGTCGCGACCGTCGTCCAGGCGATGGGCCGCTATCCGGGCGATGCCGACCGGCGCTGGTTGTTCGAGACGATGCATCTGGCCACCGGATCGGTCTACACCTGGAAGCCCGGCGCGATCCTGGAACGCAAAGGCCCGGTCGATCCCGAAACGATCCTCGAGGATTATCTCGTACGCGCGTTGGACGAGCGCGTGCGCCGGCCCTATTGGCTCGACGCGTGGGGCGATCCCGCCGACGTGCATATCGAAGTGCAGCTGGCGGGGGGCGTGCTGGTGCTGGAAACCACGCGCCAGCGCGTGTTCACCACCAATGTCTATGTCTTCCTGCTGTTCATGAGCGGAAGCTCGCTGATCCTGATCGCGATCGCGTCGATTTTCATGCGCAATCAGGTGCGCCCGATCAAGCGCCTGGCCGAAGCGGCTGAGGCTTTCGGCAAGGGCCGCGAGGACGCCGATTTCCGCCCGCATGGCGCGGCCGAAGTGCGCCAAGCCGCCGCCGCGTTCATGACGATGCGCGAGCGTATCCGCCGCCATATCGCGCAGCGCACCGAAATGCTCGCGGGCATCAGCCACGATCTGCGCACGCCGCTCACGCGCATGAAGCTGGAACTCGCCATGCTGGGCGACCATCCGTCGGGGCCGGGTTTGAAATCCGACGTCGACGACATGGCGCGCATGGTCGAATCCTATCTCGCCTTCGTGCGCGGCGAAGGCGAGGAGAAGATCGAGGCGATCGACATCGAGCCGACTTTGCGCGAGATCGTCGAAAGCCATCGCCGGGCGGGCAATGCGGTCGCCTATGAAAGCCCGGGCGCGCTGCCTTGCGCCGGCCGGCCGCACGCGCTCAAACGCAGCCTCAACAACATGATCGCCAACGCCGCGCGCCACGCGGCACAGGTGCGCGTGACCGCCGAACGGCGCGAAACCGATATAGAAATCGTCATCGACGACGACGGCCCCGGCATTCCCGCCGAATCGCGCGAGGACGTGTTCAAACCCTTCTTCCGCCTGGACCCGTCGCGCAACGCGGAAACGGGCGGCGTGGGTCTCGGCCTCACCATCGCGCGCGACGTGGTGCGCGGCCATGGCGGCGATATCCGCCTGGAAGAATCGCCGATGGGCGGCTTGCGCGCCCGTATCCGAATCCCAGTTTAAGACCATGACGCCCGAACAGATTTTCGACTTCGCCAAGCTCGACGCCACGCCGAAGAACGCCGTGCCGTTCGATCATGCGCTCGTCCCCGCTTTCGTGAACGCGGACGCCCTCGACGCGATCAACGCGGATTGGCCGGCGATCGGCAAGCCCGGCTCGTTCCCGCTGTCGGAAGTCGGCCCGCTCAAACCCGCGGTGAAGGATTTCGTCGCCGCCCTTGAATCCGACGCGTTCCGCGCGGCGATCGAAACCAAGTTCGGCCTGAACCTGAAGCCGCATCCCACGATCATCACCTTCCGCGACCGCTGCCGCGCGCGCGACGGCAAGATCCATACGGATTCGAAGGACAAGGTCGTGACGGTGCTGGTCTATATGAACAAGCGCACCGGCGGTTGGCAGGACAAGGGCGGCAAGCTGCGTTTGCTGCGCGGGCCCGAAACGCTGGAGAACTTCACGGCGGAGATCGAGCCGGTGGATGGCAACATGCTCGCCTTCCGCTGCACGCGCGACGCCTGGCACGGCCACGAAAGCTACGAAGGCCCGCGCCATGTGATGCAAATGAACTGGCTGGTCGACGACGCGGCCTTGCGCAAGAACACGACGCGGCACCGCGTCTCGGCGTTCTTCAAGAAGCTGTTCGGTTAGAAAAGCTTCCCGCCATTCGGCACCGAAAGCGACGGGCCGATCAGCACGACCGCGCCGTTGGCGTCGGGGAAGCCGAGCGTCAAAACCTCGCTCATGAACGGGCCGATTTGGCGCGGCGGAAAATTCACCACCGCCGCGACCTGACGGCCGACCAGCGCGTCGGGCGCGTAATGCACGGTGATCTGCGCCGAGGATTTCTTGACGCCGAGTTCGGGCCCGAAATCGATTTTCAACTTGATCGCGGGCTTGCGCGCTTCGGGGAACGGGACCGCTTCGATGATCGTGCCCACCCGAATATCGACGCGCTCGAAATCTTCGTACTTGATCGTGTCGCCCATCGCCTCGCTCCAACGAAAAACCCCGGCCGCGCGAAAGCGACCGGGGTTCATTCGTTAGCCTGCCGGGCGCTTGCGCGCCAGGGGCTTACTTCTTCTTCGCGATCAGCGACTTGATCTCGTCCAGGCTTTCCAGCACGCGCTTCTGGACGACGTCCAAAGCTTCGTACTGCGACTTGGCGAGCAGTTCGCTCATTTCGCGGGTGTTCGAAATCGCGCGCTGGAAGGCGTCCTTCATCAGGTCGGCCTGCTTGGCGGCCTTTTCTTCCGGCGAGCCGGCGGCCATCACTTCGCGCGCGGCGACCGAGGCTTCCTCGAGCACCGAGCGGAAGATTTCCGACTGGCGGCGCGCGACGGCCTGGAAGCTTTCGACGGCGAGCTGATTGGCCTGGGCCAAGGCTTCCATATTCTTGCGCTGGGCGGCGACGAGGCCTTCCATATCCAGCGGCGCGAATTTGAAGTCGCCCATCTGCTTGGGCATCTCGAACATCTTGGCGAGGTCGAATTCACCGAACGGCATCTTGGTTCCCTTCATGCTGATTCCTCCTACCCCAGGCAGCTGCACGCTGCGGTTCGAGCCGGCCTGGAGCACACCCGATTACGGGCACAACGGAGGCAAACCCGTTTCTGTCGCGGCGGCGGAAAACCGCTGCAATGGGCGAATTCTGTCCGGCGGAATACCGAAAGTCAAGTGAAATTGTGCGCCGCAAAAAGACAATTCAGCTTTTGGCTTGTTCCGTCCGGCGCTTCAGAAATGCCGAAAAACTCGATGCTAAAGCTTCGAGGCGGCCGAGCGATTTATCGAGGGCCGCCATCGTTTTTGCTGCATCTGCGCTGTCATCGTCCAGCCAGATACGCAGGGTCGCAAGATAGGCGGCGGCTAGCGCGTTGATCTTCAACGGTGCGAGCGGCGTGGTGGTCCGCACCCCGGCCGCCTCGGCCGCCCAGCGCATCGACCGCAACAAAGACGGCAGCGCGCACAGCGCCGCGACCGGCGCGCGCGGCAAATCGGCCAGGATGTTTTTCACCGCCGCCTTGTGGGGGGCGAGCGCGTCGAAACGCCGCATCAGGATTTCGAAGAGTTTGTCCTTCACCGAGCCGTCGGCGTCGATTTTGGCGGCGAGCATCGCGCTGTCGATCCGCCGCGCGAAGGCCGCCATCAAGGCGGGCTTCGATGGGGCCGCGCGCAGCATGTCGGCCAGCGACAGCCCGGCTTCTTCGGCGATTTCGGGCAGCGCGATCTCCGACCATTTGCGCGTTTCGGCCAAACGCAGCGCGGCATCCAGCGCCGCGTCTTCGGGCGTCGCAGGCGGTGCGGCGTCGATCTTCTTGCGCTTGGCGGCCATGGCGATCTCCGTCCGGGGGAACGCCAATTAGGTAGGCGCCCGCGCGGCGATGTCAAACCCGTAGCTTTACGCTTATTTCGGCGCGACGCGATTGCGCTCGACGATTTCGCGGATCGCCTCGGCCGAAGCGGCGGCGATCTGGAACGAAATCTCGGCCCATTGGCGTTCGATCATGCGCAGCGGCAAGGGGTTGGCCATGTCGACGCGGCCGAGTTCGTCCGCCCCGTTCGCCACGCGCCAGACGACCGCGAGGCGCCGCGTCTCCTGCCCTTGCACCGGTGCGACGGGCGTTTGCGTCACCTGCCCCGTCACGTCCAGCGCCGCGATGCGCTTGTCGTCGGTCACCTTCACGCCAGCGCGGTCGAGGTGATAGGCCAAGGCCTGCGCCAGCGCCAAGCCGCCCTGGCCGGGCGCACCTTCCGGTGTTGCGATGCGCACCGGCAGCAACTCGCGCTGCGCCAGCGTTTCGGGCTTGATCGCCTGCACGATGGCGGTCGCCACGCGTTTGGCGATGCCCATCCAATCGGCGGGCGCATCGCCGCCGCGCGGGCGCGCATCGGTCAGCGTATCGTCGGTCAACAATTTGCCGTCGGCATCGACGAGATGGGTTTCGACCGAAACGCCCGCCCCCGGTCTGTCGGCGACGAAAAGATCGAGGATCAAGCTTTGCCGATTGCCGAGCCGCGTATTGGCGGGAATGTCGTTGGCGCGCAACGCCTCCGCCACCGCATCGGCGAGGGCCCGGCCTTGCGCATCGGGCAGGCCCGCCGCCGGCGGCACGACGATGCCGCCCTGATCGGGAAGGCGCAGCAGCGGATTGCTGGTCGCATCCTTCTCGTCCTGCCGGAATGGGCGCGGGATCGGCCCGCAGGCGGCGAGCAGAACGGCGAAGCCCAGCAGCAAGGCGAGAACGCGCTTCATTTTTCGAGCGCGATCGCCGACAGGCCGCGGCCGTAATCCTTCTCCCCGCGCAGGCACGCGCGGCGATAGGAGAAGAAGCGATCCGCCTCGCCGCAGGTGTCGTTCGGCACGGCCTGGATTTCGCCGATACCCACGCGGCGCAAACGCGCGCCGACATAGCCGCGCAGATCGAACATGTGATGGCCGTCTTTGCGCGAGGGTGCAAAGAAGCGCGCGTTGGCCTCGTCCTCCGCAATGAACGGGGCCGGGAATTCGGGGCCGACTTCGTAGGAGCGTTGCGCGATGCACGGGCCAATACCCGCGACGATACGCGCCGGATCGGCGCCGAGTTTCGCCATCGCCTCGACGGTCGCGTCGAGCACGCCGCCGATCGCCCCCTTCCAGCCCGAATGCGCCGCGCCGATCACCTTGGCGTGGCGGTCGCAGAACAGCACCGGCACGCAATCGGCCGACAAGACGCCCAGCGCCACGCCGGGTGTGCGCGTCACCAGCGCATCGGCCTGCGGACGCGCGCCTTCCGGCAAGGGTGCATCGAGTTCGACGACCTTACTTCCATGGACTTGGTAGAGCGTCGTCAACGCGGTTTCCGGCAAATCGATCGCCGCCATCGCGCGTTTGCGGTTTTCGCGCACGGCATCGGGGGTATCGCCCGAGCCAAGGCCGCAATTGAGCGAGGTGTAGAGCCCTTCGCTGACGCCGCCCTCGCGCGTGAAAAACGCGTGACGCACGCCTTCGATGTCGTTGAACGCGCCGATCGTGATCGGGGCCATTGTCAGTGTCCGTCCATCGGTATCGGCGGCGCCGAACCCTTCGGCAGTAGCAGCAGAACGCGGAAGAGCGTGCCCATTTCCGTGGGCTCGATCAAGCGCCGCAGCGCCGTTTCGATATTCGTCCGCGCGGCCGGGTTGGCCGCACTCAACGACGCCGCGCGCGCATGCGCCCCGACGCGGCGCAGGAAATCGCCCTGCCCCACAGCGCCATGGGCCGCACAACCGCCTCGTTCCGCCGCGCGTGCCAACGCGGTGAAATCGACATGGGCGGTGAGGTCCGTCTCGCCCGGCCGGTCGAACACATCGACCTTCTTATGGTCGCGCACGGCTTGAATCGTGTCGCCCCAGCCGGACACGGGCGATCCGTAGTCGACGATCAGCGCCGCCCCGCCCTGCTTGGCGATGCGCGACCCGATCGCGTGCGCGATCTTTTCGCCGGCCGGACAGGTCTCGACGATCGAACCATCGGGCACGTCGTGTGCGACGGGCGGCGGGACTTCGGCGCCATCGGCGAATTGGAAATCCGGCGTCACGATCCGTTCGACCCATGTGGCACCGACGCGGCGGAACTGGCGCACCGGCAGCGCATCGAAGAATTCGTTGGCGAGCAACAGCACCGGCTTGTCGGGCAAGGCGGCGATATCGTCGTGCCACGCGGGCGCATACGCGGCGAGCTTGGCCGCTTGGGCCGCGCGGAAACTCTCGTTGATCTCGACCAGATGCACGGGCGGGCGCGTCTTGGTCGCCTTGGCGAAAGCGCGCGCGGCGTCGTGCATCAGCGTGCCGCGCCCCGGCCCCAACTCCGCGAGGATCGCCTTCGGGTCGGCGCCCTGATCGAGCCAGATTTGCGCGAGAACGAGGCTCAGCATCTCGCCGAAGATCTGCGAGATCTCGGGGGCCGTCGTGAAATCGCCCTGCGCGCCGACGCGCAAGCCCCGCCGGTAATAACCGTGTTCGGGATCGGCGAGGCAGGCTTCCATCCAATCATGCACCGTCATCGGACAGCGCTTCGAAAGGATGTCGCGGAAGCCGCTCACGCGGGCTTGGGCGGGCGCGACATCAGCCACGCCCCGGCCGCCAGCATGGGCAGCGACAGCACCATGCCCATCGTGATGGGCCCGAGCAGATAGCCCAGATGCGCGTCCGGCTCGCGGAAGAATTCGCCGATGATGCGCGCGACGCCATAGCCCGCGAGGAAAGCGCCCGCGACGAACCCGTCGCGCGCGCGCGCATATTGCGTGCGGCCAACGACGAACAACACGGCGAACAGCGCCAAACCTTCCAGCGAGGCTTGATAGAGCTGGCTGGGGTGGCGCGGTTCCGGCCCGCCATGCGGGAAGACCATCGCCCAAGGAACGTCGCCGGGCCTTCCGAACAATTCGCCGTTCACGAAATTGGCGAGGCGGCCGAAGAACAAGCCGATGGGGACCGCTTGCGTGACCAGATCGCCGAGGCGGAAGAGCGAGATCTTCTCTTTGCGCGCGAACAGCACGATCGCGACGATCACGCCCAAGGCGCCGCCATGGAAGCTCATCCCGCCCTTCCACAGATACAGCGCTTCCAGCGGCTCGGCGATGTAGTAGCCGGGCTTGTAGAACAGCACATAGCCCAAGCGCCCGCCGGCGATCACGCCGAACGTCACCCAGACGACGAAATCGTCGAGCCTCTCCTTCGTCACCAGCGCCCAGGGCCCGGCGTTGAGATAGCCCGCATAACGCCAGCCGCCGAGAATGCCGGCGATATAGGCGAGCGCGTACCAGCGGATCGCGATCGGGCCGATGGCGATGGCGACGGGATCGATATCGGGAAAGGCGAGCGCCATCAGACGTAAGGATCTTCTTTGACGAGATGATCGAGCACGTATTTTCGCACGCCGTCCTCCAACGAAGTGAAGGGCCGCGTGTAACCGGCGGCGCGCAGGCGCTCCATCTTCGCTTGGGTGAAATACTGATACTTGTCGCGGATCGCTTCGGGCGTGTCGCGCCAGGCGATCTGCGCGTTCTTGCCGAGTGCGGCGTACACGGCGGTCGCGAGGTCGAGGAAGCTGCGCGCGTGGCCCGTACCCAGATTGAACAGGCCCGAGACCTTCGGATGGTCGCGCAGCCACAGCATCACGTCGACCACGTCGCCGACCCAGATGAAATCGCGCTGCTGCCCGCCATCGGGAATGCCTTCGCGATGCGAGCGGAACAGCGGAAACGCCTCGCCCTTCGCCGCGACCGGCTGCACCTGATGCACGACCGAGCGCATGCCGCCTTTATGGCCTTCATTGGGGCCGTAGACGTTGAAGAACTTCAAACCCACATGCTGGCGCGGGCGCGCGGCGCTTTTGTCGCGCAGCAGATCGGCCACGCGCCGATCGACCATATGCTTCGACCAGCCATAGGGATTCAACGGCTGGAGCTTCGCGAGGGCGGCGGGCGACGAATCGTCGTCGAAGCCTTGCGTGCCATCGCCATAGGTCGCGGCCGAGGACGCGTAGATGAACGACGCGCCGTTGGCCGCGCACCAATCCCACAGATCGAGCGTGGCGCGAATATTCGTGCGCACGATCGAGTCCACGTCGGTTTCCGTGGTCGCCGAATTGGCGCCCATATGGAAGATCGTCTCGATCTTGCCTTTGCGCGCGGCGAGGAAATCGCCGAGTTCCTCGGGGCGCACCACATCGGCCAGCACGCGCTTGGCGACGTTCTTCCATTTGTCGCCAGTACCAAACCAGTCGACGCAGACGAGTTCGCGTGCACCCTGCGCTTCGAGACCCGCGAGAAGATTCGAACCGATGAAGCCGGCGCCGCCGGTGACCACGATCATGGGCCGCTTATAGGCGCGACACGATGGCCGTTGCAACGGCGCGGGGCCCTCGCCATATTTCGATCATGCAGACCGACAATAAAATCCTCGACGATTTGTCGCGCGCGGCCACCGGCGCACTTTCCGCCTTCACGGCGATGCGCCAGGAAGTGGAAGGCCAGATGCGCTTGGTGCTGGAGCGCTGGCTGCAAACGCAAAATTTGGTGGCGCGCGAGGAATTCGAGGCCGTGAAGGAAATGGCGTCGAATGCGCGCATCGAGAACGAGCGCTTGGCGGCGCGTTTGGCCGAATTGGAATCGGAAATCAATCGGTTGAAGAGCAGCGGCGCCTAAGTTCGCCCCCCAAATCTAGCGTTCGATTCGCCGGACCCTGTGCAAGAATTCAAAATCTTGTGGGTCGTCCGGGCAAAGTGCTTGATCCCTTGACTCTCGTTTGGCACCCTAACCCTAGTGGTTGAACGTCGAGTCGCAAGCCCCCTCCATCGCGGACTTGCGCCTGACGGACGCCGAAAGGGTAAATCCCGATTGGGAGTCTACAGGGCATGGTCGACGTCTCGGTACAGACTTCCGAATACGCATCTAACCCTCTGGATATCATCGAAGAAATCGTCACCGCCAATGAATGGCCGTTCGATCGTTCGGCCGAAGAGGAGTTGGTGGCGCAGGTTCCCGGGCGCTGGTGCGACTACCGCATCTACTTCGCCTGGAACGAGGATATGAGCGCGCTGCACTTCTCCTGCGCGCTCGACCTCAAACTGCCCAAACATCGCCGCGGCGTGGTCGCGGAGCTGCTGGCGCTGGCCAACGAGCGCCTGTGGCTCGGCCATTTCGACCTGTCGGGCGACGAAGGCCTGCCGACCTTCCGGCATGCGGTTCCGTTGCGCGGGGCGCGCGGCGCCACGGTCGAACAGATCGAAGATCTGGTCGATGTCGCCCTGTCGGAATGCGAGCGCTTCTACCCGGCGTTCCAATACGTCGTGTGGGGCGGCAAGGATCCGGCCGAAGCGGTCGCCGCTGCGTGCCTCGATCCGATGGGCGAAGCGTAAAGCTTCGCCCCTCGAAAGCACGCGAAGCCTAAGTTCGACGATTGATTTTCGCGCCTGCCTCGGCCACACCCGTTCCGCACGGAACGGGAGTGAAGCGATGCGCACCAGCATTCTGTTGATCGGCTGCGGCAAGATGGGCGGCGCCATGCTCGAAGGCTGGCGCGCCGATCCCGCGTTGGGACCGTTCGTAACGGTGGAACCCGGCGACGGCGACGCGCCGTTTCGCGGCAAGAAAGACGTGACGTGCGTGAAGCGCATCGACGAAATCCCGGTGGGATTCGTGCCCGACGCGATCATCGTCGCGACCAAGCCGCAAGTCATGGAAACCGTGCTGCCGCCCTATCGCGCGATGGCCGCGAAGGCGCTGGTGCTGTCGATCGCCGCGGGCCGGCGGATCGAGTTCCTTGAAAAGCATCTGGGCGATGTCGCGGTCATCCGCACGATGCCCAACACGCCCGCCGCGATCGGACGCGGCATTTCGGTTTGCGTCGCCAATGCGCGCGCCAGCCAAGCGCAGCGCGACCTCGCGGCCAAGCTGATGGGTGCCGTCGGCGAAGTGGGCTGGGTCGACGACGAAGCCTTGATCGACGCGGTGACCGCCGTGTCCGGCTCGGGCCCCGCTTATGTGTTCCTGCTGGCCGAGGCGATGGCGGCGGCGGGCGTGAAAGCCGGCCTCTCCGAAGACCTCGCAACGCGACTTGCCCGCGCCACCGTGTCGGGGGCCGGCGAATTGCTGCGCCAGTCGACCGAAACCTCGGCGCAATTGCGCAAGAACGTCACCTCGCCCGGTGGCACCACCCAAGCCGCGCTGGACGTGCTGATGGGCCCCGGGGGCCTGCCCGACCTCATGGAAAAAGCGGTCGCCGCCGCCCAGCGCCGGGGCCGGGAATTGGCTTAAAAACCGGGCAAAACCCCCGTTACACCGGCGTTAAACCGGCGGTGGACAGGCCGCCCCCTCGCTGTTATTTTCCCGCCGCCCGCGTATCCCGGGAGTCTCCTCGGGTCGCGGGCATGTCGTTTTTTCGACGGTTTTTCAACGCCTTAAAGGGCTCGGTCCGGTCGTCATGAAACTCCTCGCCGGGAATTCCAATCGCCCGCTCGCCGAGCAGGTGGCCAAAAGCCTGGATCTGCAGCTGACGCACGCCAATGTGCGCCGCTTCGCCGACCAGGAGGTGTTCGTCGAAATTCTCGAAAACGTGCGCGGCGAGGACGTGTTCGTCCTGCAATCGACCTCCTACCCCGCCAACGACAATCTGATGGAATTGCTGGTCGCGATCGATGCGCTGCGGCGCGGTTCGGCGCGACGCATCACCGCGGTGCTGCCCTATTACGGCTATGCCCGCCAGGACCGTAAGTCCGGCCCGCGCACGCCGATCTCGGCCAAGCTGGTCGCGAACCTGATCACCGAAGCCGGCGCCAATCGCGTCGTGACGCTCGACCTGCATGCGGGTCAGATCCAGGGCTTCTTCGATATTCCGCTCGATAACCTCTTTTCGGCGCCGACCTTCACCAAGGACATCCGCGAGCGTTTCCACGGCAAAGACCTCGTGATGGTCAGCCCGGACGTCGGCGGCGTCGTGCGCGCGCGCGCCGTCGCCAAGCGCCTGGAAGCCGATCTCGCCATCATCGACAAGCGCCGCGAACGCGCGGGCGTCTCCGAAGTGATGAACATCATCGGCGACGTGAAGGGCCGCACCTGCATCCTGATCGACGACATCGTCGATTCCGCCGGCACGCTGTGCAACGCGGCCGTCGCGTTGATGGAGGAAGGTGCGACCGAAGTGTGGGCCTATGTCGTCCACGGCGTGTTGTCGGGCGGTGCGGTGCAGCGCGTCGCCGCCTCGCCGCTCAAGGAACTGGTCATCACCGATTCGATCGTCGCCACCGACGCGATCCGGGCGACCAAGAACATCCGACAGATTCCGATCGCGCCGCTGCTGGCGGAAGCCATGCGGCGCATCAACGAAGAGCGTTCGGTCTCCAGTCTTTTCGACTGAGGGATCGGACATCCCGGTGCTTGGGACAACCCTGGAGGTCCGGCACCGGCAACCGAGAGAGAAGGAAAACGAAAGATGGCTACCATCAACAAACTCGCGGCCGAGCCGCGTGAAGGGGCTGGAAAAGGGGCCGCCCGAGCTGTGCGTCGCGCGGGCCGCGTGCCCGCCGTGATCTACGGCGAGAAGACGACCCCGACCCTGATCTCGCTCGACCCGCGCGACATCATGCGCGAAGCGTCGAAGACCGGGTTCTTCACCCGTCTGTACGAAGTCGACGTCGCGGGCAAAACCCATCGCGTGCTGCCGCGCGATATCCAGTTCCATCCGGTCAACGACCGTCCGGAACATGTCGACTTCCAGCGCGTCGGCTCGGCGAGCCGCGTGCGCGTCGAAGTGCCGGTCAAGGTCGAGAACGCCGACAAGTCGCCGGGCTTGAAGCGCGGCGGCGTGGTCAACCTCGTGCGCCACACGATCGAATTGTGGTCGCATCCCGAGAAGATCCCGTCGAAGATCGTCATCGATCTCGGCAGCCTCGACATCGGCGATTCGGTGCATATCGAATCGATCAAGCTGCCCGACGGCGTGAAGCCGACGATCGCGCGCAACTTCACCGTCTTGGCGCTGCGCGCCCCGTCGGTGCAGAAGGAAGCGGAAGTCGCCCCGACCGCCGCCGCGGCGGAAGGCGCCGCCGCTGCCGCACCGGCCGCGGGTGCCGCCGCACCGGCCGCCAAGGCCGGCGATGCGAAGGCCGCAGCACCGGCCGCCGCCGCCGCCAAGCCCGCCGCCAAGAAGTAAGGCGGCGTCGGTTCGACACGTATCGGGGTCCGGGCCATGAAGCTCCTGGTCGGGCTCGGCAACCCGGGCCCCGAATACGCGCGAAACCGGCACAATATCGGCTTCATGGCGCTGGACGCGATCGCGTCCGCCTTCAGCTTCGGGCCGTGGAAGCGCCGCTTCCAGGGCGAGACCTGCGAAGGTCTGATCGGCGGCGACAAAGTCGTCGCGCTGAAGCCGTTGACCTACATGAACCTGTCCGGCCAATCCGTGGGCGAGGCCGCGCGGTTCCTGAAAATCGATCCGCGCGACATCGTGGTGATCCACGACGAGCTCGATTTGCCGCCCGCCAAACTGCGCACCAAGATCGGCGGCGGGCATGGCGGGCATAACGGATTGAAGTCGATCGACGCCCATCTCGGCACCAAGGATTACGTCCGGGTGCGCTTGGGCATCGGCCATCCCGGCGACAAGGATCTCGTCGCCGATTACGTGCTCCACGATTTCGGCAAGGGCGACATGGCCTGGGTGCACGACATGGTCGACGCGATCGCCGACAACCTGGCCACGCTGCTGAAAGGCGACGAGGCCGGCTTCATGAACAAGATCGTGCGCGCCCTCGAGCCGCCGAAAACGAAATAGAGGACGAGATGGGTTTCCGTTGCGGCATCGTGGGTCTTCCCAACGTCGGCAAGTCGACGCTGTTCAACGCGCTGACGGCGACCGCCGCGGCCGCCGCCGCCAACTATCCCTTCTGCACGATCGAGCCGAATGTGGGCCGCGTGCCCGTGCCCGATCCGCGCCTCGACAAGCTCGCGGAGCTGGGCAAATCGCAGAAGATCCTGCCCACGCAGCTCGAATTCGTCGATATCGCCGGCCTCGTGCGCGGGGCCTCGAAGGGTGAAGGGCTCGGCAACCAGTTCCTGGGCCATATCCGCGAGGTCGACGCCATCGCCCATGTGCTGCGCTGCTTCGAAGGCGGGGACATCACCCATGTCGAAGGTTCGATCGATCCGATCCGCGACGCGGAGACGGTCGAGACCGAGCTGATGCTCGCCGATATGGACAGCCTCGAAAAGCGCCTGCCGAATTTGCAGAAGAAGGCCAAGACCGGCGACAAGGAAGCCAAGGCGGCCCTCGAAGTCGTCGAGCCCGTGCTGGCGGCGCTGCGCGACGGCAAGCCCGCGCGCACGGTGAAGCCGTCGGCCGAACTCGCCGAGACCTATCGCCAGCTTCAGCTCATCACGTCGAAGCCCGTGCTTTACGTGTGCAATGTCGAGGAAGCATCGGCCGACAAGGGCAATTCCTTGAGCGCCAAGGTCGCCGAGATGGCGGCCAAGCAAGGTGCGTCTTCGGTCGTGATTTCGGCGGCGATCGAAGCCGAGATTTCGCAATTGCCGACCGACGAAGAGCGCAAGGAATTCCTCGCCTCGCTGGGCCTGGAAGAGACCGGCCTCGCGCGCGTGATCCGCGCGGGCTACGGGTTGCTCGGCTTGCAGACCTTCTTCACCGTGGGGCCGAAGGAAGCGCGCGCCTGGACCGTGCGCAAAGGGGCGAAGGCGCCCGAAGCCGCCGGCGCGATCCACACCGATTTCGAGCGCGGCTTCATCGCGGCCGAAACCATCGCCTATGACGATTACGTCACGCTCGGCGGCGAGCAAGGGGCGAAGGAAGCGGGCAAGGCGCGCACCGAAGGGCGCGACTATCTGGTCCAGGACGGCGACGTGTTTTTGTTCCGCTTCAACGTTTAGGAACCGGGCCGCGCGGCGTCGCGCAATGGCACGACATTCGCGGGCGCCGCGCCCGACGACGCCGTTGCGCGGGCCGTCCAACGCTCGACGAATTTCAGCAGGAACGCCTTGATGCTTTCGCGAATGGCGCCTTCGTTCGCCAACCGCAACCTTTCGGCGGCGATAAAGGCGCTGCCGAAGCTCGCCGTATAGGGTGTCACGAGTTCTTCGTTCAAAATTTCGGCTTGCGACGCCCGCTCGACGACGCGATAGCGCACGCGCGGCGTGACCGTCAGCGAGATTCCCACGAAGGGCTGTTCGAGGGCGAGAAGTTCGACATCCACGACCAGTCGCGCCGCGGCGGCATCCGTCGCGCGCAGTCCGTTGAGCGTCAACGAACTATCCAGAGCCTCCCGGAACTCGGAATCGCCGACTTTCGATACCCATAAAGGCATCGATTCCTGCCCGCCGGAAACGCTTCCGACCGCCATCGATCCAGCCAACTCCGGATTTTCGCGTACCGCCGGCGCGACGGCGTCGGGAACGGTCATCAAAACGGCCCGCGACGGTATCGCGCAAGCCGCGAGCAGCAGCATCGGGGCGACGGCAATCAGACACGTCAAAAGCCGTCGTAAGCTTGCGGCCGAAATCATAACTCGGTCCATCTTGTGTGCTGCGCCGCCGGTCAAATCAGATCGGCGGCGATGCGCGCGGCGCGCTGGCGCACTTGGTCGGCGATCTGCGCTTGGCTCGTCATCCGGCCGCCAGCATAGACGGCGAACTGATTATGGATGATCTGACGCGGCGGCCGGAAATCCGTGTCGCGCTCCACCATGCGCGGGCTGCCTTCGAAGGTGATGCCGCGCTGCGTGGTGCCGGTGCGTGAATCGAATACCGACAGCGAGAACGCCGCGATCACGATATACGTGTCGTTGGTCACGTAGCTGCCGATGATCGCGCCGAGCGCGGCCCCCGATACGATTCCGATCGCCGTCCCTTGCGATACGTTCGAGCGGCGCCCCGCGATGCCGCCGGCGGCGGCCCCCAGGAAGCCGAACTCGGTCATATAGGATTCGCTGATCTGGCTGGAACGCACGACGTTCACGTCGACGCGCAAGCCGTAATCCGGGCCGGTGACCGGTTCGAACCCGCGCGAGGCGTAGCCTTGGCCGATTTGGGTCGCGAAGCTGCTCATATCGAATGCCGTGTCGCCCGAGGTGTTGCGCGTGAAGACGCGCAAACGCCGGTCGCGCACTTGATTGGCGTCGAACACGACGTGCTTCTCCACGACCGAGCCGAAGGACAGGCCCGTCGCTGGATCGCGCACCATGCCGAGCTGCGGCGTGGGTTGGCAAGCGCCCAAGGCGAGCGCGCCGGAGCCGAGAAGGAAATGCCGACGATCCATGTTCACGATCCCTGACGCTGCGTGACGACTTGAACGTTCTTTTCCTTCAGCCAATCCAATACCTCCCGATAATGGGTGCCGAAGTTGAGATTCTGCGCGTCGCCTCGTCCCCAGGAAACAACCGCGACGACCCGATCGCCGAGAAACACGGGACCGCCCGAATTGCCGGGGCTCGTGGCGGCGTCGTATTGGACCTGCCAGAAGGGCTGCCCGCCGACACCGTTGATCGATGGCGCGCGGCGCACGGCGCTGACGACGCCCCGCGTCAAACTGAACATCGCACCGCGCGGATGGCCGATCACTTCCAGCTGGCCGCCAAGATCGAGATTATTGCCTTCGTAAAACTGCACCGGCTTGCCGCGATTCTGGACCCGAATCAGCGCCAGATCGAGCCGCACATCGGAGCCTTCGACGCGGCCGAACGTTTCTTGGCCATTCGAAAGACGCATCTCGACGAGCCGGCTTTCCTTGACGACGTGATAGTTCGTCATCACGAGATCGGGGGTCACGTAAAAGCCCGACCCCATGGAATTGCCGCCCGAGGCATAGATCGCCACGACGCTTTCCATACGATGGTCGGTACGCCGGCTATCTTCGACGCGGTTGGCGCGGAAGCTGGCGATCGCGGTGTTCTTGTCTTTCAGCATCTCCTCGCGCAGCGCCACAAGCGTGGGCATCTTCTGCTCGCGCGACTGATTGCGTAGATAATGCTCGACCAATTGGGAGAGCTTCACCTTCATCGGTGCGCGCTCCCATTCGTCGACGTCTTCCTCTTTATGCGCCGATGCCTTGATCTGCGCGGCCTGCGGATCGGTGTCTTGGACCTGGTAATTGACGCGGAAATCCTGGTTTTCGGTGACGTCGAAGGTCGATTTGAAATAGGTCTGCGCGCGCCGATCGATGACGTAGTAATTGACCGTCATCGCGCGCGAGGCCTGCACGCGCGCCTGGTTGTAGTTGTAGTCCTGAAAGACCGGCACATCGATCATCTGCGGCGTGGATTGCAGCGCCCCCATCGCTTCGTCGAATTTCTTTTTCGACGCCGACGTCGCCGCCATATCCGCCATCATGCCGATCAGGCCGAAAATGCCGGCGTTCTGGTGGCTGTAGCGATTCATGCCTTGCTGCATCTGTTGCGACTGATAGGCCATCTGCGCCGCCTGCATTTCGGTCTGGCGGATGGCGAATTGCGGATTGGGTTCGCGGCGCGTGTCGACGATGGCGCGCGATCTGATCGGATCCATGCCCGCGACGCGCCGGTTATTGCGCGCCAGCGCCACGTCGAACACGATTAGATAATCCGCCGTCTCGGCGATCGGATCCTCGATCGCCTTGTCGAGGTCGATCTTGGTCGCCTCGAACGGCATGTCGATATCGACCTCGGCCGGAAACTCGATGGCGCCGGTGCTGAGCAGCGTCCGGCTGGTCGCCTGCGCGAAGCCAATGCGCGTCCCGTCGATCTTCTTGGGCTCGAACCCCGCCGCGCGCACGGCGTTGACCCCGCCCAATACGGCGCGCAGATCGCGCGCCCCGCCCGAGGCGCGCAGATGCGCCGCCAGAACGAGGTTCGAGATTTTCTCGGTCGTCGCCTCGTCCAGCGCACCCGCCTCGCGGTTCACTTTGGCGAAATGCGCGAGTTGTTCGCCGCTCGCCGCGTTCAGGCGCGAAATGATCGCATCGAGATTGGCGGCTTTGAAGCCGCGCGGATCGGGCACGAAAGGATAGGCCGTCACGAAGGCCGGCTGACCGAAATGGTCGTAGGCGCGATAGGCATCGACCGCCGCCGCCGCGATCTTGGCGCGCGCGGCGGCCGCACTTTCGCGCAGCGCGTCGAAGATCGGTTCCTTGAACTCGGGCTCCGACAACAGCGTTTCCCGATCGATCGCCGCGACGATCACGTCGGCTTGGGTCAACGCATCGCGCAACGCGCGCCATTGCGCGGGGTCCATCGGGTCGGCGGCGTCGAGCGTCGCGCGGTTCAACGCGGCGATTTCACGGTGCGGCGCCTTCAAGCCGTCGGCGGCGGCGGTAAGCGCCGCGCGATGGCGTTCGATCCGGCCCGCGTCGAAAAACGCGCGATGGCCGGCGAAGACCTTGGCCACATCCGAATGCCGTTCGGCCTTTGCCAGGCTTTCGACATGCTGACCCTGGTTGAAGAAGATCGAGTAGCTGACGCCATCGACGTTGGGCGATGCCGCCTGTCCCGAAACGGTCGGGCCGCCGTCCTGTTGGCAACCGGCCAGCATCAACGCCAAAACGGCGCCGTAAAGCGCGCGTCGAAACCCGATGAAACCCGCTGCCCCCCGCATACGCGCCTCTCCGTAAGACTTCTCGATGTTTCGTATTTGTCCCTTACTACCTATAGCGAGAGCATATCGGAAGTAAATGATTTTTCGATCTATGAGTCATAGAGGTAATCATCTGCGGGAAATTCCACTCCCCCACCCCGCGCTTGCCCGACTCGGGGCCGGACCGCCATAGTCGCGAACGGCGAATCCGGCGCGGAATCCCGCGCAAGAACAACGGGGAAACGGATGGGTCATCCGATCGAGCTACAGGCGGCGGACGGGCATAAGTTCCAGGCGTGGCGTTCCGACCCGCCCGGCAAGCCCAAGGCCGGACTGGTGATCCTCCAGGAGATTTTCGGGCTCAACGAGCACATCCGGAAAACCACGGATTCCTATGGGTATGACGGGTATTTGGCGATCGCGCCGGCTCTGTTCGACCGGGTGACCCCCGGGATCGAGCTTGGCTATGGCGAGGACGACATCGCCAAGGGCCGCGATATCCGCGGCAAGGTCCCCAACGACAAAGCCGTGACCGACGTGGCGGCCTGCGCCCTGGCCCTGCAACGGGCCGGCTGCACCAAAATCGCGGTTATCGGCTATTGCTGGGGCGGCACGCTGGCCTGGCTCGCGGCCACCCGCGTCACCGGCCTGGACGCCTGCGTCTCCTATTACGGCGGCGGGGTCGTCCAACATCTGAACGAGACCGCGCGCTGCCCGGTCCTGTTCCATTTCGGCGAGACCGACCATTCGATCCCGATGTCGGACGTCGAGAAAGTCGGCCGGGCCCTGCCCGACGCCGATCTGTTCGTCTATCCCGCCGGGCACGGTTTCAGCTGCGAAGCGCGCGGCGCCTACGACAAGCCGTCGGCCGACAAGGCGCGCGAACGCACCAAGGAATTCCTGCGCCGCTACGCGGGCTAAACGGACTCGAAACTAAGGGCGAGACCGCCGGCTTCGTCCGGGGCCACATGCACGGCCCCGGCGAGATCCTTTTCGTAATCGAATCCGCCCGCCTTCAACGCCGCGCGCGCGGCGGCCCCGTCGGCGACCGCGATCGTCATGCCGGCGAAGCCCATCCGCACGGGCTCGTCCGACGCGACGGCCGGATGCAGGAACGACAAATCGTCGGGCTTCACGATCATCAGCGGGGCGCCCGTGCCCCAGCGCACGGCGAGCGTATCGTCGGTCGCGGTCACCGCCCCCAAGCCCAAAATCGTTTCGAACGGATCGCGCAACGCGATGGGATCGTCGGCCACGAAGGTCAGCGACGCGATCCCGGTCGCCGTATTCGCATGGCGCATCCATTCCGGGCGCCACACCAGATCGCGCGTGAGATGCGCGCAAACGAAGGGCTTCATGCCCGCCGGATAAGGCTTTTGCGGCATGGCGAGGTCGAACGCCGGCTCGACATCGCCTTCGGGCAATTCCAGCAATCGGGATAAAGATTTCCGTTCATGCGGAATGCCGCCTTTGGCGAGGAACGCGGAAGCCGCGTCGATATCGCCCGTCGCCACCGCGAAGCCGAGCAAGCCCGGCCCTTGCGCCGCCAGCATCGCGTTCAAGCCGTTGTCGAAGCCGGCGGGATCGACGATGCCGAGCAACTCGACATAGTCATGTGCGAACATCGCGCAGTAATTGCCGGTTCCCCAGCCTTTGTGACGGCCGCGCGGGGACAGCGTGAAACCCAGCCGCGTCCACAATTCGCGCGCGGCTTCGAGATCGGCCACGCCGACGAGCGCATGGTCGATCCCGGCGAGCGGCTTCATCGCAAAGCCGCGGCGATGTTGCCGCCATCTACGGTCAGCACGGCGCCGGTCGTCGCGCGCGCCAGCGCCAGCGCGACGAAACCTTGCGCCACGTCCTGCGCGGTCACTTCGCGGCCGAGCAGATTGCCGCCCATATAATCCTTCTCGGTCAGGCCGCGCGCCTTCGAGCGCGTGGCGATCATCGCGTCGGTCAGCAGGCCGGTGCGGATGCGATCGGCGTTGATGCCGTTGGCGCGAATGCCGATCGAACCGTAATCGACGGCGTATTGGCGCAGCAGGAACATCGTCGCCGCCTTGGGCAAGCCATAGGGCCCGAAATCCGGGCCCGGATTGACCGCCTGCTTCGACACGTTGAACAACAGGCAGCCGCCCATGCCTTGCGCCTTCATCACGCGCACGGCGTTCTTGGCGACGGTTTGATGCGCGAAGAAATTGAGTTCGAAGGATTCGCGCATCGTCTTGTCGTCGACCTCGCCGATCTTGCCGCCCCACGCCGCCCCGGCATTGGACACGACGATATCGACGCCGCCGAAGCGCAACGCGGCCGCATCGAACGCCGCGCGCACGTCGCTTTCCTTCGTCACGTCGCAGGCGAGGCCCAAACCGCCGAATTTCTTGGCGACCGCTTTGGCCGCCTCGCCGTCGCGATCCAGCACGACGACTTCGCAGCCTTCCGCCGCGAAAGCTGCAACGCTCGCCGCACCGATGCCTGAACCGCCGCCGGTGACGAGCGCCACATGGCGCTGCAAGCGCTTCTCGGCCGATTTGCCGAGCTTGGCTTGTTCCAGCGACCAGTACTCGACGTCGAACAGATCGCCCTCGGTCACGCTTTCGAACGGGCCGATCCCTTCGGCGTCGGCGATGGTCGCGGCCGCGGCCTCGACCAGATCGCCGGCGATGGCGCTGTCCTTGGCGGTGATGCCGGCACAGAAGGCGCCAAGACCCGGCACCAGCACGACGCGCGGGGCGGTATCGAGGATTTTCTTGATGCCGCCGACACGCGCGTTATGCCGCTCGAAATACGCGGTGTAGTCCGCGTCGTATTGCGCGCGCGCCTGCTTCACCGCGTCGGCGAACCCCGCCAGATCGTCTGCCTTCGGGGCGGGCACGATCATCGGGCGGTTCTTGGTGCGGATCACATGGTCGGGCGTGATGACGCCGGCTTGCGAATAGCGCGACAATTCGGCGCCGTTGACGAAGTTCATCACGTCGGCCGTGTTGCGCAATTCCATCACGAAGCGCTTCTCGCCCGCGGCGATGGCACCGCGCAGGATCGGCGCCACATCGGTCGCCGAGGCGATCTTCGCGGGCAACGTCACGCCCGGGAACGCGCGACGACCAGCTTTGGCGATGCGCTCTTCCGCCATCGTCACCAGCGCGATCATGCGGTCATAGGCTTCCTTCGCGGTGTCGCCCCACGAGAAGATGCCATGCTTGTGTAGCACCAAGCCCCAAGCGCCCTTGGCTTTCGCCGCCGCCTCGCCCGCCATTTTGGCGAGCGCGAAACCCGGCATCACATATTCGACGACCGGCGCCTTGTCGCCATAGACCTCGCGCAGAATGTCCATGCCGTTGGCGTGATCGGAAACCGACAGCACGGCATTGGCATGCGTGTGGTCGATGAATTTGGGCGCGAGGAACGCGTGGAAGATCGTCTCGACCGACGGGTTGGGGCCCGACGAATCCAGCATGTTCACACGCTGGAAATTGACCATGTCTTCGTCGGTCAGCTTGTCGAGTGTCGCCAAGCGGCGCAGCGGATCGAGGCGCACGGCCGGCAGGCCCGGCGGTTCGATCTGGCCCATATCCCAGCCCGAGCCTTTGACGCAGAGCACGTCGACGTCGTCGCCGAACTGGTCCTTCATCCGCGTCTTGACCGACGTGTTGCCGCCGCCATGCAGCACCAATTGCCCCACGCCGCCGAGCAGGCGCGTGGTGTAGGTGCGGATCGCCAGATCTTCGTTGCAGCCTTTGGCGGCGTATTTCGCCGTGTAATGCGCGATGGCGGCCTTGGCGTCGGCGTCGGAGTAGAGATTCTTCATATCGAAATTCAAGCCTTCTTCAAAACGCGGCCGGCGACGCAGTCGAGCTTCGCGGCCATTTTCGGATCGCGCGCTTGGGGTGCGGTGATCAGGGCGGCTTCCAGCGCCGTATGGCAGCCCTTGTCGCAAACATGGGTGCGCGATTGGAGCTTCGGCGCCACGGCCTTCACCAACGCGCGCGCATTGTCGGCATTGGCGAGCAACACTTTGATGACCGCGTCGACCGTGACGTGGTCGTGATCGGGGTGCCAGCAATCGTAATCGGTCACCATCGCGACGGTCGCGTAGCAAAGCTCGGCCTCGCGCGCGAGCTTCGCCTCGGGCATGTTGGTCATGCCGATGACCGAGCAGCCCCAGGACCGGTAAAGCTCGCTCTCCGCTTTGCTGGAAAATTGCGGGCCTTCCATCACCATATAGGTGCCGCCGCGCGTGTAAGGCAGCTTCAGCGCCTTGCAGGATTCCTCCAGATGGTCGCCCAAGCGCCCGCACACCGGATGCGCCATCGACACATGGGCGACGAGGCCCGTGCCGAAGAAGCTCTTCTCGCGCGCGAAGGTGCGGTCGATGAACTGATCGATGATGACGAAATGTCCGGGCGGCAATTCGGCCTTCAGCGAGCCGACGGCGGAAACCGAGACGATCTCGGTCACGCCCACGCGCTTCAACGCGTCGATATTGGCGCGGAAATTGAGGTCCGTCGGCGACAGTTTATGCCCGCGGCCGTGGCGCGGCAGAAACACGATTTCCTGCCCGTCGAGCTCGCCGAACATCAGCTCGTCGGACGGATCGCCCCACGGCGTTTCGACCTTCCGCCAGCGGACATTCGCGAGACCGGGAATGTCGTAAACGCCCGATCCGCCGATGACCCCGAGCTTGGGCGGCGTGGCGCTGTGCGAGGCGGTGGCGGACATAAGCGAGGCTCCCGGTTCGATCCTGCGGAAACGCGTTTTCGGGGGTTGGTATAGCCGATTCCGCCGGTCGTTCAACCGGCTGCAAATTTTACATGTGCATGGTTCCGGACGCGGCGCGAATGGCGTAAACATACCGCGATGAACAGCACCCCCACGCCGAAAACGATCCTGATTCTCGACGACGACCGCACCTGGCGCGAAATCGCCACCGCCGTGCTGGAAAAGCGCGGCTTCGCGGTGGTCGCGGCCGAAACGCTCGACGAAGCGCTGGCGGAGATCGACAAGGGCATGGCGCCCGCCGTCGCGATCGTCGATCTGGTGATGCCGCGCGAGAACGGGATTCAAGCCGTCGCCTCGATCCGCAAGCGCAGCCGCAACATCGCGATCCTGGGCATGTCGGGGAATTTCGATTCCTATCGCGCCGGCGGCAGCGCGATGCGGCTTGCCGGGGCCGACGAAATCCTCGCCAAGCAAGCCGGCCCCGCCGAACTCGCCGCGGCCGTGGAGCGCTTAGCCATCGGTTGAATTCACGCCAGCTCGGTGCGCCAACGAAAAAGGCCGGCGGAGCGATCCGCCGGCCTTTCCCGTTCGAGCCCGAAGGCTTGAAAGCTTAGTGCTTGATGTCGCGCCACACGCGACGCTTCGTGGCGTAGAGCAAGCCCGCGAGGATGATGAGGAACAGCATCACCTTCACGCCCAGCGAGTTGCGCGCCTCGAGATGGGGGCTAGACGCCCAGGTGAGGAACACCGACACGTCGTGCGCTTGCTGCGCCAACGTCGCCTTGGTGCCGTCCGCGTAGGTCACGCGGTCGTCCGACAGCGGCGACGCCATGCCGATCTGATGGCCGGGGAACCAGTCGTTGTAGTTCATCCCCTCCATCAGCGTGACGCCGGCCGGCGGCGTTTCCTTGTAGCCGGTCAGCAGCGCGTAGATGTAGTTCTCGCCGCCCACGCGGTTCTTCACGATCAGCGACAGATCGGGCGGGTAAGCGCCGCCATTGGCCGCGCGCGCCGCCTGCTGGTTCGGGAAGGGCGACTTGAAGCGATCCGACGGGCGGGCCGGGCGCTGGAACATTTCGCCTTCGTCGTTCGGGCCGTCGGTGACCTCGTATTCCTTCGCGATGGCCGCGATCTCGGCTTCCGACAGACCGATACCGGCCAGGTTGCGGAAGCGGATCTGGTGCATCGCGTGGCACGCCGCGCAGACTTCCTTGTAGACCTGATAACCGCGCTGCAATTCCGCGCGATCGAAGGTGCCGAAGAAGCCGGTATGCGCCCATTTCTGGGTCGGCACCTTGGGCGTCTCGGCGGCCGAAGCCGCGCCGAGCCCCAAGCCAAACGCCAGAACCGAAGCGATCAGAAGTTTCGCCGTGCGCATTACGCCTTCTCCATCGGCTTGCTCGCCGCAACCATACCCGCTTTGCCCCCGCCCAAGACCGGCTCGGCGATCGAGGCGGGCAGCGGCAGCGGACGTTCGAACCAGCCGAGCAACGGCAGGATCACCAGGAAATGCGCGAAGTACCAGACCGTCGCGAACTGCCCGACGAGCAGCGGCACGCCTTCGGCCGGCATCTGCCCCGCCCAGCCCAGCGCCAAGCAGCAGACGACGAACAGCCAGAAGAACACGCGATAGACCGGGCGGAAACGCGCCGAGCGCACGCGGCTGGTGTCGAGCCAAGGCAGCAGGAACAGGATCGCGATCGCGCCGAACATCAGCAACACGCCGCCCAGCTTATCGGGTACGGCGCGCAGCACGGCGTAGAACGGCAGGAAGTACCATTCCGGCACGATATGCGCGGGCGTCACCAGCGGATTGGCTTCGATCCAATTGTCCGGATGACCCAGCGTGTAGGGGCTGAAGAACACGAAATAGGCGAAGAAGATCAGGAACACCGCCAGGCCGAACGCGTCCTTCGCCGTGTAGTACGGGTGGAACGGGATCTTGTCCTGCGGGCCCTTGGCGTCGATCCCGAGCGGGTTGTTCGAGCCATGGACATGCAGCGCCCAGAGATGCAGCAGCACCACGCCCGCGATCACGAAGGGCAGCAGGTAGTGCAGCGCGAAGAAGCGGTTGAGGGTCGGGTTGTCGACCGAGAAACCGCCCCACAGCCACAGCACGATATGCTCGCCCACGATCGGGAAGGCCGAGAACAGGTTCGTGATGACCGTGGCGCCCCAGAACGACATCTGGCCCCAGGGCAGCACGTAACCCATGAACGCCGTCGCCATCATCGCGATGAAGATGACGATGCCGAGCCACCACAAAATCTCGCGCGGATATTTGTACGAGCCGTAATAGAGGCCGCGCAGGATGTGGATATACACCACGATGAAGAACATCGAGGCGCCGTTCATGTGGATGTAGCGGATCAGCCAGCCATAGTTCACGTCGCGCATGATGCGCTCGACCGAGTCGAACGCGCCCGCCGTCGACGGGTTGTAGTTCATGGCGAGGAAGATGCCGGAGAGGATCATCACCACCAGCATGATCCCGGCGAGCGACCCGAAGTTCCACAGGTAGTTCAGGTTGCGCGGGGCGGGATATTTGATGAGCTCGTGGTCGATCAGCGAGAAGATCGGCAGACGATGGTCCACCCACTTCACGATCGAATTCGCCATGAAGGGCGAAGGAACGTAATCGTACTTGGCCATGATGCGCCTCAGCCGATCCGGATGGTGGTGTCGTTGGTGAAAGCATAGCTCGGCACGGCCAGGTTCAGCGGCGCCGGCCCGCGGCGGATGCGGCCCGACGTGTCGTAGTGCGAACCGTGGCAGGGGCAGAACCAGCCGCCGAAATCGCCCTTGGCGTCGGTCGGCTTCTGCCCGAGCGGCACGCAACCCAGATGGGTGCACACGCCGATCAGGACGAGCCATTCGGGCTTCTGCACGCGGCGCGAATCGGGCTGCGGGTCGGGCAAAGCGGCCTTGTCGTCTTCCTTGGCCTTGGCGATTTCCTCGGCCGTGCGGTGACGCACGAACACGGGCTTGCCGCGCCAGGTGACGGTGATCGCCTGACCGACGGCGATGGGCGCCAAATTGACCTCGGTCGAGGCCAGCGCCAGCACGTCGGCGGCGGGGTTCATCGAGTGGATGAACGCCCACCCGGTAAGGGCCGCACCCGTCCCGGCGAAGGCGCCGGCGGACAGATACAAAAAGTCCCGGCGCGTCGTGCCGTCGGGGTGCTTGCGGCCTTCCCCTTCGGTAATGGTGGTCGAACCCGGCTGAGCCATGCCTCGTCCCTCTCGTGATCCCATTCCGCGAAGGGAAGCCGCCCTTCGCGAATTCAAACCTTTTCGCCCGCCCGACGCGGCGCCGGGCGAAAACACGCCCGAATTTGCCACGCCGGGACGTGCGCCCACAATCCAAGACCCCACTGCTTAAGGGGTAGAGTGGACCGGCGCACGATCGAGACCTGCGACGCGTTGCCGCAGGCCCCCGGAAATGCCGAAAACGGGGGGTTGGGTCACGACGAATCGCCAGCACCCCGCCCCCCGGTCACCGGCGGTGCGGGTATAGAACATCGTCCGGCCGGATGCAAAGTCTTGGAGGGCTATTCCCCAAAAACGCCCTGCGAAGACGGCACTTTGCCCCCGGCCCCGCCCCCTTGTAGGGTCCCGCCATGCCGGCCCCGATCCGCCTTGCGCTCTACGAGCCCGATATCGCCCCCAATGTTGGGACGATTTTGCGCCTGGCGGCCTGTTTCGATTTGGGCGTGGATATCGTCGAACCCTGCGGATTCGTGTGGTCCGAGCCCAAATTGCGCCGCGCGGGCATGGATTACCTCGACCGGGTCGACCTCGCCCGCCATACGAGCTGGACACGTTATATGGCGGCCGCGCGCCCGCCTCGGCTGGTCCTGCTGACCACCAAGGGCGCCACCCCCCTGCCCGATTTTCGCTTCGCCCCCGGCGATACGTTACTGCTGGGCCGGGAAAGCGCGGGCGTGCCCGACGCGGTCCACGACGCGGCCGATTCGCGGGTGGTGATCCCGGTCGCGGCCGGGACCCGCTCCCTCAACGTCGCCATCGCCGCCGGGATCGCGGCGGGCGAAGCCTTGCGCCAGCTCGGCGCGTTTCCCGAACAGCGAACATCATGACCGATATCGACGCCCGCAAAGCCCGCGCCCAAGCCTGGTTTCGCGAACTTCGCGACCGGATCTGCGCCGAATTCGAGAAGATCGAGGACGAGCTCGATGTGGGTTCCCATGCCGCGATGCCGGCCGGACGGTTCGAGCGCAAAGACTGGGCGCGCACCGATCATTCGGGCGCACCCGGCGGCGGCGGCACGATCTCGCTGATGAAGGGCCGCGTGTTCGAAAAAGTCGGCGTGAATATCTCGACCGTGTTCGGCAGCTTCGCGCCCGAATTCGCCAAGAACATGCCGGGGGCGGCCGAGGATCCGCGCTTCTGGGCGTCGGGCATTTCGCTGGTGGCACACATGCGCTCGCCCAAAGTGCCGGCCACGCATATGAACACGCGCCATATCGTGACGACCAAAGCCTGGTTCGGCGGCGGCGGCGATTTGACGCCGATGGTGCCGCACGAACCCGACACGGCGCATTTCCATGCCGCGTATAAGGCCGCGTGCGACAAGCACGATCCCGCCTACTACCCGCACTTCAAAAAATGGTGCGACGAATATTTCTTCCTGCCCCATCGCAACGAGCCGCGCGGCGTGGGCGGCATCTTCTTCGACAATCTCGGCGACAAGCACGGCACGGGCGATTGGGAGAAGGATTTCGCCTTCACCCGCGATGTGGGCCTCGCCTTCCTCGACGCGTTCCCGCCGCTGGTTCGCGCGCATATGCGCGAACCCTGGACGGCGGAGGAGCGCGAGCATCAACGCATGCGGCGCGGGCGCTATGTCGAGTTCAACCTGCTCTACGATCGCGGCACGACCTTCGGCCTCAAAACCGGCGGCAATGTCGAGGCGATCTTGATGAGCCTGCCGCCCGACGTCGGCTGGCCGTAATCAGGGCCGCTATTCCTGAGTTCGAAACTTTCGGCGGATCGCGAGCAAGGTCAGCGCAACGAGTACCGCCGACACAAGGCCCTGTACTGTCAAAGCGAGAGCCCACCACCAATCCCGGGCCACGATGATCGGTTCCTTGTTAAAAAGTCCGAGCGGGTTGGTGATCTGCGACACAGACAGAAAAGCGGCCTTCAGCGCATTGCATGTCACATCAAAGCGATAGGCTGTCGGCTCACACAGGGTGAAAATCTCCCGCCAACCTTTCGGGCTCTCCTCGACGAAAACAGCCAAGTCGAAGCAATAGGAAAATGCCGCGCTCAATGCGGCCAACACAAAAAGCCACACCATTGGACGGCCAGCGGACTGGCCATAATTGGATGTCCAATCGTAGATCCAGCTCATCAGCCCCTGGAAATTCCACCCACCTTCTGTGCGCTCAAACCGCAGTTCAAGTGCATGAAAATGATCGCGCAACGGCACATTTTTCAACGCCGTCAGGTGCGCCTGCATGTTGCGATAAGCTTGCGCCGTCAAGAGCGGCAAGCCCCAAGAACGGGCCGGAAACTGAGTATCAGTGATCGTGACTTCGCCCACGAACGGATTGCCTTCATTCGCTGCCGGCAAGGCGAGATCCAGCGCGTATCCGCCGACCGACCGAAAAACACGCAAGGCGCTGGGCTCAAATACAATCCGCCGGATCGTGCAATGATGGAGTTTTAGCTTGATCCTCATATTCTCACGGACTCTAAGTCGGCCGACTTGGCAGGCCTTCAGTTTCAGGTCGCATGGATGCCTGACGTCGATATGCCCGATCTTTAGATTCTGAAACTCGTAACGTCCGCCAGCGTCGATCGAGACCCCGCGCAGGCCTTCGACGAGCGTCTCCTGGAAATCCACGCTGCTACCCAATACGATCGGGTCCGGTTGTGAATTTCGATCGAAGCTCACATTTGCGGCAACCGCATTATGGACCGCCTCTCGAACACGCCGATCAAAAGTGTGATCAAGCGGTTGATTGGGGAATTCACGTAGAGCCGACTCACGGCTAAAGGTCGCCTCGGCGTTCTGAGGTAGCGCACCGAACCAATCGACCAAGCTCTTGGCGTTCTCTCGCGTCAGCAGAAGTCGGCGATATTTTCCCCGGCCGAACCAGGCCTTAATTTCATCGATCAAGGAAAGCCCTCCGCAGCCCGATGGGCCCCAGCCTTGAGAATTCAGCTCTGCCCGCCGGAGAAGCGCGGGCTTTGCAGCACTTCGCGCACGCCATGCCCGTCGAGCAGGCAGGCCGCGAGCATCGCCACGCGCGTCTCGCCCGCTTCGGCCGCGTAAGGCAGCAGCAGGCGGCGGAACGATGCTTCCATAACGCCGTCGGACAGATGGACCTCCGTGACCGTCGGCGCGCCCTCGCGCACGCAAGCGGCGAAATCCGCCGCCATCGTCAGGGCGTGGATCGCGGGCTTCACTTCCGCCACCGTGCGCGGCGGCATTCGCCCGCGCAGATCGCGCGCCGTGCAGATCAGCCGAAAGACGAAATCGTAGCCGCTTGGGCTCGCCGGATTGGGCTCGACATCGATCAGATTGACGCGACCGACCATCGGCAACATCGCCTCGAACGTCACCATTCCGCGCGCCGGCAATGGCAAATCGCCCCGCTGCGCATTCCAGCGCGCGATCATTTCGGCGAAGGTGCCGTCTTCGGGCGGCAAAGGCAATCGCCGGCTTTCAGCGCGTGCGGAGGCTGCGAAATCGAGCATCGATATCGAGTCGGACCGAAACGACGAGGAAGCGAGACGTTGCGCATATACCTAAATCGCAGGTCGGATGCACGCGCAAAGCGCGGCGGGCGGGCGCGTTAACCTAAAAAATCCACGGCGAATCGGCGCTTCAAGTAGCCAATCTTTTGGTGCCGATACCTATGTATGAAACGACGCACGATTGGCGCGAAGATTTTTACGGTTCATTTTTTGCGGCGCGCGCCAGTAGATTTTCTTTTGATAGAGAGAAATTCGAATCCACCCAAGCGCGTTCGGCCGCGCGCAACGCGTTGCCCATCGCGGGGCCCGGCGCCACGCCCGCGGCGCGCAAATCTTCGCCGCCGATCGGCAAGACCGGGCGCGCCCATTTTTTCGCGGCGGCGAAAACGGTTTCGGCCTGTACCGGATCGGCGAACAAAGCCGCGTCGATCAACGCGCGATCGCGCGCATCGTCCCCCAACCAATAGAACGCGCGCGCAAGCGCCGCCGCATCGCCGCCCGCGTCGATCCGCGCCGGCGGCCGGACCAAGCGTTCGAGCCGTGCGGCCTGCGCGTTCGACAAGCGCCAGCGTCGCGCGAAATCGCGCGTATCGAGGGCGAAACAAGCGAGCCGGCGGATCGGATCGGCGGCGACACCCGACTTGATTTCGAACGCGTCGAGTGCGGCGATATGCGCAATACCCGCCGCATCCGCTTCCGGCAGCCAATGCGCCAAAAGCCCCGCCTCGCGCATCGCCGCCAGCATCGGCGCAGCGCTTGGTCCGGCGAGCAGGCGGAACATCTCGCCGCACACACGCTCGGCCGACAGATTGGGCAGAAGCACGGCGCCGTTTCGACACGCCGCCAGCGATGCGCCGTCGAAATCCCCGCGCGCGAACCGCGCGTGAAAACGGAAGAAACGCAAAATACGCAACACGTCTTCACGGATGCGCGTCGCGGCATCGCCGATGAAGCGCACGCGGCCGGCTTCCAGATCGGCGCGCCCGTCGAAATAATCGTGGAGCGCGCCCGCTTGATCGAGCGACAGCGCGTTGATGGTGAAGTCGCGGCGCGCGGCATCTTCGCGCCAATCGGCGTCGAAGGCGACGCGCGCATGGCGGCCGAATGTTTCCACGTCGCGGCGCAAGGACGTGATCTCGTATTTCGCCGCTTGCGCCCCCGGGCCGGTCAGCGCGGTGACCGTGCCGTGCTCGATCCCCGTCGGGATCGCGCGCAATTTCGCGGCGGCGAGTTTGGCGATCGTTTCCTCGGGCGGATAAGGCACGCCGATATCGATGTCGAACGGCACGGCGCCGATCAGCGCATCGCGCACGCAGCCGCCGACGAAGCGCGCGTCGGGCCCCAAGGCCGCCAACACGGCGCGCGCGGGCGCGTCGTCGGCCCATGACGGCAGCTTGTCGAGCGTCGAATCCATAACGGGAGTTTAGACGTCTTCGGCGGCGTGCGCCTTCAGATCGTCGAGCGCGCAGATATCCAGCGTGGCGACATGGGTGCCGCGCAAATTCACCTTCGGCGCCTTGCCGGCCAGAAAGGCCTCCTGCCAGCGCGCGGCGCACAAGCACCATTGGTCGCCCGGCTTCAAACCGGGAAACCCGTATTGCGGCATCGGCGTCGACAGATCGTTGCCGCGCGATTTGGAGAAGGCGAGGAATTCGGCCGTCATCACCGCGCACACGGTATGCACGCCGCGATCCGTGGGGCCGGTGTTGCAGCAGCCGTCGCGGAAAAAGCCGGTCAGCGGGGCATGGCTGCAATCGGCGAGCGGCAGGCCCAGCACGTTCTTGGCCCGCTTGGGTCCGCCGCCGCCGCGCTCGTCGCGTTCGCCGTCCATCGCTTCGCTCCGTTAAGGCCGTTCGATATGGCCGGGCACGATGCGCCCGTCTTCGATGCGCGCGGGCACGTATTGCCCGTCGTATTTATCGCCGCCTTGCAGCAACGCAAACCCCGCCGTCGCGATCAGCACGAGGCCGAGCCCCGCCCCCGCCAGCCACACCAGCGGGGCTTCCGCCCAAGTCGGCGCTTCGCCGCGCCCGAGTTTTTCCGCGCGCCGCTGTTCGACCGACAGCCACGCCGCATAGACGATGAACGGCAGGATCAGCGGCAGAACGATCTGAAGCAGGATCCGCGTCATTCGCGCGACGCCGATCCCGGCGGTTGCGGAACCGCCGCTTCGCCGGTCAACGCTTCGTAGAGATTCACAAGCATGCCCGCGGTCGCTCCCCAGATGTAACGATCGCGATAGGGTAGCACCCAAAAATGCCGTTCGATGCCTTGAAAAATCTTCGAATGCCGTTCGTGGTTGCGCGCGTTCAGCGCATATTCCAAGGGCATTTCGAAGATGTCGGCGACTTCGAATGCGTCGGGCACCAGATCGAAGGGCGGCGTGACGATGCCGACGATCGGCGTCACCTGATAAGCCGTACGCGTTTGATACGTGTCGAGCCGGCCGACGATTTCGATATGTTTGCGCGCGAGCCCGATTTCCTCCTCGGTCTCGCGCAAGGCGGCGGCGAGCGCGTCGGCATCGCCGGCATCGACCCGCCCGCCGGGGAAGCTCACCTGGCCCGCATGATCGTGCAGATGCGCGGTGCGCTGGGTCAGCAGCACCGACAAACCTTCCGGCCGCGCGATCAGCGGCACAAGCACCGCCGCCGGGCGCAAGGGCTTGTCCGGCGCCGGTCCCAAACCCGGATTGCCGTCGTGATCGCCGCGGATACGGATCCCGGCCCGGCGAATGCCGGGCTCGGTCTGCGCCAGACGCGCACGGATCCAATCGGACGAAACACTCATGTTACCGGGCCCAATTCGAAGAACGCGCCCTGGCTCCACACGCCCAGGCCGCCGCCGGGCGTTTCGACCGCGCGTTCGACCAGACGATAGAACGGTGCGCGCGCGATTCGCGCCTCCAATCCGCGCGCTATCAACACATAAGGAATGCGCGCGCCCTCCGGCGTCTCGGCGACCCGCAACGGATGCTCGGGGCCCAATGCCACGGTTTCGTCCAAATTGGTCCGCAAGGTGACGGTCTGCGAAGCGCCCTCGCCCGCGAAATCGACATCGACGGCGACGAAGGGCGCGTCCGCCACGTCGATCGTGCCGCGTTCATAGGGGGTGACCAGCCAATAGGACCCGTCCGCTTCGCGCCGCAACACGCGCGCGAACAGCTTGACCAGCCCCAGCCGGCCGATCGGCGTACCGCGATGGAACCATGTGCCGTCGCGCGCGATCGACAGGCCGAAATCGCCGCAGCTTTCGTCCGGGCCGGATTCGACCGGGCCCGTCTTGGCGCGCGGGGCCGCGAGTCCCGCGAGCGCTGTGGATATCTGGGGGGTGGACTCGTCTGGCATGGCTTTCGCTCTACATCCGTACCGATCTTAAACCGCCGAAACGACGGGAGATATAGCCGCAGACATGCCGAAACCCAGTGGTGCTGGACTCTCCCCCGCCGCACCGCCAAACTCTTCTTCAGGGACAGGTTTTGCCATCGTTGCCGAGAAAGGTCGAACGCTCGTGAACGCTCCCGTCGCACCCCCCGCGCTTTCCGAAGACCCCGATAAATTGCTGGCCGAGCTCGAAACGCTCGGCACCTCGCTCGCCAAAGTCCGCGAAGGTATCGGCCGCGTCATTTTCGGCCAGAAGGACGTGATCGATCAAACGCTGGTCACGCTGCTGGCCGGCGGCCATGTGCTGCTGATCGGCGTGCCCGGCCTCGCCAAAACGAAGCTCGTCGACACGCTCGGCACCGTGCTGGGCCTCGACACTAAGCGCGTCCAATGCACGCCCGACCTCATGCCCGCCGATATCATCGGGTCGGAAGTGCTGGAGGAAAGCGACAGCGGCAAGCGCGAATTCCGGTTCCTCAAAGGGCCGGTCTTCGCGCAGTTGTTGATGGCCGACGAAATCAACCGCGCTTCCCCCCGCACCCAATCGGCGCTGCTGCAATCGATGCAGGAACGCCGCGTGTCGGTCGGCGGCGTCTATCACCAGTTGCCCGATCCGTTCCACGTGCTGGCGACGCAAAACCCGCTGGAACAGGAAGGCACCTATCCGCTGCCCGAAGCGCAGCTCGACCGCTTCCTGTTGCAGGTCGATGTCGACTACCCGGATCTGGACGCCGAGCGGCGCATGCTGATCGCGACGACTGGCGTCGATGACGAGAAGCCCAAGCAAGCGCTGACCGCCGCCGAACTCAAAGCCGCGCAGACGCTGATCCGCCGCGTGCCCGTGGGCGAATCGGTGGTCGAAGCGATCCTCAAACTCGTGCGTTCGGGCCGTCCGGCCGAAACGAACGTGGACGAGGTGATGAAGCACGTGATCTGGGGCCCGGGTCCGCGCGCCAGCCAAGCGTTGATGCTGGCCGCCCGCGCGCGCGCCGTGCTCGACGGGCGCTTGTCGCCGTCGATCGACGACGTCGTGGCGCTGGCCGGCCCCGTGCTGCGCCATCGCATGGCGCTGTCTTTCGCCGCGCGCGCCGAAGGCATCACGATCGACAACATCATCGAGCGGCTGGTGGCGCCCCTCGCGTGAGCGCTTCGGCGGCGACGCAAAGCGGCAAGGTGACGGATACGGCCACGCGCACGCGCTTGGCCGCCGAACAGCTCGCGAGCAAATTGCCCGCGTTGCTGGCCGCGGCCGATCGCGTCGCCTCCACGGTCGCGCAAGGCGTGCATGGGCGCCGGCGTGCGGGCCAAGGCGAAACCTTCTGGCAGTTCCGCCGCTACATGCCCGGCGACACGATCGACCGCATCGATTGGCGCCAGACCGCCAAATCTGCGCATGTCTATGTCCGCGAGACCGAGTGGGAAGCCGCACAGACCGTCTATCTGTGGCTCGACCGTTCGCCGTCGATGGATTGGGCGTCGGATAGGCGCCTGCCGCGCAAGCAGGAGCGCGCGGAATTGCTGCTGCTCGCCTTGGCCGCATTGCTGGCGCGCGGCGGCGAGCGCGTGGCGTTGCTGGGCACCGGCGCCCCGCCCGCCCACGGCAAATTCGCGGTCAATCGCCTGGCCGAATTGATGCTGACCTTGCCGCAAGTCTCGGGCGGCTTGCCGCGCACGCAGCGTTTGCCGCGCCATGCGGGTTGCGCGTTGTTCGGCGATTTCCTCGCCCCGCTCGACGAAATCGACGCACGCATCAAATCGATCGCGGGAGCCGGCGTGCGCGGGCATCTCGTCCACATCATCGATCCGGCCGAGGCGGGCTTGCCCTATTCGGGACGCACGCGCTTCGAAGGCTTGGAGGATGACGGCGCGCTGCTGGTCAGCCGCGTGGAATCCGTGCGCGAGGATTATCTCGCAGCGTTCGAAAGCCATGTCGCGGGCTTGCGCGATCTCGCGCGCGGCTATGGCTGGGTCTATCACCAGCACCGCACCGATCGCGGGCCCGAATTGCCGCTGATGTCGCTGTGGCTGGCGCTGGCGGAGGGCCCGGGACGATGAGTTTCTTCGCCGCCTTCGCCTTCCTGTCGCCGTGGTGGCTGATCGTCCTGTCGGGCCTGCCCGTGCTGTGGTGGCTGCTGCGCGTGACGCCACCGGCGCCGCGCCGCGCCGCCTTCCCGGCGATCGCGCTGCTGCTGCGCTTGAAGCCGAAGGAGGAAACGCCTGCACAGACGCCCTGGTGGCTGCTGCTGCTGCGTTTGCTGATCGCGGCGTTGATCATCCTCGCACTGGCCCAGCCGGTCATCAATCCGGCGGCGCGGCTGGGGGCGAGCGGCCCGGTGATGATCGTGATCGACGACAATTGGGCGTCGGCCGCGAATTGGGCCGGGCGGCGCACGGTGATCGACCAAATCCTCGACCGCGCCGAACGCGAAGTGCGCGCGGTGACGGTGCTCAGCACGTCGCCCAATCTTTCCGGCGAAGCGCCGCGCCTCAGCCGTTTGGCGACGGTGCAGGAAACGCGTTCGCTGCTCGGCGCGCTCGAGCCCAAGCCGTGGCAAGCCGATCGCGCGGCGGCCTTGGCCGCGTTGGACGCGAACGCGCCGGCGCAAGCCGCCGCGATCTATTATCTCGGCGACGGGCTGGAAGACCCGAACACCAATCCGCTGGTCGAACGGCTGCAACGCATCGGCCCCGTCACCTATATCGCCGACCCGCCCGAACGCCGCGCGCAATTGATCCTGCCGCCATCGTCCGAAGCGCAAGCGATCGCGGTCACCGTGGCGCGCCCCGATAGCGGCGGCACGATCGACAGCGCCGTCGTGGCGCGCGGCGACGACGGTCGCTTGCTGGCGCGCGAGCGTTTGCTGTTCGAAGCGGGTGCGGCGCAAGCGACCGCCCGCTTGTCGATCCCGGCCGAATTGCGCAATCGGATCTCGCGCATCGAGGTGGAAGGCCAAGCGACCGCCGGATCGATCGCGCTGATCGACGAGCGCTGGCGCCGCCGCCCCGTCGGCATCGTCGCGTCGGGCGGGCAGGAAAAACAGAACCAGCCGCTGCTCGCCGATCAATTCTATCTGGAGCGCGCGTTGCAGCCCTTCGCCGAAGTGCGCGCGGGCGAATTGACCGATCTGCTCCAGCGCGAAATCTCGGTGCTGCTGCTCGCCGATCTGGGCCGCTTGTCGGATGCGGAACGCGCCCAACTCGAACCCTGGATGCGGCGCGGCGGCGTGGTCGTGCGCTTCGCGGGCCCCCGCATCGTCGAGGCCGACGACGATTTCGTGCCCGTTCCGCTGCGCTTGGGCGGGCGCGCCTTCGGCGGCGCCATGACCTGGGATCAGCCTTTGGGCTTGGCGCCGTTCGACGCGGACTCGGCCTTCGCGGGGCTGGAAGTCCCCGATGATCTGCGCGTGCGCCGCCAAGTGTTGGCCGAACCCTCGCTCGACCTCGCGCAAAAAACCTGGGCGCGGTTGACCGACGGAACACCCCTCGTTACGGCCGACAAGCGCGGCGAAGGCTGGCTCGTCATGGTCCATGTCACCGCCTCGCCAGAATGGTCGAATTTGCCGCTCTCGGGGCTTTACGTCGAAATGCTGCGCCGCTTGCTGGGGCTTTCCCAGGGGATCGCGGGCGATGCGGGCGGCGATGCGGTGCTGGCCCCCGTCGCCACGCTCGACGCGTTCGGGCGGCTTGTGTCGCCCTTCCCCGCCGCGACGGGCGTGCAAGCCAAGGCGCTGGCCACACAAGCCGCGTCGGCGCGCACGCCGCCCGGCCATTACGGCACCGATACCGCACGGCGCGCGCTGAACCTGTCGCAAGGCATGGAAGCGCCGATCGCTTTGCGCAGCTTGCCGATCGGCGTATCGCGCGCCGATTACGCGCCCGCGCGCGAGGTCGATTTCAAGCCGCCGCTGCTGATCGCGGCGTTCCTGCTGGTCGTCGGCGATCTGCTGATCGCGCTGTTCTTGCGCGGGCTGCTGAATTTCCGGCGCGCCGGTTCCGCCGCCGGTGCGGTGTTGCTCGCCACATTCGCACTGGGTGCTACGAACGCGGATGCGCAGACGCGCCCGCCCGCCGCCCCCCAAGCGCAATTCGACGAACGCACGGGGCTGGAGAACGCGTTGTTCACGCGCTTCGCCTATGTGACGACAGGGCGCGACGAGATCGACAACGTGAGCCGCGCCGGTTTGTCGGGCCTGGGCGTCGTGCTCGCGCGCCGCACGGCGGTCGATGCCGCGCCGCCGATGGGCGTGGATGTGGAGCGCGACGAACTGAGCTTCTATCCGCTGCTCTATTGGCCCGTGTCGCCGCAAGTGCCCCGGCCCAGCGACCAAGCGCTGCAACGCGTGAAGCGGTTCCTCGCCGACGGGGGCATGATCCTGTTCGACACGCGCGAGGCCGATTTCATCGGCCCCGCCGGCAACGGCCCGGCGGCGCAGCGCTTGCGCGAAATCCTGCGTCCGCTGGATTTGCCGCGCCTGGGCCGCATCACGCCCGCGCATGTGTTGACCAAGGCGTTTTATCTGCTGCAGGAATTTCCCGGCCGCGTGACGGGGGCCCCCGTCTGGGTCGAAGCGCCCGACGCGACCGAGAATGACGGCGTGTCCAGCGTCATCATCGGCGCGAACGATTGGGCGTCGGCCTGGGCGCTGGACGGCAATGGCCGCGCGATGTTCGCCGCCGTGCCCGGTGGCGAAGGCCAGCGCGAATTGGCCGTGCGCTTCGGCGTGAACCTCGTGATGTACGCGCTGACCGGCAATTACAAAGCCGATCAGGTCCATGTCGACGCGATCCTGGATCGCATGCGCCGATGACCGAATATTCGATCGCCTTCGCGCCATTGATCCCGGCCTGGGCGCTGGCGCTGCTGGCGTTGATCGCCGTGCCGGTCGTCGGCTACGCGCTGTTCGCCAAGGCGCGCGGCGCCGGGTGGCGCTTGGCGGCGCTGGCGGGCTTGCTGCTCGCACTCGCCAATCCGCTGGCGGTGATCGAGCAACGCCAATCGCTGCCCGACGTGGCGCTGGTCGTGGTCGACGAATCCGCGTCGATGCGCATCGGCGAACGCGCCGAGCGGGCGGAACGCGCGGCCAACGCGCTGCGCGATCGCTTGGGCCGCGAGCGCGATATGGAAGTGCGCGTGGTGCGCGCCGGTGCGGGCGGCGTGGGCACCGACGGCACAAGGTTGTTCGACTCGATCGAACGCGCGGTCGCCGACGTGCCGCGCGGGCGCATCGCGGGCGTGGCGGTCGTCACCGACGGCCAAGTCCACGACGCGCCCAAGGGTATTGCCGAGGAAATCCAGCGCCTCAACCTGCCGGGCCCGATTCACACGCTGCTGGCGGGCAACCGCAACGAGATCGACCGGCGTTTGGTGATCGACGAAGCGCCCGCCTTCGCCATCGTCGCCAAGCAGCAATTCCTGACCATAAGGGTCGAGGAAGGCGAGCCGCCGCGCCCGGGTGCCGCGCGCCAGATGGCGCGCGTCGAAATCAAGCGCGACGGCGTGCCCTTCCGCACGGTGCAAGCGCCGGTGGGCGAGGCGACGCAAGTCGAGTTCCAGATCGACAAGCCAGGCACGACGATCTTCGAATTGGAGGTCGAGCCGGGCCCGCGCGAATTGACACTGGAGAACAACCGCCAAGTCGTGGTCGTCAACGGCGTGCGCGACCGCATGCGCGTGCTGCTGGTGACCGGCGAACCGCATTCGGGCGAGCGCACCTGGCGCAATCTGCTGAAATCGGACCCCGCCGTCGA
Source organism: Alphaproteobacteria bacterium (assembly GCA_017308135.1). Lineage (NCBI taxonomy): Bacteria > Pseudomonadati > Pseudomonadota > Alphaproteobacteria > Alphaproteobacteria bacterium. Next base: position 588,492 of record JAFKFM010000009.1, read on the forward strand.
TCTCGTCCACTTCACCATTCTGCGCCCGCCGGAGGCGCAGGATTTCACGCCGGTGAGCGAGCTGTCGCTGATCGCCTTCCCGATCCGCGAATTGTTCGAGGTGAAGCTGCGCGAGTTCGACCTTGTGATCTTCGACCGCTATCGGCGGCGCGACGTGCTGGCGCAGATCTATCTCGACAATATCGTGCGCTATGTGCGCGGCGGCGGCGCCTTGCTGATCGCGGTGGGCCCCAATTTCTCGTCGCCGAATTCGCTGTTCAATTCGCCGCTGGGCCAGATCATGCCCGGCATCCCGACGGGCCAGACATTCGAGCAATCGTATCTGCCCGGCTTGTCGCCGGTCGGGCGGCGCCATCCGGTGACCGCCGATCTGCCCGGCGGGGCGGGCACCACGCCCGAATGGGGCCGCTGGTTCCGCCATGTCGATACCGAGCCGCGCCGCGGCCAGGTGCTGATGAACGGCGTGGGCGAGCGGCCGCTGCTGTTGCTGGACCGCGTGGGCGAAGGCCGTGTGGCGCAGATGATGAGCGACAATATCTGGCTCTGGGCGCGCGGCTATGACGGCGGCGGCCCGCATGCCGAGCTGCTGCGCCGCGTCGCGCACTGGCTGATGAAGGAGCCCGAGCTCGAAGAGAACGATCTGAAGGCGCGCGTGCGCGGCAACCGGGTCGAGGTCGAGCGCCGCGCGATCGATCCCGTCTCGACGCCCGTGCGCGTGCAAGGCCCCGATGATTTTTCGGCCGAGTTGCGCCTGACCGATTCGCGCGGCGGGCGGCAGACGGCCGTGTTCGTCGCGGAGAAACCCGGCCTCTATCGCCTGACCGACGGCGAACGTTCCACGCTCGCGGCCGTCGGCGCGGTCAACCCGACCGAAACGGCCGATGTGCGCACGACCGACAAATTGATGCGCGCCGCGGCCGAGGCGAGCGGCGGCCAGATCGCTTGGCTGCAAGACGGCGCGCCCGAATTGCGCCGTGTGCGCCCGGGCCGCGACATGGGCGGGCAGATTTCGGCGACGCGCCATTGGATCGGCTTCCGCGCCAACGGCGATTACGTCGTGGCCGGTGTGGCGCAAACCCCGCTGATGCCGGGCTTGCTCACGTTCCTTGCGGCACTCACGCTGTTGCTGATCGCCTGGCGCCGCGAAGGACGCTAATTCACGCGACCACTTTGCCGGGTTCGATCGCCGCACTGGCCGGGCCCTTGATCGCGGCGCAGAGGCGTTCGATTTCGCGCGCGGGCAGCGGCCGGAAATAGAGGAAGCCCTGGCCCAGCACGCAGCCCAGATCGAGCAGCAGCTTGGACTGGCTGTCGCGCTCGATCCCTTCGGCGACCATGCGCAAGCCCAGCGCCTTCGCGAGACCGATGATGACGCGCACGATTTCGAAGCTGTTGGGATCGACGTCCATTTCGCCCACGAAGCTGCGATCGATCTTGAGCTTGGCGAAAGGCAGCGAAGGCAATAGCGACAACGAGGACTGGCCGGTGCCGAAATCGTCGATGGCGAGCGAAGCGCCCAGCGAGACGACCGCGTCGAGCAGCTTGCGCGCGGCGGCCGGATTGTCGACGACGGCGCTTTCGGTGAGTTCGAGTTCGAGATGGCAAGGATCGAGTCCCGCCGCTTCCAGCGTCGACGCGACGAGGGCGGGCATATCCTCGCGCGCGAGCTGGCGCGCGGAAACGTTGACCGCCACGTAATCGGGCGCCGCCGCGCCGTAGTCGCGCCGCCAGCGCGCCATTTGCAGGCAGGCCTGCGCCAGCACATGGCGGCCGATCGGCATGATCAACCCCGATTGCTCGGCGATCGGGATGAACACGCCCGGCGGGACGGCAAATTTGCCGGCCCGGTTCCAGCGCAGCAGCGCTTCCACGCCGCGCATCCGCCCGCCGTCGAGGTCGACGATCGGCTGATAGACGATTTCGAACTCGTTCTTGTCCACGGCCTCGCGCAAGGCGAGTTCCATTTCCAGAAGCCCCAGCGCGTCGCCATGGCGCGCGGGCTCGAAAATCTCGATTCGCGCACCGCCGCCGGTCTTCGCGCGATGCAAGGCGACGTCGGCGTTGGAGACGAGCGTGGGTGCGCGCGGCGCGATCCCCGGATCGGCGAAGGCAAGGCCGACCGAAGCCCCCACCGCCAATTGGCGGCCGGGCAGCGAAGCGCCCAGCGTGAAGCCGTCCTTGAACGCGTCGAGCGCGGCGTCGGCCAAAATCGCCGCCTCGGCCTTGCGATTGCACTCGACCAGGAAGCCGAACTCGTCGCCGCCCAAGCGCGCGAGCGCGTAGCCCGCCCCCAGCGCTTCCTCCAGCCGGCGCGCAACGGCGATCAGCAATTCGTCGCCCGCGTGATAGCCGAGCGAATCGTTGATCACCTTGAAGCGATCGATGTCGAGGCAGACGACCGCGATTTCGCTGGTCGAGCCGTGGACGCGCCGGCGCAGCAGCGCTTGCTCGACCTGTTCGAGAAACAGCGCGCGCGCGGGCAAGCCGGTCAATTGATCGCGCAAGGTGCGTTCGACCAATTGGCGCTCGATCGCGGCCTGATCGGTCAGGTCGCGCAGCGTCACCAGGAAATAGGGCAAGGCGGCGCCGACGGAGACGTAAGCGGGAAACGCGCGCCCGTCTTTGGACAGCGCATGCGCTTCGAATTGCGCGGTCGTCTCGCCCGTCACGTTCCAGATATCGGGCACGGCGTCGGCGTTGGGCACGAGTTCGATCAGCGACTGGCCGGACGGATCGCCGCCGAGCAGGCGCTTGGCCATGCGATTGGCGGCCATCACGCGACGCTCCGCGTTCAGCACCAGCACCGCTTCGGGCAAGCGATCGATCAGGCGTATTTCGATCTCGGTCGGATCCGTCACGTGGGGTCGGCTTCCTTGGTGATATTCCAAGAAACCTTATCCCGCCCGACGGCATAAGAAAGAGTTAAACGCGCGCGACGGTCACAAGGCGGATTTATGTAGCGCCTGACGCCATTAAGTTGAGCCCTGCATCGCCTGACGGCCGATCTGGACGATCAATTTTGCGAAACTGGGGTCGTCGGCGCGGTCGATCCGGCGCATCCAGCCATGCACGCCGGTGACCGGACCGTTGGGCCCGCACAGCACGGCGTGGATATTCGTGTTCTTCGGATCGGCTTCGAATCGCAAGGGTTTGCCGGCACAGACGCCGTAAAAATCCGGCTGGCGGACTACCCGCGCTTCGAACACGAACACCAGGCGGAACGGATTCGCGGTGCGCGTCGCGTCGGTTTCGAATTTGAGCCAAGGATCGGAAAAATTGTCGCGAAGAATTCCGGCCGCGCGCGCGGCGAGCGCGTCGGGCGCTTCGCCGTAGGCCCCGCCCATCGCGCCGACATGGACCGCACCGTCGCGCGACGACGCTTGCAAGGCCTGCCAGGAATTGGCGCCGGTGTAAAACACGACCTGGCTGGTCGGCCGGTCGCCGCAACCCAACAGGCCTAGAATCGACGCGAGCAATCCCATCAGCAACGCCCCCCGGCGGAAACCGGCGTTCATCCGAGTTTCACGGCCGTGCCGTTGGCCGCGACCATCAGCATCGTTCCGCCCACGCTTTGGTAATCGAGATCGACGCCGATCACGGCATCGGCGCCCAGCTTCGCGGCTTTCTCGGCCAATTCCTCGACCGCTTCGCGGCGCGCGTCGGCGAGCACTTTTTCGTAGCTGCCCGCGCGCCCGCCGACCCAGTCGCGCACCGAGGCGAAGAAATCACGGATCGCGTTCGACCCCATGACGACGTCGGCCGAAATCACGCCGAGATAGGCGACGATGCGCTTGCCTTCGACGCCGTCGGTGGTGGTGATGATCATGGGCGCATCCTCTCTAAGCGAAGAAATCGACGTTGCGTTGCCCCACGGCGAACAGCGCCGCGCGCGTTTGGGCTTGATCGCGGGCGATTCGCGCATCGTCGCGCGCGACGAACGCGGCCTTGGCGCGCGCCTCGATCGATTCGGCTGTCATCGGCGGGCCGGAATTCGGGCGGCGCGCCGTGGGCACGTCGGCGCTGGGGCGCGCCTTCGTGGCGACTTGGGCGCTCGCGGGGAGCGGCGGGGCGCTGGAAACGGAACCGGCCATAACCCTTGGAAACTAGCCCAACGGCACGGGCCAAGCTACTCCGCCGCGCGCTCCGCGGCACCCACATGCCGCGCGATCGTCTCCAGCAGGGCGGCCTTGCGATAGGGTTTGGACAGGAAATCGTTCATCCCCGCCGCCCGGCATTCGTCGGCATGGCTTTGGAAAGCGTTGGCGGTCAGCGCCACGATCGGCACGGCACCCGCCGGGCCCGGCAAGGCGCGGATCGCGCGCGCGGCGGCAAGCCCGTCCATCTCGGGCATATGGATATCCATGAGCACGAGGTCGTAAGGCTTGGCGCGGACCGCCGCCAGCGCCTGCAAACCATTATCGGCGACGTCGGCCGCGATCCCGACGGTTTCGAGCATCGAGATCGCGACGAGGCGATTGGTCAAATTGTCCTCCGCCAGCAGCACGCGCAAGGCCGGGCCCGACGCCGCGCGCCGGCGCAGCATTTCCGCCGCTTGATTGCCGTCGGCCGAACCCGCCGCCCGCGCGACTTGCGCGCCCGAGGTCGCGTCGAACGGCAATTCGACACGGAAGGTCGAGCCCGCCCCCGCGGCGCTCGCGACCGAAATCCGCCCGTCCATATGCTCGACGAGACGTTTGGAAATCGCCAAGCCCAGCCCCGTGCCGCCGTAGCGGCGTGTAATCGACGAATCCAGCTGACTGAACTCACGGAACAGCTCGCTCAAGCGTTCCGGCGCGATGCCGATGCCGGTGTCGCGAATTTCGAAAACGAGGTGCTGGCGGCCGTCGCCGTCGTGCCGCATGCCCGCCAACGAGAGCGTCACGCGGCCGGATTCGGTGAACTTCACCGCGTTTCCGAGCAGGTTCAGCAGCACCTGACGCAAACGGCCGGGATCGCCGGTCACGGTTTCGGGCGTGTGCGCATCGGCGCGGAAGTCGAGCGTCAACCCCTTGGCCTTGGCGCGCGGGGCGACGACGTCGAGCGCGCCTTGCGCCAGGCTGCGCGGATCGAAGGGCAGTTTCTCCAGATCCATCCGGCCCGCTTCGAGCTTCGACAGATCGAGGATGTCGTCGATGATGTGGAGCAGCGATTCGCCCGAATCGCGGATCGTTTCGACCGCGCGGCGCTGCTGGTCGCTGAGCGCGGCATCGAGCAGCATCGCGGTCATGCCGATCACGCCGTTCATCGGCGTGCGGATTTCGTGGCTCATCGAAGCGAGGAATTCCGACTTCGCGCGGTTCGCCTTTTCCGCCGCTTCGCGCGCGCGCTCGGCTTCGTCGCGCGCGGCGGCCAAGCGCCGTTCGGACATGACTTGCGCGGTGACGATACGCCCCGCCCCGCGATAGCCGACAAAGCGGTTCTCGTCGTCGAACACCGGAATGCCGGAAACCGACACCCATTCACGCGCCCCCGAGCCCGTATCGATCGAATGGACGAAATCGCGGAACGGCCGGTTGGCGGCGAGCGTGGCGGCGTGTTCGCCCAGTGCTGCGCGCGTCGTGGCGGGATCGTCGGCGACGATATCAAGCATCGTGCGCCCCAGCGTGCGCGACAGATCGAGCCCGAGCTTGCCGCGCGGATCGGACACGAACGAGAAGCGATGCTCGGCGTCGGTTTCCCAGAACCAATCGGACGTGACTTGCGCGAAGTCGCGGAAGCGGATCTCGTTGTCGGCGAGCAGCTTCAGCGTGCGCCTTGCCGCCGTCACATCCCGATAGGTGACGACGCGTCCGCCTTCGACCGTCGCGCGCTGCGTGCCTTCGACCACGCGCCCGCCCTTGAAGCGGATCTCGTAGGGTACGCCCGCCAAGCGGCGGCGGCGGTCGGCGGCGGCGAGCCACGAATCGACGCTGACCGTTTCCTCGAGTTCGCCCATTTCGTGATCGAGACGCAGCAGCGTCTCGTGCGACATACCCGCTTCCAGGCGGCCTTTGAGATAGGGGAACATCTCCTCGAAACGCTGGTTCCACGCGATCAAGCGGCGCTGGGCGTCGTAAAGCGCGAAGCCTTCGCCCATCGCCGCGATCCCGTCGCGGAAGCGCCGTTCGGCCAAGGCGGCGGTGAGCAGCGCCGCGCGCTGGTCGGTCACGTCGCGCGCAATGGCGACCAGCGCCCCTTCGCGCGCGGGCGTTTCGACGAGTTGCAGCCATGTGCCGCCGGCCGAGGAAAGCTCGAATACTTGGCCCAGACGCTCGCGGCGCGACAGCCGCGCGGCGATGAACTCGGCGCGCTGGGATGCGTCGAAACCGTAGCCCGGCCATTCGGCGGCCCAGCCGACGATCTCGGCATAGGGAATGCCTTCGCGCAGCCGGCCGCGAATATAGGGGAAGATGTCCTCGTAGCGCCGGTTCCACACGACGAGGCGGTCTTGCGCGTCGTAGAGCGCGAAACCGTCGCTCATGCTTTCGATGCCGTCGCGGAAGCGCTGCTCGCTGGCGGCGAGCGCTTCGAGCGCCATTTTCTCCGCCGTCACGTCGAGCAGCAAACCGTCCCACACGATCGTGCCGTCGTCGCGGCGCGTGGGTGTCGCGTGGCCGCGCACCCAGCGCGACTGGCCGAAGCCCTTGGGCTCGACGCGGAATTCCGCGATCCACTCGGTTCCTTGCGCGGTCGCGTCGGAAATCGAACGGCGCACGCGCGGCAAATCCTCGCGCGCCACGACCGAGAACAACACGCGCGCCGAGCGCATCACCGCATCGGCTTCGATCCCCAGCAGGTCGAGCGCGCGGCCGGACATATAGGGGAACGAGATCGTGCCGTCGGGCGCGCGCGCCAAACGGTAGAGCACGCCCGGCACGAAGGCCGACAATTCGGCGAGCTGACGGGCTTGCGATTCGATGCGCTGACGCTGTGCCGCTTCGTCGGTCACGTCGCGCGCGGCCCCGCGATAGCCGCCGAAACTGCCGTGGGCGTCGATAACCGGCATGCCCGAGAACGAGATCAAGATCTTCGTGCCGTCGCGCCGCGCCAATTCGCGCACCACGTTGCGGAAGGGTTTGCGCGCCAGCGCCGCGTCGCGCATCGCGTCGTGCGCGGCGCCGGGCAAGGGCGCCGCGATATCCTGGCCGCGCTTGCCCAGATGCGCTTCGATATCGATGCCGTAGTCGCGCGCGTTGCCGGAAATATAGGCGACACGCCCGACGGCGTCCGTCGCCCAGAACCAATCGGACGACGACGACGCGAAATCGCGGAACCGCGCTTCGCCGTCGGCCAAACGCGCTTGCGTGGCCGTCAACCCCGCGATCGCGCGCAGCAGCAGCCCGCCCAACAGAAGAATGAACGCGCTGGCCGCGACGGCCAGCCATGTCGCCTCGCGCCGCGCGGGCACGGTTTGCGCGATCGCGTGATCGAGATCGACCGAGAAATGCGCGACGAGTTCGGCCCCGGTAATGCGCTGCCACGCGGTCTGGCGGCGTATCCCGTCGATAGCGCCGATCACCTCGCCCACCGCGAAGCCGCGTTCCACCGCTTCCTTGAACACGCGCGAGGCGGAAACATCCTGGCCGAAACTGACCCGGCCTTCGGAATCGATGCGCCCGCGCACGATACCGTCCACGCCCGCGACATTGGCGGTCGAGCCTGGCTTCAACGCCGTACGGTCGATTGGCCGCACGAAGGTCTCGGGCGTCAGTTCGACGATGACGGTACCGATCTGCGCGCCCTTGTCGTCGAGCATCCGGCGCGCGACGGGCACGCGCGGATCGCCGTCCACGCCCGTCGCGGGCGGACCGACATACAGCGGGTCGCCTTGCGCTTGCGCCAGCGCCCTGACGCTCGGGCGATCCGAGAGATCCCGCCCGCGCGCGTCGGGCGATTCCGAAATCGCGATCACCCTGCCGTTCGCGTCCAAAGCGACGATGTCGAAAATCCCGCCCGGTCCGTCGATGTAACCGGCGAGCACGCGATCGAGATCGATCGCGTCGCCTTCGCGGCGCAGCGCGCCGCGCGTCGCGCGCACGGCGGCGTCCGCGACGGCGACGGTCCGTTCGATGCTGGCCGCGTAGAGACGGACGGCGCGCTCGACCTCGGCGGCGGCTTCTTCAGCCGCGCGCCGGATCGCGTGATCCGCATACCATTCGCGGATCGTCCAGGTGCCCGCCAGTGCGGCCAAACACACGCCGATCACGCCCGCCAACAAACGGCGCGGCCGGGTTCCGGCAAGACGGGGCGGCGGGGCGGACGGTTCCATCGCGGTCCAAGGATAACGCGAAAAGTTCCGGTCGTCAGACATTCGCGGACGTTCCCGCACTTTACAGCGGACCGGGCGGCGCCTAGGGTCCGCCCGCAAACATCGAGGGAAGGAACGCAGGCGATGGCCGCCAAGTATTTGCCGATGCGCGAAATTATGGCCCAGGGCGCGGTGATGCCGATTTTGACCGTGGCCGATCCGGTCGCCGCCGGGGATATCGCCAAGGCGCTGGTCGCGGGCGGTATCAAGGTCTTCGAAATCACGCTGCGCACGCCGGCCGCCCTCAAAGGGCTGGAAGCGATGCGCGTCGCGGCACCCGAGGCGATCGTCGGCGCGGGCACGATCCTCAACGCCACCGACCTGCATCGCGCGATGGGGGCCGGCGCCCAATTCGGGGTGTCGCCGGGCATGACGCCCGAATTGCTGAAGGCCGTCCGCCAGGCGAATTTCCCGTTCCTGCCGGGCATCGAGACGACCAGCGAAGCGATGTTCGCGCGCGAAATGGGCTTCAAGGAATTGAAGCTGTTCCCGGCCAACGTGATCGGTGCGATCCCGTGGCTCGCGGCGATCAAGCCGGTGTTCCCCGATCTCGTGTTCTGCGCGACCGGCGGCGTGAAGCCGGGCGACGTGCTTGCCCATCTTTCGCAGCCCAACTGCCTGCAGGTCGGCGGATCGTGGGTGACGCCGGGCGACGCGATCGCCAAGGGCGATTGGAAAGCGATCGAAACGCTGGCCCGTCAAGCCGCGTCGTTCAAGCGCCCCGCATAAACGCTTCGGCTTCGTCGCGCGTGGGGCAACCCAGGCGCCCGCCGAATTTCGTGCATTTGAGCGAGGCGGCCGCACACGCCAGCTGCGCCGCTTGCGCGATGCTGCGCCCTTCCGCCAAGCCCAAGGCGAGCGCGCCGTGGAATACGTCGCCCGCCGCCAGTGTGTCGACCGCGTCGATGCGCGGGGCGGGCACGTGGCGCAAGGCGCCGTCTTCGATCCAGTAATAGCCCTTGGCGCCGCAGCTCGCGCCGACATGCGCATGGGTTTTGCGCGCAACGACCGCGCGCAAACCTTCTTCCACGTCCGCGATGCCCGTATGCACGGCGAGGCCGGCATCGGAGAACACCGCATGCGTGGCGAGCGGCACGAGGGTGGCGAGAATATCGGGCGCGGTCGTCTCGGCATCGACCATCACGCGAAGCCCGCGCGCGCGCGCCGCCGTCAACGCATGGACCGAGCCTTGGATCCAGCGCACATCCGAATGGACGAAATCGGCCTTCGCCAGATCGGCGAGCGGCAGCCAGGCCGGATCGGGATCGAGACCCGGATCGTGATAGACGATCACGATACGCTCGCCCTTGGCATCGACCGTCACGCTGGCATGGGATGAATTGCCGCCCGGGCATTCGCGGATCGCATCGACATTCACGCCGGTCTCGGCGAGTTCCGCCTTCATCGCCCGGCCTTGCGCGTCCGCACCGACGCGCGCCCAAATCGCGGCGTTCCCGCCCAGGCGCTGGAAGGCGCAGGCCGCGGAAATCGCCATCCCGTCGGTAACGCGCGCGGCCTGATGGGCCAACGCCTTACCCGGGGCGGCCGGGATCGCATCGACGCGGTAGATGGTGGTGAGGCAGGTCGCCCCGACGGAGACGAGTCGTGGAATTGTCATACGCACGCGACTATAGCCCGAAACGCGCGCATGCTACGATTTCCGTCGATGCCTGAGACCAAGCCCGATATCGCCGCCGCCCTGAAACGGCTGATCGCTTTGTGCGAAAAGCCGCCGCCGCGCGGTGTCTCGAAACGCCTGGACCGGCTGTTCGAGGAAATCGCCGCGCGCAAGCTGAAGCGCTCGGCCGAGGATATCGGCGATCTGATCTGGGGCATCTGGACCGATCACCCCGACGCCAGCGCCGTCGACACGATGCACGAGGCGATCGGCAAGATCATCGCCAAGGACGGGCGCACCGCGCGCGAACTGCTCGACGATCTGTGCGCGCGCTGGCCGGATTGGGCGGAGGCCTATAATAAGCGCGCCACCCTCGCCTTCATCGAGGAGCGCGACGCCGACGCGGTCGCCGATATTCTGGAAACGCTGGCGCGCGAGCCGCGCCATTACGGGGCGCTCGCCGGGTTCGGGCAGATCGCCTTGCGCCAAGGCCAGCCGGCGGCGGCGCTCGCCGCGTGGGAGAAAGCGCTGGCGCTCAATCCGCATCTCTCGGATCTGGCGCTGGCCGCCGACGATTTGCGCGAGTTGTTTCAGGCACGGCCGAACTGACATTTACACCGCGCGCCGCACCGGTCATCATCGCGTCATGTCCGGGGGAAAACGCGCGGCCGGGATTCACGGCGATGCGGTCGCGAAGATCGCGCGCAAAATCATCCGCGGCCGCATGGCGGCGGGTGCCGCCTTGCCCACCGAACCCGAAATCGGCGCCGAATTGGGCGTGAGCCGCACCGTAGTGCGCGAGGCGATCAAGACGCTCGCCGCCAAGGGCATGGTCGTGACCGGCCCGCGCCGGGGCACGCGCGTGCGGCCCTTCGCCGATTGGAACCAATTCGATCCCGACGTGGTCGCGTTTCGCGTCGCCGCCGGCGTGGATGCGCGCTTCCTCGACGATCTGCTGGAGCTGCGCTTGACGATCGAGCCGATGGCGGCGCGCTTGGCCGCGCAGCGCGCCACGCCGGCCGATATCGCGCGGATCGAAGCGGCGCTGACCTTGATGGCCGACGCCGTCGACGACAAAGGCCATTACGTCGCCGCCGATCTCGAGTTCCATCAATCGATCTTGGCGGCGGCGGGCAATCAGTTCGTCGCCTCGCTCGCCCCGCTGCTGGGCGCGTTGCTCAACGTATCCTTCCATCATTCCGTCCGCTCGGCCGAGGGGGCCCATGAAGCGGTCGGCCTGCATCGGGCGGTCTTGCGCGCGATCGCGGGCCGCAAACCGGCGGCGGCGGAAAAAGCGCTGCGTTTCCTGATCCAGGACGCCCGCAGCGACATAAAAACGGCGCTCAAACACGCCCAAAACCAAGCCGCCGCAGACGATTAGCCGGAACGCGCAGCGGCCATGCGCGGCTTTCGCTTGCCTTTCGCACGGCGATACCTCATACACGCGCCATCCGCGGACCCAACGTGGATGGCGCCTCGTTGCGCCCGGGGTCGCGGTTTCGATTTTCGGGTCTCGTTCGTTTAGCCCCGGTTTTCGCGAGTCCCTTTCAGGGACCATTCCCCGGCGGCTGTTCCACGTCACGCTTCCATCGAACGACCCTGCCCCGCGCGGATGATTCCGCGCGCCGGGCGAACGAGAGTTTTTGTACCTAATGACCGACTTCACCAATCTCGGCCTGCCCGAAGCCATTCTGCGGGCCCTCGCCGACCAAAAGCACGTCACCCCCACCAAAATCCAGGAAGCGGCGATCCCCGCAATTCTCGCCGGCAACGACGTCGTCGGCATCGCGCAGACCGGCACCGGCAAGACCGGCGCCTTCGTGCTGCCGCTGCTCGCGCGCCTCGCGGCCGAGAACAAGCGCGCCCCGGCACGCGCCAATCACGTGCTGATCCTGGCACCCACGCGCGAACTCGCCTCGCAGATCGAGGATTCGGTGCGCAGCTACGGCGCCTATGTCCGTCCGCGCACCGCGGTCGTGGTCGGCGGCGTGGCGCCCGGCGGCCAGATCCGCGCGATGGCGAACGGCCTCGACATTCTGGTGGCCACCCCCGGCCGCCTGCTCGACCATATCAGCACGGGTGCCGCCACGCTCGCGCACACGCAAGTCATCGTGCTCGACGAAGCCGACCAGATGCTCGATCTCGGCTTCATGCCGGCGATCCGCCGCCTGATGGCGATGCTGCCGCGCGAGCGCCAGACGATCCTGCTGTCGGCGACGATGCCCAAGGAAATCCGCCAGCTCGCGTCGAACTTCCTGCGCAACCCGCAGGAAATCGCGGTCGCCCCGGCGTCGAAGCCCATCGAGCGCATCGAACAGAGCGCCATCGCGCTGGACAACCAAGCCAAGCGCGGCGTGCTCGGCGCCATCCTGCAATCGCCGGATTGCACGCGCGCGATCGTCTTCACGCGCACCAAGCGCGGTGCGGATCGCGTGTCGAAGTTCCTCGACTTCGCGCGCATCCCGTGCGCCGCCATCCACGGCAACAAAAGCCAGAACCAGCGCGAGCGCGCGCTCGATTCGTTCCGCGACGGCCATATCAAGGTGCTGGTCGCGACCGATATCGCCGCGCGCGGCATCGACGTCGACGGCGTGTCGCACGTCATCAACTACGAACTGCCGAACGTGCCCGAGGCTTACGTGCACCGCATCGGCCGCACGGCGCGCGCGGGCAAGTCGGGCATCGCGATCGCGTTGGTGGCGCCGGACGAGCGCGCCTTCCTGCGCGACATCGAACGCCTGACCAAGCTGCAAGTGCCGTTCGTCGCCGCCCCCGAAGGCATCCCCATGCCCGCGATGCCGGAAGGCGCTTCGCTGAACGAACCGGCCGAGCGCGACCCGCGTTCGTTCCGTGGCGGTCGCCACGGCCACGGCCATGGCGGCCCGCATCGCAATGGCGGCCAACGCCATCGCGGCGGTCCCCGTCACGGCGAGCAACGTCACGGCGAGCCGCGTCACGCCCAGGTTCAAGGCGAAGCCCGGCCGCAAGAAGCGCGCGCCGAGCAGACGCAAGGTCAACCGGCTCAAGGCCAGCAGCCGCAGGGCCAGCGTCACGAACATCATCGCCGCGCCGATGCCCCCCATGGCCATCAGGGCCACGGCAAGGGTCCGCATCGCGGCGGGCCGAAGCGCGGCAATCATCGCGGCCAAGGCAAGCGCACCGGCGGTCACCAGGGCGGCGGCCATGGCGGCCACGCCGGCGCGCATGCGGATTTCGTCCGCAGCTTGACCAAGTAACGGGACGCCAAGCAAAGAGACAATTGTCCCGCGACCGAACGCACGGCACACTCGGCGATCATGACGATCGCCGAGTTCGCCGACCTGGTCGTAAATTTCGTCGAGACGAACCGTGTGTGGGCCGCCCCCATCGTGTTCGTCCTCGCCTTCGGCGAATCCCTCGCTTTTCTATCGCTGCTGTTTCCCGCCACGGTGATGCTGGTGGGCATCGGCGCGTTGATCGGCGCGACCGACCTTAATTTCTGGCCGATCTGGGCCGCCGCCGCGTTGGGTGCCATCTTCGGCGATTGGGTTTCGTACTGGGTCGGCTGGCATTACGGCGACCGCCTCGCCCATGTTTGGCCGTTCACCAAGCAGCCCGAATTGCTGCCGCGCGGCATGCGCTTTTTCGAACGTTTCGGCACGCTCAGCGTTTTCTTCGGCCGCTTCTTCGGGCCGTTGCGCGCCGCCGTGCCCATCGTCGCGGGCACCTGCCGGATGAAGTTCTGGCCGTTCCAGGCCGCGAACGTCGCCTCGGCGTTCATCTGGGCGACCGGCCTGCTCGCGCCCGGCGCCTTCGGAATCAAATTCCTGTTCGACTGAGTTACGGCAGCGCCGCCAGCAACACGAACACGGCGAAGATGCCCAGATGCACGGCCCCTTGCAGCACCGTGGTGCGGCCCGTGCCCAAGGTCTGTGTCGAGACGAACAGCGTCAGGATCAGCAGCACCATATGTTCGGGCGGCAGGCCGAGCGTGAGGTCGAGCCCGCCGACGACCGACAGAACCGCGACGACCGGCACGGTCAGCGAAATACTGGCGAGGGCCGAACCCAGCACGAGATTGACCGCGTTCTGCAGCCGGTTGAGCTGGGCCGCGCGCACCGAGGCGATACCTTCGGGCAGCAGCACGATCGCGGCGATGACCACGCCGATGAAAGCCTGCGGCAGGCCGGCGGCGGCGATCCCCGCCTCGAGCGGCCCCGACAGCGTCTTGGCGAGCAGCACGACCATCAGCAGCGACAACGGCAGGAACACGACACTGACGAGCGTGACCTTGACGGGCGGCTTATGCGGCACGCCGGCTTCGGGATCGTCCGCTTCGTCCATGAAATAGTCGCGATGGCGAATCGTCTGGATGAAGATGAACACGCCGTAGATGACGAGGCACACCGCGCCGACGAATAGCAGCTGAACGGCGGCATAGCCGCCCGCCTTGCCGTTTAGCGTGTAATTGGGCAGGACGAGCACGAGGATCGAGACCGTTGCCAGCACGGCGAGCGACGCGGCGGCGGCGTTGAGCTGGAAGGATTGCTCGTGATGGCGCTTGCCGCCGAACACGAGGCACAGGCCGATCACGCCGTTGAGCACGATCATCAGCGCCGAGAACACCGTGTCGCGCGCCACGACCTCGCCGCCCGGCCCCGCGGCCAGCATGATCGACACGATCAGCGCCACTTCGATGATCGTCACCGCGACCGCCAGGATGATCGACCCGAACGGCTCGCCAACCCGTGCCGCCAGCACTTCGGCATGATGCACGGCGGCGAAGACGCAAGCCCCCAGCAGCACCGCCGCGACGATCAGCACCAGGGCTGCGCTATCCGACACGATCCCGGTCGTCTTCAGGACGATCAGCACGGAAGCGAGCAGCGGCGTGACGACCGACGGGAGCGAAACGGAGTCGATATTGTGCAGCGCCATGGCGGGGGACCCTTGTTGCGCACGGGGCATGCGCGGCGCCGTGGAATTGATCTGGAATTTGCGGCACGCCGGGTGGATGATCAAGCCGAATAACAACGCGCATGCCGATCATCCACGAGGAAACGCACTTGTCCCGCATCAAAAACGTGACCGTCACGCCGATCGCCTTCCGCGATCCGCCGCTGCTCAACGCCGGCGGCCTGCACGAACCCTGGGCCTTGCGCTCCGTCATCGAGATGGTGCTCGACGACGGCACGATCGGCCTGTCGGAAACCTATGGCGACGATCCGACGGTAAAACTGCTCGCCGAATGCGGAAACGCGCTGGCCGGGATCGACGTGTTCGACATCAACGCCATGCAAGCGCAGGTGCGCGATACGCTCGCCCGGCTCTCGCCGCCCACCGCCGATGGTTCGCCGCGTACAGCCCTCGTCACCATGTTGCCGCGCGTGTTCGGCGCGTTGGAGGTCGCGGCGTTCGACGCGATGGGCCATGTCGTCGGGCGGCCGGTCTACGATCTGCTCGGCGGCGCTTGCCGGCGCGACGTGCCGTTCAGCGCGTATCTGTTCTACAAATTCGCCGGGCATAAGGATTTCGACGACGGCTGGAACGATCCTTGGGGCAACGTGCAAACGCCCGAGGAAATGTTGCGCGAAGCGCGCGAGATGACCGGGCGCTACGGCTTCGGCTCATTGAAGCTCAAAGCCGGCGTGTTCGATCCGGCGTTGGAGGTCGAAACGTCGAAGGCGCTGCACGCCGCCTTCCCGCAGATGCCGCTGCGCATCGATCCCAACGCGGCCTGGACGGTCGAGACGACGCTGAAGCTGCTGCCGCAGCTCGAAGGCATTCTCGAATATCTCGAAGATCCCACGCCGACGATTTCGGGCATGGCTTCGGTGCAGAACAAGACGAAGCTGCCGCTCGCGACCAATATGTGCACGGTCGCGTTCGAGCATATGCCCGAGACGATCGCCAAGGGGGCGGTGAAGGTCATCCTCGCCGACCATCATTTCTGGGGCGGCTTGCGCGCGACGGTCGAACTCGCGGCGATGTGCCGGACCTGGGATATCGGCCTGTCGATGCATTCGAACTCGCATCTGGGCATCAGCCTGACGGCGATGGCGCATCTGGCCGCCGCCACGCCCAATCTTTCCTACGCGTGCGACACGCATTACCCGTGGGCGAATGACGACGTGATCGAAGGCGGCTTGATCCAGTTCCATGACGGCTGCGTGCGCGTCACCGACAAGCCGGGCTTCGGCGTGACGCTCGATCGCGGCGCACTCGCGCGGATGCACGAGAATTGGAAGAAATGCGGCCTGCGCAAGCGCGACGACGTGACCGAGATGCGCAAATACTGGCCCGACTGGAACCCCAAACGCCCGCGCTGGTAGGCCACGCATCCACGGGCTCGCCATTGTCAGATCTGGCCCTTAGTGCTATAGCTCTAGGTGCTATATCGTCGAAAGCGGCCTGGGATGCGTGTCTTTAAGACAAAGCCATTTTCCCGCTTTGCGAATGCCGAGGACATCGCCGATTCCGATCTTTGCGAGGTCGTGAAGCGCGCGGAAGCGGGAACTATCGACGCCGATCTCGGCGGCGGGGTCATCAAGCAGCGGATCGCGCGTGCGGGTCAGGGCAAATCGGGCGGCTTTCGAAGCATCATCTTGTATCGTCGCGGCGACAAGGCGTTCTTCGTTCACGGATTTGCCAAGAAGGACAAAGACAACATCGACTCGAAAGAGCTGAGAGCAATTCGTAATTTGGCCGATATCATGCTCGCCATGTCCGATGAACAGATCAAAGCCGCGCTAAAGAACCGAACAATCACCGAGGTAAAGTGCCGTGAAGCGTAGCTATCGAAGCAATACCATGGCGAGCGTTCATGAAACCGCGCTCGGCCTCGCGGACGCCGGAATCGTCGACAAGCGGACGATGGCGGCCTTCGACGAATTGTGCCTGACGCCGGTCAAGGAATTGTCGCCGACCCAGATTCGCCGTATCCGTACGCGAGAACACGCGAGCCAGGCGGTGTTCGCGCGTTACCTCAACGTCACGACCGGTCTCGTCAGCAAGTGGGAACGCGGCGAGAAGCGGCCGGCCGGTCCGTCGCTGAAACTGCTGACATTGGTCGCCAAGAAAGGCCTCTCGGCGGTCGCTTGAATCCGGCTGCGCTTGGCCGCCTGGAACGCCCGCGCTGGTAGGCGGTGGTGGCCGCGGCCGCGCACCATTATTCGATTTAAATATTATATCGATTTCCCTAAGGTTATCCGGAACGGATTCGGGGGATCGAATGCGGAAAGCGTTGATCGGCGGAGTCACACTCGTTATTGCCGCCATTGCGGCCTATCTTGGGGTCTCGCATTTCATCGGCGGATTGGTATCGACCCAGGTCGCACTGTACGAACGGCGATTGCTGGAAATCGACGGCGTGTCGGTCACGCGTTTCGCCTACGACAAGCGGCTTTTCGACGGCGAACTGATCTACGACATCGCATGGCGCCCGTCGCGCGAGCACCCGTTGCGCGCCGCATTCGACGAGATCGCGAAGAAGGAAGGCTTTAAGGAGATCCGCCTCGCCGGACGCATCCCCGTTCGCCATGGCCCGTGGGTCGGGAAATTCGCCGCCGCGCGCATCGACTTCAAGAAGCCTCTGCCGGACGAGGAACGGAAGTATTTTCCGAAATATCCCGGCCAAGCGCCCTGGCTGACGGTCGACGCGATCGTCGAATGGACGGGCGAGGTCGGCGCGGCGTTCCGGTTCGTCGACTATGACGGCCGGATCGGCGAACTCGACGACGCGGACGAGCCCGTCGCCGCCATCGAAGGCTATCGCGGCTTTGTGTGGATCGCCGGCGACGCGGCGCGCGCCACGCTCGAAACGACGCTTTCCCGCCTTCAAGCCGGCGCCTTGCCCGGTTTCGGGGAGATTCGCGACGCGAAGCTGAAAGGTACGATCGACATCGCGAATGGTCAGCGCCTGACCGGCGCGCTGGAGATCGGCGCGCTTAAGGTCGAGGCGAAGACGCCGAGTTCGGGAACCGTCACGGCAGGCCCCTACCGCCTGACGTTCGATGCGAAGCAGGAATGGCCCTTCATCTGGACCGGCGACTTCGCATCGGAATTGAAGGGCTTGACCTTCAACCTCTCGGATTTGCGCGCCGACAAGCTTCAAGAGTTGCGGGCCACGTTGGCGGCCTTCGATCTTCGTTCGACCACGACCCGCAAAGGCGAAAAGGTCGATACGACCACCGCCATCACGATCGGCCCCGCCACCATCGCCGACATCGCGCTGCCCGCTTTGGCACTCGACGTCTCGCTGCGCGATCTGGACGGCGAGGCGTTCAACGCCTGGATCGGAACGCTCGATTCCGTCGTCGCCACGCTCGGCAAACCGGATCCGGCGGCGATCGAGCGGTTGACCCAACTGAGTGCGCGATTGGTGGCCGCGGGTCCGCAATTCGCGGTCGACCGGCTGTCGCTCTCCGTACGAGCGCCCGACGATCTGAAGCTGACAATGCAAGCCCGGCCGGCGGCCGGTGTCGTGTTGCCCAAGGATCGTTTCGCGCCGTTGTTCGAATGGCTGGAGGCGCGTCTCGCCTTCACCGCCAGCCTCGATGCGATGGAAGCGTTGCTCGTCGCGGCGGCGCGGCTCGAAACGGCATTCGACAAAAATCGCAGCTTTGGCACCGCCGAGGAACGGGCGGCCCGCGAACGCTTCGCCCGGGCGAAGGCGGTGTTGGCGCAAACGCCGCTCGTCGCGATCGAAGGCGACATTCTGCGCATCGAAGCGGGCCTCACGCGCGGCCAGTTCGGTCTCAACGGCCGGCCGGGCGATCTGTTGCAAACTTTTGCCCTCGGCGCGATGGCGGCTGACGGGCTGAAACAAGCGATGTGGCCGACCGCCGCAGCGCGGCGCGAAGTCCCCAACCCTCAAGGCGCTCCGACCGCAAGGCGCGCCTTCACCCAGGCAAATCTTTCGGCCGGGGCGCCTTTTCTGCAATTGGTGCAAGCCGGCGGTGACGATCTCATGGACGGTCGATTGGGGCCGGATTGCACGGGTCATATCGACGCGGCGCGCCCGACTCTATCGGTCGATTATGCCGCAGGTGGCGAAGAGTTCTTCATTCACGCATCGACGTCGTCGGGCGCCGACATCGGCTTGATCGTCCGCACGCCCGGCGGGGCTTGGCTCTGCAACGACGACGCGCCGGGCCGCGATTTCGACCCTTTGGTGCGGATCGCGCGACCTTTGCCGGGGCGCTATCTCGTATGGGTCGCGACGATCGAGCCCGCGCACACCGAAGCGCTCGTGCGGATCACGCCGACCGATCCGGGACGGCGGCGTTGACGGTCGGCGATATAGGAGAGCGTGGCTGGGGCGCTAGGATTCGAACCTAGGAATGCCGGTACCAAAAACCGGTGCCTTACCGCTTGGCGACGCCCCAGCAGGCGCGCGACTGTCTAACGCCGGACGCGTCCGCGATCAAGCCGCTTTCGGCGCCCGGTTTTCCACGTACCAGCGATAGGCCTGGGCCAAGCCGGTTTCGAGGTCGTATTTGGGCTTCCAGCCCAGCGCCATCAGGCGCGACGGGTCGGTCAGCTTGCGCGGGGCGCCGTTGGGCTTGCTGGTGTCGAATTCCAGTCTGCCCTTGTAGCCCGCCACTTTCGCGACCGTTTCGACGAATTCGCGGATCGAGACTTCCTTGCCCGTGCCGACGTTGAACGCGTCCGTGCCCGAATAGCGCTGCATCAGGAACACGCAGGCGTCGGCCAGATCGTCGGCGTGCAGGAATTCGCGGAGCGGCGTGCCGTCGCCCCACACGGGCACGGTCGGCGCGTTCGTGGTGACCGCGCGATGCACCTTGACGATCGTCGCGGCGGGTACATGGCCCATTTCGAGATCGTAATTGTCGTGCGGCCCGTAGAGATTGGTCGGCATGCACGAAATGAAATCGACGCCGTATTGCTTCTTATAGGCCTGACACATCTTCAGGCCGGCGATCTTGGCGATCGCGTACCACTCGTTGGTCGGCTCCAAGGGGCCCGTCAACAGCGCGTCCTCGTGCATCGGCTGCGGCGCCAAGCGCGGATAGATGCAGGTCGAGCCCAAGAACAGCAGCTTTTTGACGCCCGCGAGATAGGACCCGTGGATGACCGCGTTCTGGATCGCGAGATTGTCGTAAAGGAACTCGGCCGGGCGCGAGTTGTTGGCGTGGATGCCGCCCACGCGCGCCGCCGCCAGGAACACCGCGTCGGGCTTGTTGGCGGCGAGCCAGGCATGGACCTTGGCCTGATCGCCAAGATCGAGTTCGCGCTTGTCGACCGTCAGGATCGTGCAGTTTTCCCGCGCGAGGCGGCGCGCGATCGCCGAACCGACCATGCCCTTATGGCCGGCGACGAAGACCTTTTTGCCGGAAAGATCGAACTCAGCCGCTGCGGTCATTGCGGTGGCGCTCCCGCTCGACGATTTTGAGATCGGACGCGACCATTTCCTGCACCAGCTGCGGGAAGGTCGTCTTGTGCTTCCAGCCGAGCTTAGTGTGCGCCTTGGTCGGATCGCCGAGCAGGAAATCGACTTCCGTCGGGCGGAAATAGCGCGGATCGATTTCGACCAGAACCTCGCCGGTCTTGGCGTCCAGCCCCTTTTCGTCGACGCCCTTGCCCTTCCATTCGATCGGGCGGCCGATCTCGTTGAAGGCGAGTTCGACGAACAGGCGCACGGTCTGCGTTTCGCCGGTCGCGAGCACGTAATCGTCGGGCGTGTCCTGCTGCAGCATCAGCCACATGCCTTCGACGTAATCGCGGGCATGGCCCCAATCGCGCGAGGAATCGATATTGCCGAGATAGAGCTTCTTTTGCAGGCCGAGCTTGATCGCCGCCACCGCGCGCGTGATCTTGCGCGTCACGAACGTCTCGCCGCGCGTCGGGCCTTCGTGGTTGAACAGAATGCCGTTCGACGCGTGCATGCCATAGGCTTCGCGGTAGTTCACCGTGATCCAATAGCCGTAGAGCTTGGCGACCGCATAAGGGCTGCGCGGATAGAAGGGCGTCGTCTCGCGCTGCGGGCGCTCCTGCACCAGGCCGTAAAGCTCGGATGTCGACGCCTGATAGAAGCGCGACTTTTTCTCCATGCCCAGAATGCGGATCGCTTCGAGCAGGCGCAGCGTGCCGATCCCGTCGGCGTTCGCCGTGTACTCGGGCGATTCGAAGCTGACGGCGACATGGCTTTGCGCCGCGAGATTGTAGATCTCGTCGGGCTGCGTTTGCTGCACCAGGCGGATGAGGTTCGTCGAATCGGTCAGATCGCCGTGATGCATGAAGAAGCGCACGCCATGCTCGTGCCGGTCGGCGTAAAGGTGATCGACGCGCCCCGTGTTGAACGAGGACGACCGGCGCTTCACGCCGTGGACGATGTAACCCTTTTGGAGCAGCAACTCGGCGAGATAGGCGCCGTCTTGGCCGGTGACACCGGTGATCAGCGCGACTTTCTGGGACATAGGGCTTTCCGGACCAAAACTCTGGTGAGGGGCGGGGGTTTAGCACCCATTCGGGCCGCCGACAACGGCACGGGGCCCGGGCTTATGCCACCCTGCCCGCTGCGATCCACCAGGCCGAAGGCGCTTGGGCTTTCAAGGCCTTGGCGGCCAGGGCGGCGCTTTCCGGCCGGTCGAACAGGCCAAAGCACGTCGCCCCGCTGCCGGACATGCGGGCAAGCCTTACGTCCGGCAGGCCCCGCAGCGCCGCCAGCACGTCGGCGATGGCGGGGACCAGGGCGATCGCCGGGGCTTCCAGATCGTTCCCGGCGGCGGCGAGGTTGGAGAGGTTCGGCGCGAACTTCCCCCCGACGGAGAACGCACCCGATCGCGCCTTGAACACCGATGGCGTGGCCAATGCGATGCCCGGATTGACCAGCACGACGCCCCAGCCGGGCAAGGCGCCGGCGGGTTCGACGATCTCGCCGATGCCCGACATCCAGGCCGGCACGCCGGCGACGCAGACCTTCACGTCGGCGCCGAGCTTGGCGGGCAGATCGGCGGGAATGGGGGCGGCCCAGAGTTTCGACAACGCCCGCAGCGTGGCCGCCGCATCGGCAGAGCCGCCGCCGATGCCGCTGGCAACGGGAAGATTCTTGGTGAGGCGCAAAGCGACATCCGCGCGACGCCCCAGGCGTTCGGCGAAAAGATGCGCCGCCCGCGCCACGAGATTATCCGCACCCGCCTCGAGCGACGCGGCGAACGGCCCGTCGATATTCAGCGCAAACGACGGCGCAGCTTCGGCCGTCAGCCGATCGCCGATATCGGCGAAGGCGACGAGCGATTCGAGCAAGTGATAGCCATCCGCGCGCTTGCCCACGACGGCGAGCGACAGATTCAATTTCGCGGGCGCGAATTCTTGTATGAATGAAGGCGGGGGGTTCATCGCTGGCGCGGGCTGGGAATCGGGCGCATGCCCTCCGGCACCCAAGACGGCCGGCGGAGCAGCACGCGTTTTTTGACCGGCGTGGGCGCGTAGAGCGTCTTGGTCGCTTCGACGATCGCGACACCGGCAAGCGCCGGGAAAAATCGCCGCCCCGCGCCTTCCCAGGCCTTGGCCGTGCGCAGCCACAGCGATCCACCGAGCGGCGGAATGAACAAGCCCATCCGCGTTTGCTGCGGCACGAACAGGTTCTCGCGCAACAGCCGCGACAACTGCCCGGCCGTATAAGGGTGCCCGTGGCCGAAGGGCGTGCGGTCGAGCCGCGCCCAGATGCCGCGCCGGTTGGGCACGACGATCAGCACGCGGCCGGCGGGCGACAAGACGCGCCAGATCTCGCGCATCAGCACGCGCAAGGACTCGGCGTGTTCCAGCGCATGCACCAGCAAAACGCGATCGATCGACATATCGGGCAGCGGCAGGCCTTCTTCCTCGACCAAGGCCGTCGCGTTGGGGCCTTCGGGCGGCCAATGCATCACGCCTTGCGGGCCGGGCATCATCGCCAGCACGCGCGAGGCTTGCGATTTGAACGGACGCAAATATGGCACGGCATAGCCCAGGCCCAGCACCGATTGTCCCGCGACATCGGGCCATACCGCGCGCAAATGCCCCGCCACATGGCGGCGCGCCACCTGGCCCAAAGGCGAGGCGTAGAAATCGCGCAAATCGACGACGTCGGTCCACATAGCCGCGAGTTTAGCAGAACTGCGCCCTCGTTGAGAGCGGACGCGGATCGCGCTAATTTCACGCCTTCGAATAACGATAAGGAACCGTCCATGAAGCTCGCCTACAGCACCGCCAGCCCCTATGTCCGCAAGGTGATGATCGTCGCGATCGAAGCGGGTCTCGATTCGAAGATCGAAAAACTGCCGATGGCGGTGCGCCCCGACCAGCCCAACGCGGCACTCGCCCCCGACAATCCACTGATGAAAGTGCCCACGCTGGTCACCGATGCGGGCGACAAGCTGTTCGACAGCCGCGTGATCTGCGCCTATCTCGACAGCCTCCATTCCGGCGCCAAACTGATTCCGGAATCGGGCCCGGCGCGCTGGAAGGTGCTGTGCCTGGAAGCGTTGGGCGACGGCATCACCGATGCGGGCATTCTGGTGCGCTACGAGCTGGGCTTGCGCCCCAAGGAATTGCATTGGAAGGAATGGATCGACGGCCAGACCAAGAAGGTCCTGCAAGGCCTCGATCAATTGGAGAGCGATCCGTCGGTTCTGTCCGGTCCGCTCAATGTCGGCCAGATCGCCGTCGCTTGCGGCCTGGGCTGGATGAAGTTCCGCAACGTGTTCGGCGACGTGCTGGCCACGCGCCCGAAACTCGCCACCGCGATCGCCAAGCTCGAGGAACGCCCCTCGTTCAAGGCGACCGTGCCGCAAGGATGATCACGGCCGACGACATCGTCGCGAAACTCGGCCTCGCCCCCCATCCGGAGGGCGGGGCCTATCGCGAAACGTTCCGGCATGCGGCCCCGGACGGCACGCGCGGGGCCATGACCGCGATCTACTACCTGTTGCGCGACGGCGAGGTGTCGCATTGGCATCGCGTCGACGCGGCGGAAATTTGGCACTACTACGCCGGCGCGCCGCTGGAACTCGCTCTCTCGGCCGACGGCAAAACGCGCACGACGCAGATCCTCGGGCCCGCACTCGACAAGGGCGAGGCGCCGCAGCTTCTCGTACCCGACTCGCATTGGCAAAGCGCGCGCAGCCTGGGGGCGTGGACTCTGGTCGGGTGCACCGTGGGCCCCGCCTTCGAATTCGCGGGCTTCGAAATGGCCCCGCCGGGCTGGGCGCCTAGCGTTTGAAAATTACGTCCTTCGATGCCAGCACCGCGCCGCCCACGACCAGCGCGCAGGCGATGGCGAGTGTGAGCGTCGCATGGCCGCCGCCCGCGATCACCAGCAAGCCGGTCGACAGGATGGGTGTGAGATAGGACGCGGCGCCCAGCGCTTTGATGTCGCCCTTCTTCATGCCGACATCCCACAAATAGAAGGCGAGACCGACGGGGCCGAAGCCCATGCCGATCAGTGCGGCCCATTGCGCGGCCGTACCCGTATAGGCGCTTTCGAAGATCAGATGGCAGAGTGCCGCGAGGAGCGCCGTGCCCGCGCAGAACGCCGTGACCGCATCGGTCGGCACGTCGCCGAACCGGCGCGACAAGACCGAATAGCTCGACCAGATGATCGCGGCGGCGAAGGCGAAGCCATAGCCCCAAAGCTGCGACGCTTCGAAACCGCTGGCGCCTGCGCCCGCGCCGACGACCAGCACGCAACCGGCGAGGCCCAACGCGGCCCCCGCGAGATGGAACCAGCGCAGACGCTCGCCCGGTAGCAATCCGGCGAACAACACGATCAGCAGCGGCCAAAGATAATTGAGCAGATTCGCCTCGACCGGCGGCGCCAGCGCCAACGCGGCAAAATAGGCGGCGTGATAACCGAATAGCCCGTAAATCCCGAGCGCCCAGACTTGGGGGCGCTGGCGAAACGGCGCCACGACGCTTTCGCCCCGCCACAGGCATTTGGCGAGACCCAACCCCGCGGCAATGCTGAACGCGACGGCGCAGGCGAAGAACGGCGGCGGGGCGGCGATCGCGGTCAACACCGCGAGCGACGACCACAATGCGATGGCGCCCGCCCCGATCGATGTTGCCACCCGGATATTCATGTCCCGCCCATGCGCTCCAAAATCAAAGGGCCGCCGGTCGCCCGGCGGCCCCTTCCTATCCACGATCCGGGATCGCGGATCAATACATGTGCTGGCCGCCGTTGATCGACAGCGTCGAGCCGGTGATGAACCCGCCCTCGTCCGCGACCAGGAACAGCACGCCGCGCGCGATTTCCGACGCCTTACCCAGGCGCCCGACGGGCACGCGGGCGACGATCTTTTCGAGCACGTTCGGCGGGACCGCGCGCACCATGTCGGTGTCGATATAGCCGGGCGCGATCGCGTTGACGGTGATGCCGGCGGCGGCCCCTTCCTGGGCCAGCGCCTTGGTGAAGCCGTGGATGCCCGACTTCGCGGCGGCGTAGTTCACCTGGCCGTACTGGCCCGCCTGACCGTTGATGGATCCAATGTTAACGATGCGGCCGAATTTGCGCGCGCGCATGCCTTCGATCACCGCGCGGCTCATATTGAAGCACGAGCCGAGATTGGTGCGGATGACCGCTTCCCATTGATCGAAGGTCATCTTGTGCATCGTGCCATCGCGCGTGATGCCAGCGTTGTTCACGACGATTTCGACCGGCCCGCCAAGCTTGGCTTCGACGTCCTTCACGCCCGCGGCGCAAGCCGCGAAATCGGCGACGTCCCATTTGAACGACGGAATGCCCGTGCGCTTGGTGAAATCCGCCGCGGCCGCGTCGTTACCGCCGTAATTCGCCGCTACCTTGTAGCCGGCGTCTTTCAGCGCCACGCAAATCGCTTCGCCGATGCCGCGCGTGCCGCCCGTAACGATCGCAACCCGTCCCGCCATGTTCCCATCTCCCGTTCGATGCCGGTTCTATTTTTCGGAAGACGGGGCGCCGGCGCGCCCCGTCCGCCGGTTCGTTCGCTTAGGCTCGCTCGACGCACATCGCGATTCCCATGCCCCCGCCGATGCACAGCGTGGCGAGGCCCTTCTTCGCGTCGCGGCGGCCCATTTCGTAGAGCAGCGTCGTCAGCACGCGCGCACCCGACGCACCGACCGGATGGCCGATCGCGATGGCGCCGCCGTTGACGTTGACCTTGCTGGTGTCCCAGCCGAGATCCTTGTTGACCGCGATGGCTTGCGCGGCGAACGCCTCGTTCGCTTCGATCAGGTCGAGATCGCCGACCTTCCAGCCCGCCTTTTCCAGCGCCTTGCGGCTGGCCGGAATGGGGCCCGAGCCCATGATCGCCGGCTCCACGCCCGCCGTCGCCCACGACACGATGCGCGCGAGCGGCGTGATGCCGCGCTTCTTGGCTTCTGCCGCCGTCATCAGCACGATCGCGGCGGCCCCGTCGTTGATGCCCGACGCGTTGCCCGCCGTCACCGTGCCGTCCTTGCTGAAGGCCGGGCGCAGCTTGGCGAGGCTGTCGAGCGTCGTGCCATGCTTGGGGTATTCGTCGTCGGCGACGACGACGTCGCCCTTCCGCGTCTTGATCGTAACGGGCACGATCTCGTCCTTGAACTTGCCGGCCTTCTGCGCGGCCTCGGCCTTGTTCTGCGACGCCGTCGCGAACTTGTCCTGCTCCTCGCGCGTGATCTGCCACTTGGTCGCGACGTTCTCGGCCGTCGTGCCCATGTGATAGCCGTGGAACGCGTCCCACAGCCCATCCTTGATCATGGTGTCGAGCATTTCGGCCTGACCCATCTTCACGCCGCCGCGCATATGGATCGCGTGCGGCGCCTGGCTCATGCTTTCCTGGCCGCCGGCGACGACGATGTTGGAATCGCCGTTGGCGATCGCTTGCAGGCCCAGCGCCACGGCGCGCAAGCCCGAACCGCACAATTGGTTGATGCCGTAAGCGGTCTTCTCGACCGGGATGCCGGCATTGACCGCCGCTTGGCGCGCCGGATTCTGGCCCTGACCGGCGGTCAGGATCTGGCCCATGATCACCTCGTCGACATCGCCGGGCGCCACCTTGGCGCGCTTGATCGCTTCGGTGATCGCGACTTGGCCCAGATAATGCGCCGACACGGCGCCGAACGCGCCGTTGAAGCTGCCGACCGGCGTGCGGGCCGCCGAAGCGATGACGATATCGGTCATGTGGTCTCTCCCATAAGCGGCGCCGTGACGGCACCCGTTCCATCAATGATAGCGGTGGGGCAGCACCCCAAGCAAGGCGGGCCGCAGGTTCAGTCGTGCGGCAAATCGCCAAGCCAGGCGGCGAGCGGGTCCCACAATTCCTTGCGCCCGCGCGTGCCCACGACCATGCCGATATGGCCGAGTGCGGGTTCGATCGTATAGGCGCCGCGCAATTTCCCCACCAATGCGCGGGCCGAATCGGGCGGCACGATGCGGTCTTGGGCCGGGATCGCCACGAAATTCGGGATTTCGATGGCGCGGGGATTGATCGTCCGGCCCGACAACGTCCATTTGCCCATCGCGGGGCGGTTTTCCGAATACCAGCCCTCGATCGTTTCGTGCGCGACCGGGGCGGTCAGCGGAACGCCGTCGTTCAACCAATCTTCCAGCGCTACGAAGGCGCGGAATTTGGGATTGTCTTCGTCGATCCCCGACAGCGCGCGGAATTTCTTCGCCGCGAGCAGCGGATCTTGCGCCGCGAACAAGCTTTGCAGCAGATCGAGCGGGAGTTCGCCGAGCGCATCGATCATCGGCCACCACGGCCGGATCGCGTCGGCGAGGCCCTTCGCGAGGTCCGCGCGTTCGGCATGGAAGTCCCACGGTGTCGCGAGCAAGGCGAGCCCCGCGAGCCGCGATTGATGCGCCGTCGCCAAACCCAAGGCGAGATTGCCGCCCATGCAATAGCCAAGCAGGGCGGGCTTCGCGCTGGTCAGCGCTTCGACCGCCGCCAGCGCTTTGGTCAGGCGAATGTCGATATAGGCGGCAAGGCCGAATTCGCGCTCGCTGTCGCCGGGGGCGGCCCAATCGACCAAAAACGGCCGGAAGCCGCGCGCCGCAAGGTTCCGCGTCAACGAATTATCGGCGTCGAGGTCGAGAACATAGGCGCGATTGACCAGCGACGGCACCAGCAGCACGGGGCGCGCATCTTGTTTCGCGTCGGGCGCGTAGTCGTAAAGCCGCGTGGTGCCTTCGCCCCAGACCGGCGGCGGATAATCGTTCGCACGCCGATAGGCGGCGTTGCGATAGCGCGTCAGCCCGTCGTGGAATTGCGCGAGCCGCTTGCGCGCTTCACGCTGGATCGCCGCCCGGAACTTTTCGGGCGCGTGGTTTGCGCGTTCGCTGTCCAGCGCCTTCGCGCGTTCCGCGAGGCTCGGGTGCCAGTTGAGCGACCCGGGTTTCGAGTTCGGCAAGACGGCGGCGCAGCTCAGCCACGTCGCCATCGCCGTGCCCAGATGCAGCCCCAGCGGACGCGGTCCCACGCGTTTGGGCGGGGCTGGCGGGCTGTTTGAAGAATTCGGCGAAGGCGCCATGGTCGAACGAACTTCCTTGCTGGCCTTTCAGCCCATCGGCGGCGGCCTGCCAGATCGCTTGCCAACCCGCCGGGCCCGCCCCCGCCCAAAGCTGCAAACTGCGGCCCATCAGCCGCGAGGTTTCGGGATCGGCGGCAAGGGCCGCGAGCTGATCCTGCCACAGATCGAGATAACGCTGCGCGAGCGCTTCCAGGCTTGGCGGTTCGTCGTCTTTATCGGCGGTCATGCGGGCGCCACTATAGGTGCGATTGCGAGACGGGCCCAAGCTTTGACCCGCGCGGGAAAGCTAAGTTCTTGAAAGGTACTCAGTTCCCCCGCATTTTTGCATCGCACTTGCCGCAGGGAAGTTATGCGGGCAAGCTGACCCTATGACGGAACCCAGCTCGACCGCCCCTTCGGATACCGGCGCCGCTTCGGACCCGGTGAAGATCAAGAAATATGCAAATCGCCGCCTCTACAATACGGCGACGTCGAGCTACGTGACGCTCGACCATCTTTGCCAGATGGTAAAGCAGGGCACGGATTTCGTGGTCCATGACGCCAAGACGGGCGAGGACATCACCCGGTCGGTGCTGACCCAGATCATCGTCGAGGAAGAAGGCAAGAGCGGGCAGAACATGCTGCCGGTCTCGTTCCTGCGGCAGCTGATCTCGTTCTACGGCGACAATCTCCAAGCGCTGGTGCCGCGCTATCTGGAGAATTCAATGTCCGCCTTCGCGCGCAATCAGGAACAGATGCGCACGGCCATGTCGCAGGCGTTCGGCGGCATGTTCCCCTTCCCCTCCTCCGTGGGCGCCATGGAGGAGATGGGCAAGCAGAACCTCGCGTTGTTCCAGAACGCGATGAAGATGTGGGGCCTGGCCGCCGTGCCGGGTGCCGAAGCGCCCGCGTCGGATACATCGTCCACGGCGGCTCCGGCGGCGAAGGCCGGCGAATCGATCGACCTTCTGCGCCAGCAGCTCGAGGCGATGCAGTCGCAGCTCGAAGCGCTTTCCAAAAAGGGCTGAGTCCCCGCCCTGTTGACGCGCGGGTGCAGGCGGCTATATTCGCCGCCGATGATCACGCACGACCTCCATCGGGCTCTCGACGGGCGAATTATCCGCCCGGTCCTTCGCCAGGACCGGGAGTTTTCGTTCGTCCCGAGACAGACCCGTTTGGAGTCCGCGTATCATGCATTCGTCTAAAGCCGAACCCGTCCGCCGTTACGTCGTCCGCGCCGAGCCCGTGATGGGCCTTACGTCTCGCGTGCTCGAGGAATTCGCCAAGCGCGACGTTCTTCCCGATCTTTTCGAAGCGCGCGTTTCGGGCGGCGAGCTCGATCTTCGCGTCGATTGCCGGGGATTGGAGAGCAACGCCGCCGAACACGTGGCGCTGGTGCTGGCGAATTTTCCCGGTATCCGCGACGTTCAGCTGATGGCCGCACGTCTTCGCGAAGCCGCCTGAAGGGCCCGACCGCACGATGACCGTCGACTACAAGAGCACCGTCTTCCTGCCCAAGACCGACTTCCCGATGCGCGGCGAATTGCCCAAGCGCGAGCCCGCCACGCTGGCGCGCTGGGAGAAGATGGGGCTTTACCGCCGCCAGCGCGAAGCCGCCAAGGGCCGCGAGAAATTCGTGCTGCATGACGGCCCGCCTTACGCCAACGGGCATCTGCATATCGGCCACGCGCTGAACAAAATTCTGAAGGACGCGATCAATCGCGGCCAGCAGATGCTGGGCAAGGACGCCGATTACGTGCCGGGCTGGGACTGCCACGGTCTTCCCATCGAATGGAAGATCGAGGAGGAATATCGCGCCAAGGGCAAAGACAAGGACAAGGTCGATATCGTCGAGTTCCGCCGCGAATGCCGCGACTTCGCGGCCAAGTGGATCGACATCCAGCGCGAGGAATTCAAGCGCCTGGGCGTGATCGGCGATTGGGCGAATCCCTATTCGACCATGTCCTACGCCGCCGAATCGCAGATCGCGCGCGAGATCGCGAAATTCGCGATGAATGGCGGGCTCTATCGCGGCTCGAAGCCGGTGATGTGGTCGGTCGTGGAAAAGACCGCCTTGGCCGAGGCCGAGATCGAGTATCACGACCACAAAAGCACGACGATCCATGTCGCCTTCCCGATCGTCACGCCGAAGAATCCGCGCCATGCGGGGGCTTCGATCGTCATCTGGACGACGACGCCCTGGACGATCCCCGGCAACCGCGCGCTCGCGGCGGGGGCGGAGATCGAATACGACCTGCTGACCGTCAAATCGGTCCACCCGGAATCGAAAGCGAAGCCGGGCCAGCGCTATATCGTGGCGAAGGCGCTGACGACCGAATTCGTCGAAGCGGCGAAGATCGCCGAAGTCGACGTGTCGATGGACGATCGCGCGACGGGTGCGGATCTCGCCGGCACCGTGTGCGCACATCCGTTGCGCGAGGCCGATCCCTATTACGGCTTCGACGTCACAATCTTCACCGGCGATTTCGTGACGACCGAGGCGGGTACCGGCTTCGTGCATATCGCGCCGGGCCATGGTGCGGACGACTACGAGCTCGGCCTCAAGAACAACGTCGAAATTCCGCAAACGGTGTCGGCGGACGGCAGCTATTACCCGCATGTCGCGCTGTTCGCGGGCAAGCGCGTTTACTCGCCGCAAGGCAAGCCCGGCGACGCCAACAAGGCGGTGATCCAGGCGCTGGATGCCGGCGGCAAGCTGCTCGCCGTCGCCTATATCCAGCATTCCTATCCGCATTCCTGGCGATCGAAAGCGCCGCTGATCTTCCGCAACACGCCGCAATGGTTCATCTCCATGACGGCGAACGATCTGCGGCAGAAAGCGCTCGACGCGATCTCGGCGACCGATTGGTTCCCGGCTTCGGGCGAAAACCGCATCCGCTCGATGATCGAAACGCGCCCCGATTGGTGCATCTCGCGCCAGCGCGCCTGGGGCGTGCCGATCGCCGTGTTCGTCGAAAAGAAAACCGGCCAGTTGCTGCGCGACGAAGCGGTGTTCGAGCGGATCGCCCAGGCTTTCGCGGCCGAGGGGGCCGATGCTTGGTATTCCTCGCCGCCCGCACGGTTCCTGGGCAACGATCGCAACCCCGACGATTACGAACAGATCGTCGACGTGATCGACGTCTGGTTCGATTCCGGATCGACCCACGCCTTCACCCTGGAAGAACCGGGCAAGGCCGTCGGCTGGGATCTGCAATGGCCGGCCTCGCTTTATCTCGAAGGCTCCGACCAGCATCGCGGCTGGTTCCATTCCTCGCTGCTCGAAGCTTGCGGCACGCGCGGCCGTGCGCCCTACGAGGCCGTGCTGACCCACGGCTTCGTGCTCGACGAGCAGGGCCGCAAAATGTCGAAGTCGCTGGGCAATGTGACCGCACCCCAGCAAGTGATCGAGCAATACGGCGCCGACATTCTGCGCCTGTGGGTCGTCGCGTCCGACTACTCGGAAGATTTGCGCATCGGGCCGGAAATCCTGAAGCAGCAGGCCGAGTATTATCGCCGCCTGCGCAACACGCTGCGCTATCTGCTTGGCGCGCTGGAAGGCTACGACGCCAAGGAAGACGTGCCGGTCGCGCAATTGCCCGAGCTTGAGCGCTACGTGCTGCACAAGCTGCGCGATCTCGACCTTCTGCTGCGCGAATGCTTGGCGACGCACGATTTCACGCGCTTCTACGTGGCGCTCCATAATTTCTGCGCGGTCGATCTGTCGGCCTTCTATTTCGACGTGCGCAAGGACGCGCTTTATTGCGACGCGCCGGACAGTTTGCGCCGGCGCGCGACGCGCACGGTGATGGCTTTCGCCTTCGATTGTCTGGTGAAGTGGCTCGCCCCCGTGCTGTGCTTCACGGCCGAGGAAGCGTGGCTCGCCCGCCATCCCGGCGACGACGAATCCGTGCATCTGCAGCTTTTCCCCGAAACGCCCTCGGCCTGGGCCGATGCGGCGCTGGCGGAGAAGTGGGAAAAGATTCGCGAACTGCGCCGCGTCGTGACCGGCGCGATCGAGTTGGCGCGCGCCGACAAGAAGATCGGCGCCTCGCTGCAAGCCGATCCGACGATCCATCTGGCCGACAAGGCGCTCTACGCTTCGCTGCCCAAGGAGATCTGGGACGAGTTGCTGATCGTCTCCGACCACAAGGTCGCGGAGGGTGCGGAGCCGGAAGGCGCGTTCCGCTTGAACGAAGTGCCGGGTGTCGCCGCTACGGTCGGCATCGCCGACGGCCATAAATGCGAGCGCTGCTGGCGCGTGTTGCCGGAAGTCGGCAGCGTGGCCAAGCACCCGCGCATTTGCGTGCGCTGCGCCGACGCGGTGGACCGCGTTTGAACAACCGTACGGAAAACCTGAAGCGCGGACTCGCGTTGGCCGCGTCGGTCCTGGTCCTCGATCAGGCGGTGAAATACGTCATGTATCTCTACCTCATCGCCGGGTTCCGCCCGTCGGTGGAGGTGGCGCCGTTCTTCAATCTGGTCGTGGTGTGGAATTACGGCGTCAGCTTCGGCCTGTTCAATTCGGGCTCGTCGGAGGCGTCGTTCATCTTCGTCGGCCTCGCCGCCGCGATCGTGATCGGGCTTGGCGTGTGGCTCGCCCGCGCCGAGACCCCCGTAATTCTACTCGGGCTGGGGCTGGTGATCGGCGGGGCGATCGGCAACATCGTCGATCGTTTGCGCTACGGCGCGGTGTTCGATTTCTTGGATTTTCATGCCTTTGGCTGGCATTGGCCGGCATTCAACGTGGCCGACGCGGCGATTACCATCGGCGTGGCCTGCCTGTTTTGGGATGCTTTTACGGCCGGCGACAAATCGGGTAAAATAAGCGGATGAACACGCGATCGATCCCGTCCCGCTTCGTCCTCGCCGCCGCCGGCCTTGTCGCGGCGCTGACGTTGGGCGCTTGCGCCGACACGCGCAAAGCCATCGGCTGGGACAAGGTGTCGCCCGACGAATTCAACGTCGTGACGCGGGCACCCTTGACCCTGCCGCCCGATTTCGGCCTGCGCCCGCCCGCCCCCGGCACGGCGCGCCCGCAAGAACAATCGCCCACCGAACAAGCGCGCGTCGCCGTGTTCGGCAACAGCGCCGCCGCGCGCAACGCGGCCGCCGGCCAGCAAGGCCCGGGCTCGACCGGCGAACACGCGCTGGTCACCAAAACGGGCGGCGACAAGGTCGACGCCAATATCCGCGAACAGCTCGACCGCGAAACCTCGCAGCTCGCCGAAGCCGATCGCAGCTTCGTCGACCGGCTGATGTTCTGGCGCGCCAACACGCCGGGCCAGGGCGAACAGCTCGACGCGACACGCGAATCCCAGCGCCTGCGCGAAGCCGCCGCGACCGGCCGCCCGGCGTCGGACGGCAGCGTCGCCACGGTGCGCAAGCGCCAGCGCGGCTGGCTCGAGGGGATTTTCTGAACCGTTTCCTCGCCGCACTCGGCGTCGTCGCAAGCCTGATCGCGGGCGGCGCTGCGCATGCGCAAGTGTTCGAGCCCAAGACCTTCGATCTGCCCAACGGCCTGAAGGTCGTGGTGATCGAAAACAGCCGCGCCCCGGTCGTCACGCAAATGGTCTGGTACAAGACCGGTGCGGCCGACGAAGTCCAGGGCGTCTCCGGCATCGCCCATTTCCTCGAACATCTGATGTTCAAGGGCACGCCATCCGTGCCGCCGGGCGATTTCAGCCGCATCGTCGCGCGCTTCGGCGGGCGCGACAACGCCTTCACCAGCCACGACTACACCGCCTATTTCCAGACCGTCGCCAGCGACCGGCTGGAAGACATGATGCGCATCGAAGCCGACCGCATGGCCAATCTCGTGCTGGCCGACGCGCAAGTGCTGCCCGAGCGCGACGTGATCGTCGAGGAACGTCGCCAAGTCGTCGATCAGCGCCCGTCGTCGCGCTTGCGCGAGCAGTTGATGGCGGCGCTGTTCGTCAATCATCCCTATGGCCGCCCGATCATCGGCTGGGAGCACGAGATGCAGGCGCTGACGCGCCAAAACGCGCTCGACTGGTACGGCAAATGGTACGCGCCAAATAACGCGATGCTGATCGTCGCGGGCGACGTGAAGGCCGAGCAGGTGAAAACGCTCGCCGAGCGTTATTACGGCCCCGTCGCGCGCAAGGCCGTGCCCGAGCGCGTGCGTCCGCAGGAACCGCCGGCCATCGCCGCCAAGCGCGTCGAACTCAAAGATTCACGCGTGCGCCAGCCGTCCTGGTCGCGCGCATGGCATGCGCCTTCGCATAATCGCGATCTGCCGAACGTGCTGGACCGCGACGCGGTCGACGCGCTGGAAATCGCGGCCGAGATTCTGGGCGGCGGGCCGACCAGCTTGCTGGTGCGCGCGCTCGTCCACGACAAGCCGCTCGCCTCGGGAATCGGCGCGGCCTTTGACGGCTCGGCCTTCGATCTGTCGTCGTTCTGGATTTTCGCGAGCCCGCGCGACGGCACCTCGCCCGCCGAACTCGAAACCGCGATCGAAGTGACGTTGCGCGACATTCTGCGCGACGGTCTTCCGGCCGAGGAAGTGGAACGCGCCAAAGCCCGCACGCTCGACCAAGCGATCTTCGCGCGCGACGGCGTGCAAGCCGCCCCGCGCGCTTTCGGCATCGCGTTCACGACCGGCAAGGACGTCGCCTGGGTCGAATCTTGGCCCGCGCGCATCGCCGCCGTAACGCCCGAACGCGTCAACGCCGCTTTGCGCGCGATCCTGTCGCAGGACGGCCATACGACCGGGCTGCTGCTGCCCAAGCCGGGGTCGTGATGCGCAAGCTGCTGCTGATCGCGTTTCTGTGCGTCGTCGCCCTCGCCCCCGCGCGCGCGCAGAATATCGAGGAAGTGCGCAGCCCGGGCGGCATCGTCGCCTGGCTGATCCGCGATCCGGCCTTGCCGGTCCTCGCCCTCGAGTTTTCCTGGCGCGGCGGTACGGCCGCCGATCCGGCCGACAGACTTGGCCTCGCCGCGATGACCGCCGATTTGCTGACATCGGGGGCCGGCGATCTCGACCAGCAAGGTTTCGCGCGCGCGCTTGAAGATCGCTCGATCTCGCTCGGCTTTTCGGCCGGCACCGATACGCTGCAAGGTGGCTTGCGCCTGTTGTCGCGCGACGCCGATCGCGGCGCCGATTTGCTGGCGCTGGCGCTGACCCAGCCGCGCTTCGACCCGCGCGACGTGGAACGCGTGCGCGCGCGCATCCTGCAAGGCATCGCGCAGGAAGACGCCAACCCGCAGACGCTGGCGCGGCGCGCTTTCGCAAAGGCGGCGCTGGGCGATCATCCCTATGCGCGCCAATCGCGGGGCACGGCCGATACGGTGCGCGCCATCACGATCGACGATCTGCGCGGGCAGCTGGCCAAGCGCTATGCGCGCGACAATCTGGTCGTCGCGGCGGTGGGCGACGTTACGCCGGAGCGCCTGGGCCAATTGCTCGACCGCGCCTTCGGCGCCTTGCCCGCGAAAGCCGAAACGGTCGAGATCTCGCGCATCGAGATCGCCGGCCCCGCGCGCACGCTGATTATCCGCCGGCCGGCCACGCAGACTTTCGCCATTTTCGGCCAGCAAGGCATCGAGCGCGACGATCCGGATTTCTTCGCGGCGGCCCTCGTCAACTACGTGCTGGGCGGCGGCGGTTTCAATTCGCGCCTGATGCTCAGCGTGCGCGAACGCGAAGGCCTGACCTACGGCGTCGGCACGGGCCTCGCCGTTTACGACCGCGCGGCGATCGTGCAGGGCAGTTTCTCCAGCGAAAACGGGCGCATCGCCCGCGCGCTCGAACTCGTGCGCGCCGATTGGGCACGCATGGGGGCGGAAGGCCCGACCGACGCCGAATTGCAGGGCGCCAAAGACTACCTCAACGGGTCCTTCCCGCTGCAATTCGACCGCTCCGACCGCATCGCGCGGCTTTTGGTCGCGGCACGGCTCGACGGGCGCGGGCGCGATTGGTTCGCGGAGCGCAAACGGCGAATCGACGCGGTGACGCCGGAACAAGCGCGCCGCGCGGCGCGCCGGCTCTACGACCCCGCCAAAATGATCGTCGTGCTGGCGGGCGAACCGCAAGGCATTCAGCCCTCGGAATAGGGACTACGCCTCCCTATATTCAGGGCGTACGATAGCCCCATATCCGATTCCGGTGCGCACATGACAAATTCCCTGCCCTATCGCCAGGACCTTCGCCATTGCTTCGATCTGGTCGAAGGTTTCGACCGCCAAGTCCTCGAAACCTGGCTCGACCAGACGCGCGACACGGTCGCGGCGTTGCGCGAAGCGGTCGGCAAGGGCACCTACGCGTTCCTCGACCAGCCCGACCGCACCGACGATCTCGCCGCCATCGAAGCGGCGGCCAAGACGCTGTCGAAATTTTCGACCGTCGTGCTGCTCGGAACGGGCGGGTCGAGCCTGGGCGCGCGCGCGCTGGCGGCGCTGGCCGATGCGGGCACGGGGCTGGGCGTCAAAGGCAAGCCGCGCTTGATCGTGGCGGAGAATGTCGATCCTTTCGCCTTCGAACGCCTCGTCGCCGATCTCGATCCCAAGACCACCGGCGCGTTGATCGTTTCCAAATCCGGCGGTACGGCGGAGACATTGTCGCAAGCGCATGCGCTTCTGCCCAAGCTCGCCGATCCGGCCGCCCAAGCCATCGCGCTGACCGAACCGACGGATAACGCGCTCGCACGGCTGGCCAAGCGCTACAAGCTTTCGACCGTCGATCATCCGACGACTTTGGGCGGGCGCTTCTCCGTGCTGTCCGCCGTGGGCTTGATTCCGGCGGCGCTGCTCGGCCTCGACATCCGCGCTTTGCGCAAGGGTGCGGCGATCGCGCGCGACGCGGCCCTCGCCGATCCGCTGTCCTCGGCACCCGCGCAAGGGGCCGCCCTGGCCGCCGCGTTCAACGCGCGCGGCGTGCGCACGAGTGTGCTGTGCCCCTATGTCGACGCGCTTGCACCCTTCGCGCAATGGTACGCGCAGCTCTGGGCCGAAAGCCTGGGCAAAGGCGGCCACGGCACGACGCCGATCCGGGCACTCGGCACCGTCGATCAGCATAGCCAGTTGCAGCTGTGGCTCGACGGCCCGGCCGACAAGCTCGTCACCGTCGTCGCGCGCGAAACCAAGGGGGCGGGTCCCCGCTATTCGAAGGACGCGCTGGGCGATTCGTCGCTCGACTGGCTCGAGAACCGCACGATGGGCGATCTGCTCGACGTGTCGTGGCGCGCGACGGTCGAAACCCTGGCGCGGCGCGGCCGCCCGGTGCGCCTGTTCACGCTGCCCACGCTCGACGAAACGACGCTGGGCGCGTTGATGATGCATTTCATGCTCGAAACCGTCATCGCCGCGGCGTTGTTCGACGTCGAGCCCTTCGACCAGCCGGCCGTGGAAGACGGCAAGCGTCTGGCGCGCGCTTATCTGAAAGGCATGGCGTGACGATACGCCGCCTGCCCGAAACCCTCGTCAACCGCATCGCGGCGGGCGAGGTGATCGAACGGCCGGCGGCGGCCGTGAAGGAACTCGTCGAAAACGCGATCGACGCGGGTGCGACGCGCATCGCGGTCAATCTTTCCGAAGCGGGGCGTGCCGCCATCGTCGTCACCGACGACGGCAAGGGCATGTCGCCGGACGAGCTCGGCCTTGCCGTCGAGCGGCACGCGACGTCGAAACTGCCGGACGACGATCTACTCGCGATCCGCACGCTGGGCTTCCGGGGCGAGGCCTTGCCCTCCATCGGTGCCGTGGCGCGATTGACCATCGCCAGCCGCGCGCGCGATGCGGCCGATGCATGGTCGATCGCGATCGAAGGCGGGCGCAAGGGCAAGCCGGTGCCGTCGCCGCATCCGCCGGGGACGCGCGTCGAAGTGCGCGATCTTTTTTACGCCACGCCCGCGCGCCTTAAATTCCTGAAGGGCGAACGCGCCGAACGCGAGGCCTGCGAGGACGCGATCGCGCGCCTCGCCATGGCGCATCCCGAGATCGGCTTCGAACTGACATCGGACGGGCGCACGATTCTGAAACTGCCGCCCGCCCCGCGCCTCGACCGTATCGCCGCCGTCGTGGGCAAGGAGTTTCTCGGCAGCGCCGTCGACGTGCTGGCCCAGCGTGAGGCCGACGAAGGCCCGATCAAGCTCGACGGTCATGCGGGGCTCCCGACCTATAATCGCGCGACGTCGCAGCACCAATATCTGTTCGTCAACGGCCGCCCGGTGCGCGACAAGCTGCTGGCGGGCGCCGTGCGTGGGGCCTATGCCGATTTTCTGGCGCGCGACCGGCATCCGGTGCTCGCGCTTTTCCTGACGCTGCCCACCGATCTGGTCGACGCCAATGTGCATCCGGCAAAAACCGAAGTGCGCTTCCGCGATCCCGCCCGTATTCGCGGGCTGATCGTCGGCAGTCTGCGCGAGGCGTTGGATCGCGCGGGTTTCCGTGCCGCCACATCCGTCGCGGTCGAGGCGATCGATCTGGTCCGCCCGCAAACCCTGCCGCCACCGCAATACGCGT
Source organism: Alphaproteobacteria bacterium (assembly GCA_017308135.1). Taxonomy (NCBI): domain Bacteria; kingdom Pseudomonadati; phylum Pseudomonadota; class Alphaproteobacteria; species Alphaproteobacteria bacterium. The sequence goes on from JAFKFM010000009.1 coordinate 627,332, forward strand.
TCGCGGCCCCGGGTCCGCGTGGAACGACGCCCGATCTGGCGGAGCGCAGCTACGAATATCATGCACCGTTGGCGCCCAGCGCCCCGCCTGCCGCGCCGATGCCCGAAGCTTCGGCCATTGCGACCGGCAATCTGCCGCTCGGCGTGGCGCGCGCACAGGTGCACGAGACTTATATCGTCGCGCAAACCAGCGACGGCATCGTCATCGTCGATCAGCACGCGGCGCATGAACGCCTTGTCTACGAGCGCATGAAGGCGGCACTCGCCGCCGGTAGCGTGAAGCGCCAGGCGCTGCTGATTCCCGAAATCGTCGAACTCGGCGACAAGGATTGCGCGGCGCTGCTGGCACGCGCCGACGAGCTTGGCGAATTGGGCCTCGCCATCGAGGCGTTCGGGCCCGGCGCCATCGCCGTGCGCGAAACGCCCGCACTACTCGGCGAGGTCGATGTGCGCGGCTTGCTGCGCGATCTCGCCGACGAAATCGCCGAGCATGGCGCCGCACTATCACTCAAGGAACGCCTCGGCGATGTGTGCGGCACGATGGCCTGCCACGGCTCGGTGCGCGCGGGCCGCCGCCTGTCGGGCCCCGAGATGGATGCGTTGCTGCGCCAGATGGAAGCCACACCGCATTCGGGCCAGTGCAATCACGGCCGCCCGACTTACGTCGAACTCAAACTCGCCGATATCGAAAAACTGTTCGGACGGCGCTGATTTCCCCGCCCCAGCCCCGGAATTAAATCCCGAACTGCTATTGACTTTCATTTGCGCTTAATATGAGAATGACTCGCATTATCGAAAAGGGTCGATCACATCCAAGCCTTTGAACGGAGACGTAAAATGACGACGGGACGCAAGACGGCGGCGCTTGGCCGCCGTGGCTTTTTGGGGGGCATGACGGCGGGTGCGGCCCTGTTGGCGGCACCGGCCATCGCCGCCGGCGGGATCGAAATCGTCGATATCGCGGGCCGCAATGTCAGCCTGAAAGCCCCGGCCAAGCGCGTGATCCTGGGCGAAGGGCGGTTGATGTACGGCTACTCCGTGCTGCAACCCAAGGCGCCGTTCGAGCGTTTGGTCGGCTGGGGCGACGACATGGTGCTCTACGATCCGGGCACCTATCGCCATTATCGCGCCAAGCACCCGAGCGGCGACGCCGTGCCGCGCTTCGGCTCGGCGGTGAATTCGGATTTCAGCGTCGAGAAGGCGATCGCGTCGAATCCCGATCTCGTCCTTTTCCCGTTGTCGGCCTATCAGCGCCAGATCCAGGCCGGCACGTTCGAGAAGTTGCAGCGCGCGGGCATCCCCGCCGCGATCGTCGATCTGCGCGAAGCGCTCGCGCAGAACACGCAGCCGAGCATCGAGATCATGGGTTCGCTGCTCGGCCTCGACAAGGAAGCGGCGGAGTTCAACCGGTTCTACTTGCGCGAAACGCGGCGCGTGTCGTCCGCCGTGTGGAACATGCCCGCGAACAAGCGCACGACCGTGTTCATGGAACGCGCGGCGGGGTTCGATCCGAATAATTGCTGCATGACCTTCGGCAACGCCAATCTGGGCGTCACCTTGCAGGACGCGGGCGGCATCAATTGGGGTGCCGGCCGCTTCCCCGGCATCGGAGGTACTGCCAGCCCCGAAGCGATTCTGACGCTCGACCCCGAAGTGATCATCGGCACGGGCGCGGATTGGGCGGAAAGCACGCCCGGCTCGCGCGGCGTGCCGTTCGGCTACGAGACGACGCCCGCGCAAGTGCAGGCGGCGTTGAAGGCGCTGGCCGAACGGCCGGGCTGGTCGGCGTTGAAGGCGGTGAAGTCGAAGCGCTTCTACTCGATCTATCACCAGTTCTATACGAGCCCCGCGCATCTGGTCGCGATGCAGGTCTTCGCGAAATGGCTCTATCCGGAGCAGTTCGCGGGCCTCGATCCCGACGCGGTCTGGCGCGAATATCACGAACGTTTCTCGCCGATCCCGCTATCGGGCGTGTTCTGGGCGCAGCTCGCGTGAGCGACGCCGCCCTCGCGTCGCCCGCCCAGACGCGCATCGCGGCGGCCGAACGCCGGCGGGGACTCGTCCTCGCCGGTGCCGCCCTTGCGGTCGTCGCGTTGGTGCTCGTCGATCTGGGCACGGGGCCGGGCAGTATCCCGCTCGCCGACGTGGTCCGCGCGTTGATCGACCGCGACGCCGTCGAGATTCGCTTGGGCGTGATCGTGTGGGACATCCGCCTGCCCGTGGCGCTGCAAGCGGCCTTGCTCGGCGCGATGCTCGGCATCGCGGGCGCGCAAATGCAGACGATCCTCGACAACCCGCTCGCCGATCCGTTCACGCTGGGCGTGTCCTCGGCCGCCGGCGTGGGCGCGTCGGTCGCGATCGTCACCGGGATGTCGTTGATCCCTGGGGCGGGCCCGTTCCTCGTCTCCGCCAACGCCTTCGTCTTCGCCTTCGGCGCGGCGTTGCTGGTGTTCTTCTTTTCGGTCGTGCGCGGCGCCACGTCCGAAACGATGATCCTGTTCGGCATCGCGCTGATGTTCGCGTTCAACGCGCTGCTGGCGATTCTGCAATATCGCGCGTCGGAAACGCAGCTCGTGCAGATCGTGTTCTGGATGATGGGCTCGTTGCAGCGCGCCACACCCGAACGCCTGCTGGCCGGCGTGGCCATCCTCGCCGTCGTCGGCGGCTTGATGTGGCGGCGGCGCTGGGCGCTGACCGCGATGCGCTTCGGCGACGACCGGGCGGCGAGCCTGGGCGTCGATCCGCGCCGCCTGCGCCTGGAAACGCTGCTGCTGATCGCGCTGCTATCGGCCACCGCCGTTTCCTATGCGGGCGTGATCGGCTTCATCGGCTTGGTCGGCCCGCATATCGCGCGCCTCGCGGTGGGCGAGGATCAGCGCTGGTTCGCGCCCTTATCCGCCCTATGCGGGGCCGCGTTGCTGTCCGCCGCGTCGATCGCGGCCAAATCGATTTCGCCCGGCGTGATCTATCCCATCGGCATCGTCACCGCTCTGGTCGGCGTGCCGGTATTCCTGTCGATCGTCGCCGGGCGACGGAGTGTGGCGCGATGAAGGGTTTGCATTTCGAAGATATCGAAGTCGGCTACGGCACGCGCACGGTGCTGCGCGGCATCGGCGCCGATGCGCTGCTGCCCGGCACGATCACGGCGCTGATCGGCCCCAACGCCGCCGGCAAATCCACCTTGATGCGCGCCATCGCCGGCTTGCTGCCGATCAAACGCGGCGCCATCGCCGTGGACGGCACGCGGATCGAGAAACTGCGCCTGCGCCCGCGCGCGAAATACGTGCGCTACGTGCCGCAGACCTATGCGACGTCCGCACGGCTGTCGGTCTACGACGCGGTGCATGTCGCCGCGCGCGCCGCGGCGCCGGACGAAGCACCGCGCGATATCCGCTTGGCCGTCGCGGCGACGCTGGAGCGTACGGGCACCGCCCCGCTCGCGGACCGGATGGTCTGCGATCTTTCCGGCGGCCAGCAGCAGCTTGTGGCGCTCGCCCAAGGCTTGGTGCGCCCCGCCCCCGTGCTGCTGCTCGACGAGCCGACCAGCGCGCTGGATCTGCGCAACCAGCTTGAGGCGTTGCGCTTGCTGCGCGACGCGGCGCAACGCGACAAGATCGCGGTCGCGGTCGCCATGCACGATCTGGCGCTGGCCGCACGCCACGCCGATCGGGTGATCCTCTTGTCTCAGGGTGCGATCGTCGCCGACGGCGCGCCCGACGACGTTTTCGCCGCGCCCGAATGCGGAGCGGCTTACGGCGTGGAACTCGCCGCGACGCGGTCGGGGTCGGGCGCCTTGTTGATCGAAGCGAGTCTGCCATGAACGGCGCGAATTGGAGTTTGAAGGAAGAGATCCGCGATTACTGGTCGGGCCGCGCCGAGACGTTCGACCAGTCGCGCGGCCATCGCATCCATGACGGCGCGGAAGCGAATTCGTGGCGCCGCGTAATGACCGAAGGTCTGGGCGATATCGCGGGCAAGAAGATCCTCGACCTCGCCTGCGGGACGGGCGAGATCAGCCGTATGTTGCTCGATCTGGGCGCGACCGTGACCGGCGTGGATTTCGCCGAACCGATGCTGGCGCGCGCCAAGGCCAAGCTGCGCGGCCGCGACTGGACCGGCATGCTGGGCGATGCGGAGCGGCTCGACACGCTGCAGCCGGAGACGTTCGACGGCGCGATCACCCGCCATCTCGCTTGGACGCTGACCGATCCGCCGGCCGCCTATGCCGCCATCTTGCGCGTGTTGAAGCCGGGTGCGCGACTCCTCGTCATCGACGGCGATTGGGTCAGCGAAGGCCCGCGTTCGCGCATCCTGCGCGGTCTCGCCAAGCTGATCGACGGCAAGGAAGGCCAGGCGGGGGCGGACGCCGAGCGCCACAAGCGCATCCTGTCGCAAGTGCCCTACGCCAACGGCCTAACGCCCGAACGCTTGCGCGTCGATCTCGAAGCCACGGGCTTTGCCGACGTCACGCGCCATTCCACGCTCGCGGTCTATCTGTGGGGGATGCGCGGCGCGGGGCTCGGCGATCAGTTGCGATTGCTGGCGCCCACACGCTTCGCGATCTCGGCCCGCCGGCCCTAACGCAGCGCGAGCGCGATCCCCAGCATCGTCAAGACGATGCCCGCTGCCGTCGATAGATCGGGCATTTCGCCCAACATCGCGAAGCCGCCCAACGCCGACAAAGCAGGCACCAGCGCGCCCGACAGCGCCGCACGGCCCGCGCCCAGATGCCGGATGGCGAGGGCGTAGGTCCAGGTGCCGAGCAGGCCCGCGCAGATCCCTTGCGCCGCGACCTGCAACGCGACGTCGCGCCATGACGCCGACAACAGGCCGCCGCCGGCGATCAGCCAGAGCGGCAGGACGCACGCGAACGACAACGCCGCGAGCAGCGCCGAAACCTGCCAAGCGCCGAGTCCGCTGCGCCGATACGCGACCGAGAAAACCGCCCAAAGCGCGGACGCGGCGAGAAACAGAAAATCGCCGCGCCACGCGCCATCGCCGCCCACCGCCAAAGCCGGGCCGACGATGGCGGCGACACCCGCCGCGACGATCGCGAAGCCGATCGCGCGTTGCCGCCCGATCCGTTCGCCCAGCACGGCGAAGGCGAGCAAGGCGGTGAACAGCGGCATCGTGCCCGGCAGCAACGCGCCCATATGCGCGACGGGCGCCAAACCGGCCCCCGCCATCGCGACCAAGCCGAACGGCAAGCCGCCGCCCAGAAATATCGGCGCGATCAACGCAAGCCGCGCCGTGCGAGGCCAGAAGCCCGCGCGCCACAGTACCGGCGACAGCGCCAAGGCGGGCACGCCGTAACGCAACATGGCGAGATCGAGCGGCCCCAGATCCGTCGATGCGCCGGCGCGCGTGGCGATCTGCCACGCCGCCCCGATCGCGGCGGCGGCGAAGGCGGCGGCGAGACCGATCGCGCGCGAAGGACGAAGTTCGGACATGGCGCCTTTTGCCGCGAACGCCGCGCGCGCGCCAACGCGACTTGACGATAATCCTATGAACTGGATTCATAGGCCATGGCCGCCAAACGCCGCCTACCGCCCTTCGCGGGGCTTCTCGCGTTCGACGCCGTGCTGCGCCACGGCGGCTTTTCGCGCGCGGGCGACGCGCTGCATTTGACTCAGAGCGCCGTCAGCCACCGCGTCGCGGCGCTGGAGCGGCATTTCGGCGCGAAACTGTTCGAACGGTTGAATCCCGGCCTTGCGCCCACGCGGGCGGGCAAGCGTCTGGCGGCCGCATTGACGCCGATCCTGGCGGGTCTGGAGGATCTGAACGGCAAGGTCGCCGCGGGCCCGATCCGCTTCAAACTCGCGACCGGTCAAGCGTTGCTCGGCTGGTGGCTTTCGGCGCGGCTGGGCGCCTTGGCCGCCGCGTTTCCGCATCTGGAGATCGAGATCGCGGCACTGACCCATCTGTCACAGCGCGGGCGGGTGCGCGCGGACCTCGAATTGCTGTGGGTGAAGCGCGCGGAATTCGCGGGCGGCCCGCAGGCGCTGGCGTTTCCGGAGGAGACGATCTTCCCCGTCGCCGCTCCCGGCTTGCTGCGCGGCCGCCGCGATTGGCGCGCGTTGCCGCTGATCGCCAAAACCGAGGCGGCCGAGGACGACGCGACGCCCGAATGGCGCTGGCGCGCGTGGCTCGGGGGCACCGCCAAACGCGCGGCATTGCGCTTCGACGATCCGGGGGCGGCGCTGCAAGCCGCGATCGACGGCGGCGGCATCGCACTAACGCGCTCGCTGCTGGCGCAGGACGCGCTCGCCGCCGGACGGCTAAAACGCGTCTCGCGCGCCGCGATGCCGTCGGCGAAGATTCAAACGGCCCAATGGCGCGCGGAAAGCGACGCGCTCGCGGGGCCGATCGCGCGTTTCCTGATCGCGAAGGCGGCGGGCGCCTAGTTCTTGCCGGGGATGACGGCGAAGTTGGGCCGCGCGGGCTTCGCCGAAAGCGCGTCCAACCCCAACGGCGCGAGCCACGGCCTTTCGATGCTGGGCAGGCCGAACAGATTGCCTTGCAGCAGATTGACGCCGCGCTTGGCGAGATGCTGGGCCTCGAGATTGTTCTCGACGCATTCGGCGACGGTTTCCAGGCCGAACCCTTCGGCGAGGCCCAGCAGCGTGCGGATGAAGAGCTGATTGTCGACGTTGTCGGCAAGGCCGCGCACGAAGGAACCGTCGATCTTCACGCTATCGACCGCCAGCGCCTTCAAATTGCGGAAGCTGGTGTAGCCCGCGCCGAAATCGTCGAGCGCCACGCGGCAGCCCAGATCGCGCACGGCGGCGACGAATTTCGCCGTCTCGTCGATATCCTGAATCGCCACCGTTTCGGTGATCTCGACGATCAGACGCTGCGCGATCTCCGGCCGTCCTTTGACGAAACCCGACAACGCGCGCAGCCATGTCGGATCGCCCGCCGTCAGGCCGGAAATGTTGATCGCGAGCGAAACATCCGGCCAGCGATTGAGCTCGCCGATCGACATTTCCAGCACGCGCCGGTCGAGCAAGCGCATCAAGCCGGTCTGTTCAACGATGGGAATGAACGAGCCCGCCGGCGCGATCGTGCCGTCCATGCGCTGCAAGCGCAGCAGCGCTTCGTAGTGATGGATTTTGTGGTCCTGCGCGCCGACCACCGGCTGGAAGGCGAAGACGAGACGTTCGTCCTTCAACGCCGCCTGCACGTCCGACGAAATCGCGACCAAGCGCTGATGCAGTTCGCGTTGGGCGGGGCTCGCCGAGAAAATGGCGTAGCGATTGCGGCCCGCGCGCTTGGCTTCCGCCAGCGCGGATTCCGCGCGCGCCTGCATCTCCACACCCGACGGGCCTTGGCCCATGAACAGCACCGCACCGGCCGAGGCCGTGACATGGATCGGCCCATCCGGCGTTTCGATCGGCGCCGAACGCACCGTGCTGAGCAGGCGATCGGCGGCAAGGCCGATTTCGCTTTCCGGGCAATGCGCGAGCACCAAGCCGAAGCGATCGCCGCCCGCGCGCCCGATCACGTCGGATTCGCGTAACGCGCGTTCGAGACGTTGGCCGACGCCGACCAGAATCGCGTCGGCGGTCGCCCAGCCGAACGCGTCGTTGATGGCGCCCAGATTGTCGATGCCGATCAGCAGAAAGGCGCCGGGCGCTTCGTAGCGCGCGGCGTAAGCGAGCTGATGGTCGAGCGCTTCGCGCAGACGCACGGCGTTGAAATGGCCGGTCAGCGCGTCGTAATTCGCGAGATATTCGAGACGCGCTTCGCGTTCCTTGCGCGCCGTGATCGCACGCAACGTGCCGGCCACGCGGATCGGCCGCCCGTCGGGCGCGAATTCGGCCCGGCCGCGATCATGCACCCAGATCAACGCCCCGCCGTCGCCGCGAATGCGATAATCGAGATCATAGGCGAGCCGGTCGACGAAATGCGCCGACAGCGCTTTCACGCGGCCGGGCAAATCTTCGGCGTAGATCCGGCTTTGCAGCACCTGGCCCGTGGGCGGAAAATCGCCGCGCGGCCCGAACGTGTCCTCCGCCTTGCCCGCCCATTCGATCGCATCGGTCGCGAGGTCCCAGACGTAAGCGGCGTCGCCCGCCCCTTCCAGGGCGCGCAAAGCGCGGTCGGTGGAACCCGTGTCATCCATAGGGAGGCGGTCTCGCTTCTCGCTGGCCGGAATGCAGTTTAGCCCGGCCCCCCGAAACCACAAATGTTTGAAACATTGAGGCTTTCGAGCGACTTCGGCGATGTGGATATTAACTACAATTTGAATCGAATGCCAGATTCCAGTTGACTTCGATTTTCATAAAATTTTACATTAATCCCATGAACGCGGCATCGAATGTTTTCCTGCTGCCACCGCCCGGCGCCAAGCGCGTCGGGACGGAGGGGAATGCGTCGGCCGCCCGCGTCCAACCCGAAGCCGCCGATAAAGCCACGCAGGGGCTCGGGCTCTCCGCCGAACAGATGGCGGGGCTGGTGGACGCCCTGGCCCGACGGGGCCAGGGCCCCCAGCGCAAACGCAGCTTCGCCGACGAGATGGTCGGCGAAACCGGCCGCGCCCCGGCCGATCTGGGCTTCGCCGCCCAGCGCTATGCCCAGGAAACGCTGCATATGGCCGCCCATCACGAGGATTGGCGCCAGGGCACGATGGCCTATATGGCCGCACAGAATATTACCGACACCGCGCGCGGAACGGGCGTCGCCGCCTAGGCAGGCGTTCCGCTCTCTGATACGGAATCGTCTTCCACCTCGGGAGGACGGCAATGGCGTTCACGACGGTTTCGGAACTTCTGCGTATCGGCAAAGACGGCGACATGGCGCTTGGGTCCCCCGAGACGCCACCCCTTTCGTTCGCGGGTTTGCGCAAACTCGCGGCCAAGACGATCGCCGACCTCAACGCGATGGGGATCGGCCGCGACGATCGCGTGGCGATCGTGCTGCCCAACGGGCCGGAGATGGCCGCCGCCTTCCTGTGCGTCGCCGGTGCGGCGACGACAGCCCCGTTGAACCCCGCCTATCGGCAGGAGGAGTTCGAGTTCTATATCGCCGACCTCAAAGCCAAGGCGGTGCTCGCCCAGAAGGGCGATGAAACGCCCGCGCGCGCCGCCGCGGCGAAGCTGGGCGTACCGCTGATCGAATTGACGCCGACGCGCGATGCGGGTGCGGGTTCCTACACGCTGTCGTCGCTTTTGAAAGGCACGGCCGCGCAGCCGGGCCCCGCGCAACAAGACGACATCGCGCTGATCCTGCACACCTCGGGCACCACCTCGCGCCCCAAGATCGTGCCGCTGGCGCAGGCGAATATCTGCGCCTCCGCAAGGCATATCGGCCAGACGCTCGCGCTCACGCCGAGCGACAAATGCCTCAACATCATGCCGCTGTTCCACATCCACGGGCTGATCGCGGCGGTGCTGTCGTCGCTTGCCGCCGGCGGGGGCACCGTGTGCACGCCCGGCTTCAACGCGCTCAAATTCTTCGGCTGGCTCGACGAGGTGAAGCCGAGTTGGTACACGGCCGTGCCGACGATGCATCAAGCCATTCTCGCGCGCGCCGACCGCAACAAGGACAGCTTGGCGCGCGCCGGCTTGCGCTTCATTCGCTCGTCGTCGGCGTCGCTGCCGCCGCAAGTGATGCTTGAACTCGAAGCCGCGTTCGGCTGCCCGGTGATCGAAAGCTACGGTATGACCGAAGCCGCGCACCAAATGGCGTCGAACCCTTTGCCGCCCGCCGCGCGCAAGCCCGGCTCCGTCGGCATCGCCGCAGGCCCGGAAGTCGCGATCATGGACGAGGAAGGCAATCTTCTGCCCAAGGGCGCCTTGGGCGAGATCGTGATTCGCGGGCCCAACGTCACCAAAGGCTACGAAGCGAACCCGGACGCGAATCTCAAAGCCTTCGCGGGCGGCTGGTTCCGCACCGGCGACCAAGGCACGCTGGACGACGAAGGCTATCTGCGCATCACCGGGCGGTTGAAGGAGCTGATCAATCGCGGCGGCGAGAAGGTCTCGCCCCTCGAAGTCGACGAGGTGATCATGGATCACCCGGCGGTCGCGCAGGTCGTGACCTTCGCGATGCCGCACGACAAATTGGGCGAGGACGTCGCCGCCGCGATCGTCTTGCGCGAAGGCCAAGCGACGACCGAGCGCGAAATCCGCGATTTCGCCGCCAAGCGCCTCGCGGATTTCAAAGTGCCGCGCAAGGTCGTGATCCTCGCCGAGATCCCGAAGGGGGCGACCGGCAAATTGCAACGCATCGGCCTCGCCGACAAATTGGGGTTGGGAGCGGCGAAGTGAATCGTGTTCTGATTTTCGGCGCCGGCGCCATCGGCGGTTATATGGGCGTGAAGCTCGCCCAAGGCGGGGCGCGCGTTACGTTCTTCGCGCGCGGCGCGCATTTGGAGGCGATGAAGGCCAACGGGATCAAGCTGATCTCCGAAGGCGCCGAGACGGTGATCAAAGACGCGAATTTCGCCGGCGATGCGCGCGAAGCGGGCGAACAGGATTTCGTCATCGTCAGCCTGAAGGCCCACGGCCTGGTCGCCGCCGTCGATCAGGTCGCGTCGCTGCTGGGCCCCAAGACCGCCTTGGTCACGGCGATGAACGGCGTGCCCTATTGGTATTTCCACAAACATGGCGGCCCGCATGACGGCAAGCGGCTCGAATCGGTCGATCCGGGCGGGGCGTTGTGGTCGAAGCTGGGCCCCGAACGCGCCATCGGCTGCGTCGTCTATCCCGCCGCCAATATCCTGGCGCCCGGCGTGATCGAGCACACCTATTCGAACCGCTTCACGCTGGGCGAGCCCGACGGCTCGAAAAGCGAGCGCATCGCGGCGCTGTCGGAATTGATGATCAAGGGCGGCTTGAAGGCGCCGGTGCGCCCGCGCATCCGCGACGATATGTGGGTGAAGCTGTGGGGCAATCTGTGCTTCAACCCGCTATCGGCACTGACGGGTGCCACGCTCGACGTCATCACCGGCGATCCGGGGACCCGCAGCGTCGCCCGCGCGATGATGCTGGAAGCGCAAGCGGTCGGCGAGGCATTGGGTATCAAATTCGGCATCGACGTCGAAAAACGCATCGACGGGGCGGCCGAAGTCGGCTCGCATAAAACCTCGATGCTGCAAGACCTCGAAGCCAAGAAACCGATGGAGATCGATGCGTTGCTGGGCGCGGTGGTCGAGATGGGCGCGCTCACCGGGCACGAGATGCCGGCCTGCAAAATGGTGCTGGCGCTGGTCCGCCAACGCGCGCGCGTCGCGGGGGTTTACTGATCGCGCGAATCGCGGCCACTCTGCCGCCACATGAACCGCGCCGCTTTGCCCGTCTGCACCTGGTGCCATCGCACGACGCGCCCGATTTGGGTGCACGGGCATATGCAATGCGAGCATTGCAAGATCAACATCGCGCCGTGCTGCGACGGCGACGAGTGCTACGTGCCGGAACCTCGCGATGAAATCGCCCTGCATTAATATTTGCCGGCTCGACGCCGATCTGCGCTGCACGGGCTGCGGGCGCAGTTCGCGCGAGATCCGCCTCTGGGCGCGCTACGACGACGCCACGCGCGACGCGGTCATGGCGCGCCTCGCCGCCGAAGGATTCCCGAAAGAAACTACCGGCTGGGACGCGGCGTAAAGCTGCGCGCCGAGCCGTATTGCGGCGGCCAGGGCAGATCGTAGCCCTGTTCCTGCGCGGCATGGCGCGTCCAGTACGGATCGAACAGATGCGCGCGCGCCAGCACGCAAAGATCGGCGCGGCGCGCGGCCAGGATCGTGTTCGCGTCGGCCCAGGTCGAGATCGCCCCTACCGTCATCACCGGCACATCCGCTTCCTGGCGGATACGATCGGCGAAGGGCGTTTGGAACAGGCGGCCATAGACCGGATGGTCGTCGTCGACCGTTTGGCCCGCCGAGACGTCGACGATATCCGTGCCATGCGCCTTCAGCATTTTGGCGATCGCGACGGCCTCGTCGGGCGTCGTCCCGCCTTCCTTCCAATCGGTCGCGGAGATACGCACCGCGATGGGCTTTTCCTTCGGCCACGTCGCGCGCACGGCGTCGAGCACTTCCAGCGGGAAGCGCAGGCGTTTTTCCAGCGTGCCGCCATATTCGTCGCTGCGCTGGTTGGTCAGCGGCGAGACGAAGCTCGCCAGCAGATAGCCATGCGCCATATGCACTTCGACGATGTCGAACCCGGCCGCGTCGGCGCGCTTCGTCGCGGCGACGAAGTCGGCTTTGACCTTGTCCATATCCCCGCGATTCATCGCGCGCGGCGTTTGGCTGCCCTTCTTGTAGGGCAACGGCGACGGGGCGATCAGGTCCCAATTGCCGTCAGGCAAGGGTTGGTCGATCCCTTCCCAAGCGCGTTTGGTCGAGCCTTTGCGCCCGGCATGGGCGAGTTGTACGCCGATCTTGGCGGGCGAATTGGCGTGGACGAACTCGGTCACGCGCTTCCACGCGGCCACGTGTTCGTCCTTATAGAGACCCGCACAACCCGGCGTGATGCGGCCTTCCGCACTCACATCGGTCATTTCGGTCAGGATCAGACCCGCCCCGCCGAGCGCGCGGCTGCCCAGGTGTACGAGATGCCAATCGTTCGGCAACCCGTCTTCGGCCGAATATTGGCACATCGGCGACACGACGATGCGGTTGGGCACTTCCATCTTGCCGATCTTGTACGGCGTGAACATCGGCGGCGGCGCGCCCGCGACACCGGCCTTGGCGGCGAAGTCCCGGTCGATTTCGGCGACCAAGGCGGGATCGCGGAGCTTCAAATTCGTATGCGTGATGCGCATCGAGCGTGTGAGCATCGCGAAGGCGAATTCCAGCGCGTCAAGCTTGCCGATATAGCGCTCCGTCTCCTCGAACCATTCGAGCGAGGTTTGCGCGGCACGCTGGATGGATTCGGTCTGGGGCTTGCGCTTGGCCTCGTAGGCGGCGAGCGCTTCCTTGACCGACTTGGTCGACTTGAGCGCCGCCGCCAGCTCGATCGCATCTTCCATCGCGAGCTTGGTGCCCGAGCCGATGGAGAAATGCGCCGTATGGCACGCGTCGCCCATCAGCACCACGTTGTCGAAAGACCAATGCGCGTTGCGGATCGTCGGGAAGGTGCGCCAGATCGAGCGATTGGCGATCAGCTTATGGCCCGCCAGTTCTTCGGCGAACAGCTTCTCGCAAAAATCGATCGTCTGTTCTTCCGTCGCCTTGTCGAGACCGGCCTTCTTCCACGCCGTCTCGCTCGTCTCGACGATGAAGGTCGAGTGCGACTTGTCGTATTGATACGCATGGACGCGATAGAGGCCGCTTTCGTGTTCCTTGAAGTGGAACGTGAATGCGGGATGCGGGCGCGTGGTGCCGAGCCACACGAATTTGTTGCGCCGCCAATCGAGCGACGGCTTGAACTTCGCTTCGTATTTGGCGCGGATGGCGGAGTTGACGCCGTCCGCCGCCAGGATCAGATCGGCGTCGGGGAACTCGGTCACGTCCTTCACGTCGCGCTCGTGGACGATCTTCACGCCCAGAGCGGCGGCGCGCTTGGACAGGATATCGAGCAGCTTGACCCGCGCCATGCCCGAAAAGCCGTGGCCCTTGGAGGTCACGACCTGGCCGCGATAATGGACGTCGATATCGGTCCAATGCGCGAAGGCCGCGGTGATCGCGTCGTAGCTTTCGCGATCGGCGTCGGCGAAATTGCCGAGCGTTTCGTCGGAGAACACGACGCCGAAGCCGAACGTGTCGCCCGGCTTGTTGCGCTCCACGATCGTGATGTCGTGCGCGGGGTCCGCCTTCTTCATCAGAATGGCGAGATACAACCCCGCCGGCCCGCCGCCGATGCTGACGATCTTCATGGCCCGATCCCCGTTCCCTAAATGCCTCGGGGAGATACTTTAGACTTAAAGTAATTTTGGGCAAGCCCCTTTTCCGAGGCATTCCGTCGCGGGTCAGACGAGGAACAGCCCCTTGGCCGCGTCGTAGACCAGCTTCCAGCCGGTCGCGAACAGGAACAGATTGCACCAGAAATAAAAGCGTTTCTGGTCGACGCGATGATGCAGCCAGAACCCCGCCCACATGCCGATCGGGGCGAGCGGCAGCAGCGCGAGGCTCGTGCCGATATTCTCGAAGGTGAACAGGCCGAGATAGACGTAAGGGAAGAATTTCAGCCAGTTGATGATCGCGAACAGCACCAGCAGCGTGCCGACGAACAAGGTCTTGTCCATCTTATAGGGCTGCAAATAGACCTGGATCGGCGGCCCGCCCGCATTGGCGATGAAGCTGGTGGCGCCCGAGACCATCGACCAGAACAGACCTTTGGGCCAGTTGGGTTCGGTCGCGGTCGCCGCGTGGCGCCCGCGCAATGAATCGAGCACGCCCTTGCCGGAGAACACGATCGCGATCAGGCCGATCAGCAGGCGCACCCAAAGTTCGTCGAGATGGCGGAAGGCGAGATAGCCGATCACGATCCCGATAATGCCGCCGGTCAGCAGGATCGGCATATGTTCGCGCGACCAAACGTTGCGATAGCGCCAGATCCCGAACGCATCCATGACGATCAGCAGCGGCAGCATGATCGCCGCCGCCTGGGGTACGGGAATCGCCAATGCCATCAGCGGCACGCCCATCGAGCCGAGGCCGCCGCCGAATCCGCCTTTCGAAATGCCGACCAGAAGAAAGGCCGGGATCGCCAACGCCAGAAAAAGCGGGTCGAAGATCGGCACTTAAACTCAAACTTTCCAGTCGGGATCGGGCACGGTCTGGAAGACCGAGCGAAGGCCTTCCGACCAGCGCCGGCGGATGTCGGAGAAATAGAGATCGGTTTCGTCGAGGCGCTTCTTGACCGCGAGCTTGCATTCGTCGCGGCGCAGAATGACGATATCGATCGGCAACCCGACGGACACGTTGGAGCGCAGCGTCGAATCCATCGAGATCAACGCGCATTTTGCCGCTTCGTTCAACGAGGTGCGGCCCGACACGACGCGGTCGAGGATCGGCTTGCCGTATTTGGTTTCGCCGATCTGGAAATAGGGCGTTTCGACCGTCGCCTCGATGAAATTGCCGGCGGAGTAGATGTGAAAGAGGCGCAAGCGCCGCCCCTTGATCTGCCCGCCCAGGATCATCGAGATGTTGAACTCGGCCCCCTGCTCCTTCAGCCGCTCGGCGTCGAGATCGTAGACCTCGCGCACCGCGCGGCCGGCGAGGCGTGCGGCTTCGAACATCGACGGCACGTTCAAGATCGTCTCGGTCTTGTCCGGCCCCATGCCTTCGGTCAGCAACGTGACGACCGATTGCGCGATGGCGAGATTGCCCGCCGTCAGCAGCACCATGCAGCGCTCGCCCGGCGCTTCCCAGACATGCATCTTGCGGAAGGTGGCGACGTGATCGACGCCCGCATTGGTGCGCGAATCCGCGCACAGGACGAGTCCGTCTTCGAGAAGCAGGCCGACGCCGTAGGTCATGTCATCGCACTCCGGTTCGCGCGGTCAATACGGCAAACCGAAGTCCTCGGCAATCGCCTTTCCGATCGCCATGTTGGAATCGACGATATCGGTCAGGAACTCGTGCAGGCCGAATTCGAAAACCTCGTCGATTTTGGCGAAACGGATACGGTCGTGGATCGTGTGGGCCAAACCGGCCGAGCGGTAGTTGCGTCCGAATTGCTCGCGCACTTCGTCGAGCAAGCCGGTCAATTCGCCCAGCGACGCCGCGACCGAACGCGGCATGTCGGCGCGCAGGATCAGCAATTCGGCCACGCGGCGCGGCTTGATCACGTCGCGATAGACGCGCCGATAGGCCTGAAACGCCGAGACCGAGCGCAGCAACGCGCCCCATTGATAGTAATCGACCGCACCGCCCACGTCGCGCGCCGTCGGCAGCAGCACGTGGTACTTCACGTCGAGCAGACGCGCGGTCGAATCCCCGCGCTCCAAGAACGTGCCGATACGCGCGAAGCGATAGGCCGCATCGCGCGGCATCGTGCCGTAGGTGACGCCGCGGAACAGATGGCTGCGTTCCTTCACCCAATCGAAGAAGGCGCGCGTCCCCATCGCTTCGAGTTTGTCGTAATCGAGATTGCGGATTTCGAGCCACGTCGCGTTCAGCGATTCCCACATCTCGGTCGTGATCTGGGTGCGCATCGCGCGGGCGTTTTCGCGCGCCGCCCCCAGCGAATTGCGGATCGAGGACGGGTTGGCGGGATCGAGGGCGAGATATTCGACCACGTTGCGCGCGTCGGTCGGACGGCCGGTTTCCTTGAACGGGCCTTCGCAGCCCGCCACGACCAAGGCCGGGCCCCATTGCATATGTTCGGAATCGCCGTCGGTCGACGACAGCGACATGCGATACGACACGTCCAGGATGCGCGCCATATTCTCGGCGCGCTCCATATAACGGGCCATCCAGTAAAGCTGGTCGGCGGCGCGGGACAACATCGCCATGATCAGCCCTCCAAAACCCAAGTGTCTTTGGTGCCGCCGCCTTGGCTGGAATTGACGACCAGCGAGCCTTTGCGCAAGGCGACGCGCGTCAACCCGCCGGGCACCAGCTTCACGTCCTTGCCGACCAGCAGATAAGGCCGCAGGTCGAGATGGCGCGGCGCCACCCCTTCCTCGACGAAGGTCGGGCAGGTCGACAGCGCCAAAGTCGGCTGGGCGATATAAAGCTCGGGCTTGGCGATGATGCGCTGGCGGAAGGCTTCGATTTCCGCCGCCGTCGATTTGGGTCCGACCAGCATGCCGTAGCCGCCCGAGCCGTGGGTTTCCTTGACCACGAGTTCGGGCAGATGTTCGAGCGTGTATTTGAGATCGTCGGGCTTGCGCAACGAATAGGTCGGCACGTTGGCGAGCTTGGGCTCCTCGCCCAAATAGAAGCGCACCATATCGGGCACGTAAGGATAGACCGCCTTGTCGTCGGCGACACCCGTGCCCACGGCATTCGCCAGCGTGACGTTGCCTTTGCGATAGGCTTCGAACAGCCCCTTCACGCCCAACGCCGAATCCGGCCGGAACGCGGCGGGATCGAGGAACGCGTCGTCCAAGCGGCGATAGATCACGTCCACGCGCCGCGGGCCGGCAACCGTGCGCATATAGACGTAGTCGTTCTCGACGAACATGTCCTGGCCTTCGACAAGCTCGACGCCCATCTGCTCGGCCAAGAAGACGTGCTCGAAATAGGCGGAGTTGTAGGCGCCGGGCGTCATCATCACGACGGTCGGCTCGTCCTTGTCGGCGGCGCTGTGCGGCGGCAAGGAGCGCAGCGATTTGAGCAGTTCGTCCGGATAATGGCCCACGGGCTGCACGCGGTTGCGCGCGAACAGCTCCGGGAACAGGCGCATCATCGCTTCGCGGTTTTCGAGCATGTACGACACGCCCGACGGCGTGCGCACATTGTCCTCCAGCACGTAGAACTGGTCGGCCGAGACGCGGACCACATCGATCCCGGCGATGTGGGTATAGATGCGGCCCGGCACTTCGACGCCGATCATCTCCGGCCGGTATTGCTCGTTGCCGTCGATCAGTTCCGCGGGGATTTTCCCGGCGCGCACGATCTCGCGCCCGTGATAGACGTCGTAAAGAAAAGCGTTCAACGCCTTCACGCGCTGGACGAGGCCTTCGGACAGCGCATCCCATTCGGGGGCGGTCAGCACGCGCGGAATCACATCGAACGGGATCAAGCGCTCGGTGTCCCCGCCCTCGCCATAGACCGCGAACGTAATGCCCAAGCGGCGGAACAGAACGTCCGCCTCGTGGCGCTTGCGGGCCAGCAATTCGGGCGGCGTGTTTTCGAGCCATTGCGCGAGGCGCGCATAGGCGGCACGGACCGTGCCATCGGGCGCGCGCATTTCGTCGAAGGCAACCGGCGCGCCAGGGGATGCTGCGTTCACGCGAAATCTCCCAAACCCGGCAGGAACATGCCCTACTTCTCCCAAAACTGGGGGTAGGCGATGCAACCCGCAGGCCAGAGATTGCCCGTGCCGGCCCGGCTTGGCAACTGGGCCGGAATCAGAGTTCCGCCAGGATTTCGGCCGAATTCACGACCCGCGCATATTCGCCCGACAGATTGGCGAGCGACAACGCGTGAACATCCGCCGCCGGGATCACACGCCCGTCGAGCAGCCGCCTATCGAAGGTGAAACACCCGTCGGCGACGATCCATGCGTCGAAGCCGAGATTGCCCGCCATGCGCAACGTCGCCTCGACCGAATTGCTGGTCGACACACCGGCGAACACGACCGGGGCCGCCTTCGCATCGCGCAGGACGCGCTCCAATTTCGTGCCGATGAACGCCGAATTCGTCGATTTGGCGATCACGGTTTCGCCCGCCAGCGGCATCGCCTCGGGTTTGAACGCGTGGCTCGGCCGGTCGGGGCGATAGCCGGAATCGGGTTCGACGGAATCGTGGCGGACATGGATCAACGGCAATCCGCGTTTACGCCACGCCGCCAGCAATTGCGCCACCACCGCCTCCGCCCCCGGATTGCAGCGCTTGCCCCAATAGGGCAAATCGACCGCCTGTTGCATGTCGATAATGATAAGGGTCGCGGTGGCGGGTAACGTCATGTCGGGTTCCGCTTGATCCGGGTGCGGGAAACCCTATCTAACGGGACCGGTACGGCAACGAAAGTCCCCCCATTGGATTCCCTCTCCCAACTCGTTCTCGGCGCCTCGGTCGGTTATGCGGTCGCGGGCAAGCGCCTGGGCCGTGTGGCGATCGCCGCCGGCGCCCTGGCCGGCACGATCCCCGATCTGGACAGTTTCTTTCCCGTCGCCGACGAGTTCCAATCCTGGGTCCGCCATCGCGGCGTCAGCCATTCCTTCCTGTTCGCCGCCTTTGCCGGGCCCGCCTTGGGCTGGGCCGCGTGGCGCTGGTGCCGCCAGAACAAGCCCTTCACCCCGGCGGGCGAGGAAGACGCGATCTGGGCCTGGATCGGCTTGTTCACGCTGGGCATCGGCACGCATCCCCTGCTCGACTGGTTCACGATCTACGGCACGCAGTTGCTCGCCCCCTTCAGCGACACGCGGTTCTTCGTCTCGGGTCTCGGCATCATCGATCCCGGTTACACCGTGCCATTGCTGATCGGCATGATCGCGGCGTTGATCGCACCGCGCGCGGTCGCGGCGCGCGTGCTGATCCTTGCGGGCTTGGCCCTCAGCACCGTCTATCTGTTCTACGGGCTCGCGCAGAACAAAGCCGTCGAAACGATGGCGCGCAACCAATTGCGCGCCGAGAACGTCGTCGCCGCCGATCTGCGCGTCTACACCACGATCTTCCAGCCTTGGCTGCGGCGCATCGTGGTCGACGATCCCGACGGGGCGCGCGTGGGATTCGCCTCGCCCTTGCAGAAAGGCGCCATCGCCTGGGCGTGCTTCAAGCGGATCGACGATCCCGCGATCGCGCCGGTGCTCGCAACACGCGAAGGCAAAATCCTCGCGTGGTTTTCGGACGGCATGCTCTGGCCGAGCGTCGAACCGCAAACGGATGGCGGCAAGATCGTGCGGATCACCGACCGGCGCTATGGCGTGCCGGGCGACACGATCAATGGCTGGTGGGGTTTGGAAGCGCGAGTCGACGCAAGCAACCGCGTCGTCGGCACGATCGAGCGCATCCAGCTTCCACGCGATACGTCGCGGGTAAACGAGTTGTTCGTCGCCGGGATCGGCAAGCCGACCGAGATTTTCCCGCAAGCCCGCAATGCCGCCGATGCGGCGCAAAACTGCGCCGTCGGTCGACTCAATAAATAGAAGTTCTTATTTTCGTGCACCGCCTAGACTACTAGGTCAAGACGGGATACTATCTATAAAATAAATTATTTATAAGAGGCGCAAACATGGCTTTGTCCCGTCGCGCGTTGATCGCCTCGTTGCCTAGCATTGCGATCGCGACCAGCGCAAAAGCTTATGAAAACTGCTATCCGCAGTTCGTACAAGGCATTGGACCGACAACTATCTGCGATGTCGGAATCGATTTGGGCAAGCTCGCAGAAGCGGAAGACCCTCAATTTGCATCCCAATGGTGCTGGGCGGCTTCGGTTTCGAATATCTTCGATTTATATGGGTTCGAAGTCAGCCAGGCGACAATCGTACAAACAGTCTACGGCCAGCTCGTTAACTTGCCCGCTTTCGATACGACAACGATCTCTCGTCTTCTCTCGCGGGACTGGAACGACGAAAGTGGGAAATCATTTCGCTGTCGTATCAGAGGAATATTCGACGCATATTCCGGCGCATCGACGCTCGACAATCGCCGAATCATCAGCGCACTTCGAAGTGAACGTCCATTGCTGTTTTGCAATAGATCTCATGCAATGGTGTTGACGGCCATGACATACACGCAGACCCCGATGGGACCATTTGTGCTCAACGTTGGATTTTTCGATCCATGGCCGGGGAGAGGCCTTCGAGGCCCCGACCATCCCTTAGAAGCGCACCCGGTCCATTCGGGCGGGCATATGACGTATCTTGCTTTACCGGAAATTACACCCCTCTAATCTTTTGTGACGATCCATTTTCACTCATGCAGCGCAAAGCTGCGCTTCGCAGCGTCCATAAACGTGGGCAGCTAGAACGCGAAACAGACCGCGCGTTCGGCGCGCAACACCGAGTCTTGCGCGAAGCGCCGCTTATAGTCGGCGATGACGCGCTCGACTTTCGGGGCGGCTTGGCGCGCATCGGGCACGATCACGCTGACCATAGCGCTGCGTTCCGAAATCGTACGGCTCTGGCGCGTCGAGAACCACGTCCCGCTGGCGTCGAAGGTGGTCGAGCCATCCGGGAATTCGCGGATTAGAACCTGATCGACGAACTCGCGCCATTGCGCGTCGGTTACTTCGCGCCCGCCCGGAACGCCGCGCCCGAAATAGAGATCGATCGCCGAGCCCGACGAAAGGCCCGGCGGGCAGGACGGCGCGTTCGCGCAAGCCGCCAGAAAAAGGGCGGCGAGCGGAACGACGATCCGCAGCGCCGCCCGTTTCATCGCGCTTAGCCGCGGCCCACGAAGGGCATCTTCGTGGCCATGACGTTCATGAACAGGATATTCGCGTCGAGCGGCAGCGAGGCCATATGCACGATCGAGTTGGCGACGTTGCTTACGTCCATGCGCGGCTCGTGCATCATCGTGCCGTTGGCTTGCGGCACGCCCGGCCCTTCGACCATGCGCGTGGTCATTTCCGTCGCCGCGTTGCCGATATCGATCTGACCGCAAGCGATGTCGTAGCGCCGCCCGTCGAGCGCGATCGACCGCGTGAGGCCCGAGATCGCGTGTTTCGTCGCCGTATAAGGGGCCGAATGGGGGCGCGGCGCGTAGGCGGAGATCGAACCGTTATTGACGATGCGCCCGCCGCGCGGGTCTTGCGCCTTCATGATGCGGATCGCCGATTGGGCGCACAGGAACGAGCCGGTCAAATTCGCGTCGACCACGGTCTTCCATTGTTCGAACGTCAGATCTTCCATCGGAATGGCGGGGGCGCCCGTGCCGGCATTGTTGAACAGGAAATCCAGACGGCCCCATTTCGCTTTCACCGCACCGAACGCGGCTTCGACCTGGGCGGGATTGCCGACATCGGCGGCCAAAGCGATGGCCTCGCCGCCCGCCGCCTTGATTTCGGCGACCGCGGCTTCGAGCTTGTCGGCGCGGCGCGCGAGCAACCCGACCTTGTAGCCCGCTTTGGCGAGCGCGATAGCGCTGGCTTTGCCGATTCCGCTGGAAGCACCGGTGACGATCGCGACTTTCACGGCCATGGAGGTTTCCTCTTGTCTTTATTTGGTTCGCGGAAGATTTGTCCCGCAACCGCCGCGCGCTTGCAAGCGATTACACCGCGAGTTTGGGCGCCCAGGCCGCGAGGCGTTCCACGGCGGCGTCAAGCGTTTCGTATTTCTTGGCGAAGCAGAAGCGGATCGCCGAACGCATGCCGCCATCGGCGTAGAAGGCCGAGACCGGAATCGCCGCGACGCGCGCTTCCTTCACCAAGCGGCGGCAGAATTCCTGATCGTCCGTCAGGCCCAGCGGCGCCAAATCGACATTGATGAAATAGGTGCCTTCGCACGCGAGCGTCTTGAACCCCGCCCCCGCCAAACCCCTCGCCAGATGGTCGCGACTGGCCTGAAGATCGGCACGCATCGCGTCGAAATGCGCGGCGTCCTTCCCCAGGCCATAGGCGACGGCCGATTGCAGATTGGGCGGCGTGGTGAAGGTCAGGAATTGATGCGCCTTCATCAGCACCTTCAAAATGTCGGGCGCCGCGACGCTGAACCCGACTTTCCAGCCGGTCAGCGAGAAGATTTTCCCGGCCGAGCCGATCTTGACGCTGCGGTTACGCAAGCCCGGGATCGCAAGCACGGACGTATGTTTGCGGCCGTCGAAGACGACATGCTCCCACACCTCGTCGGCCACGACGATCGCGTTGGTGCCCTCGATCGCCTTGGCGATCAGTTCCAATTCCGCCGTGCCGTAGACGGTCGCCGACGGGTTCAATGGATTGTTGAACAGCACGACACGCGTTTTCGGCCCGATCGCGGCGGCGAGATCGGCGGCGGTGAAGCGCCATTCGGGCGGGGCGAGCTTGACGAATTTCGGCACCCCGCCCGCGCGCAACACTAGCGGCAGGTAGGCGTCGTAATACGGTTCGAACAGCACGACCTCGTCGCCCGGCGTAATCAACGCCATCAAGGCGCCTGCGATCGCTTCGGTCGCCCCCGACGTCACCATCACTTCGGCCAGCGGATCGATGTCGAGGCCCTGATGCGCCTTGTAATGCGCCGCGACCGCTTGGCGCAGCTCAGGCATACCGGGCATCGGCGGATACTGGTTCCAGCCGTCGATCACCGCCTCGGCGGCTTTGCGGCGCACGTCCTCGGGGCCCGGATCGTCGGGGAATCCCTGGCCGAGATTGACCGCGTCATGCGCGCGCGCGAGGGCGGACATCTCCTCGAAAATCGTGGTCGGCAATCCGGCGAAAATCGGGTTCATGGCCCGGTGTTTCTATCCCGCGACGCTTTCGGGGTTCAAGGGCGCAAAACTCAGCCCGGCATGTAATTTGCCTCAATACCTGGCGTATTTGGCTACGCACAAGGTGCCGCTCGAATGATCCGTCCAATCCTGATCCGCAACGCCGTCGTCGTTCCCGATGCGCATACCGCGCCGTTGCGCGGCGGCGATATTCTGGTGCGCGAGGGCCGGATCGCGGCGATCAGCAAGAACCTTTCCGTATCGGCGGATGCGGAGATCATCGACGGCACGCGGCTGATCGCGATCCCCGGCTTCGTCAACGCGCATATGCATTCCAACGAAGCCTTCGAACAGGGCGCTTACGACAATCTGCCGCTGGAGCCGTGGCTGACCATGTCGTATCCGCCCTTCGGCTTTCCCGAATTGTCCGAGCGCGCGCATTACTTGCGCGGCATGCTCTGCGCGCTGGAATCGATCCGCTCCGGCGTCACCACGTTGCAGGACGATCTGATCCATCCCTCGGCCACGCCCGAAGGCTTGGACGGCACGATCGCCGCCTATCGCGATATCGGCCTTCGCGCGCGCGTGACGGTCAGCATGTGGAACGCGCCGATGGAATACGGCATCCCGTTCTACGACGAAATCGTGCCGGCGGAACTGCGCGCGCGCATTGCCGCATCGCCGCTGTCGAGCGACGAAGCGCTGCTCGCCCTGTTCGAACGGCATTACGCGAGATGGCACGGGCACGACGACGGGCGGCTTGGCCTTGCCTTAGGGCCTTGCGCGCCGCAGCGTTGCAGCCCCGAATTGCTGCAAACGTTGAACCGCATCGCGGCCGAACGCGATCTCGCGATGCATATGCATGTGCTGGAAACCAAGACCCAGGCGATCACCGGCCAAGTGCTGTTCGGTAAGACGCTGGTCCGGCATTTGGCCGATCTGGGCTTGCTGACCGAACGCCTGACGATGAACCATGCGATCTGGCTGACCGCGGACGATATCGCGCGCATGGGGGCCGCCGGCTGCTCGGTCACGCATAATCCGCTGAGCAATCTCAAACTCGGCAGCGGTGTGTGCCCGGTGCGTGCCTTGCGCCTCGCGGGCGTCAATGTCGCGGTCGCGACCGACGGCATGGCGACCAGCGACACCGCCGATCAGGTGGAGGCGTTGCGCCTCGCCGCCATGCTGCACAAGATCGAAAGCTTCGATACGTCGACCTGGCTCGGCGCGAAGGAATCCTTCGAAATGTCGACCGAGAGCGGTGCCAAATCCTGCCGCATCGGCGATATCGGGCGTCTCGCGCCCGGTATGCGCGCCGATATCGCGCTGCTCGACGCGGATCATCTCGGCTTCCAGCCGCTGCACGATCCGATCCGGCAGCTGTGCTTCTCGGTCAATTCCGAAGCGGTGCGCGACGTGCTGATCGACGGCGAATTCGTCATGCGCGACCGGCGCATGACCAAGATCGACGAGACCGCGATCCGCGCCGAAATCGCGGCGGAAGCCGAACGCTTCCGCGTCGAAGCCCTGCCGAAAATGGCCGAAGGTGCCGCAATCTTGCGGCCCTATATCGACGCGATCCACGCCCGCGCGACGGCACTGGCGTTGAATCCGGGGCACGACGTGTTGCGCGTCCCCCGGATCGGGAATTTCGGCTGAGGCTCAGCGCAGTTCGGCACGTTCCGGATACGGCGAATGGTCATTCGGATCGACGCTTTGCCCGCCCAACTCCGCCGCGAATCCGTGATTGACGTCGCGATGATGCGCTTCGTCGGCGCGCACGATCAGCACCACGTCGCGCAAGGTCGCATCATCGGCCATCTTCCAATAACGCTTGGCGATCTCGGGAGCCGGCACGTTCGCGGACCGGCCTTCGTCGATCTCGCGCAGATAATGGGTGTAGGAGGTCACGGCCTCCTCCTCGAAATAGCCGACCAGGCGATGCGCGGTCTTCGGATGGATCAGATAAAGCGCCGAGAAGCCGAGATAGAACACCCATTGCACCAGGATGACGACCAGACGCTCGAAGAAGGTCGGCTTGGCAATCGCGATGAAGGTCATCAGATGCATACGCTCGTTCTCCGCCTCCTCCATCAGGATGCGGATCCAGCCCTTGTCGTCCTCCATCCGACGCAGACAGCGCAGATGGGTAAGCGTCGCGCCGACCATGCCGGGCACGGCGGCGACCGTTTCCAGCACGATCGCGCGATGGCCGTAGCGCTTGGCGAAGAACGTGTCGGCGCAAAAGCGCAGCAACTTGGTGACGGCAAGCGCGAAGCGATCCGAAAAGCCGCGCACGGGATGATGGCGCGCGGGATCGATGGCGGAGGCGACGGCGGTCATCGGGTTTCTCCTATGGGGGTGGAGACGGGGATCAGGGGGCGCAAGCCGGTGACGGGATCGCGGAACAACGCGAGGCTCATGCTTTCCGCGATGCGCGCGGCCTTGAAGCGGAATGCGGCGGCCGCTTGCGGCGCCATCGTCGCTTCGGTCGCTTCCCACCACAATTTCAGCCAGCGTTCGAGATGCGCGGGCGTGAGTTTGTCGCGCAGCTGGAAATGCGCGAACATCATGCCGCCCTTGTAGCGGCTGTTGCCGAACATCACGCCGCGCCAGAACTCGCCCAGCTTGTCGAAATGCGCCGGCCAATCCTCGACCGCCGCGTCGAACACGGGGCCGAGCAATTCGTCCCGGCGCGCTTTGCCGTAAAAATTTTCGACCAGCGTCTTGATCGATTCGTCGCTGATCAGCGTTTCGAGATTTTCCATGCCGCCATCCTAACGTTGCGCATCGGCGACGGATATGGATTCGAGGGCGGCGAAATACGATGGCGGCAATAGGTCGCGCCCGGCGAGCAAATGCGCGAGATAGCTGGAATGCGGTTTCAGTCCCGCGACAGGCGGGGCGAGCGCCACGTAAGTGATTGCTTCGACCGGACCTTGTGCCGCGATCACGGTAACGGTACGGCGCGCGTAATGCATATCCGCAACGCCTTCATGGATATCGAGCACCTCGAGCCCGCCTTCGCCCAGCTCGTTCAACGTGCCGTGTACGATACCCTTACGATCCGGGCGGATATTCGCGACACCCGCGCCGTCGTATTTCGCCCAGGGCTTGTCGAACGCCAAGCGCCAGCCGTCGAGCCGTGCGGCGATACGGCTGCCCCAGCGAATGCCCTTCTCCGCCATGCGGGCTTCGAACAACCGCGCGGGGTCCATGTTGGACCCGTAGGCGAAATAGAGAATCACGCTTTCGCCGCCGCCGCGATCGGCGCCTGATGCGGGCCCAAATAGGCCGCGCGGTCGTAGCGATCTTCCCAGAAGCTTTCCGGCGTTTCGGTCAAGGCGCGAAGCCCCGTGCGATCGAGCATCGCTTGCGCTTCGCGTTTCGCCGCCGCGACGATTGCCTTCTCGTCGACGCGCGTCAGCTTGCGGCCTTCCATCACGATCTCGCCATCGACGACGACCGTATCGACATCCTGCCCCGTCGCCGCGTAATGCAGCTGGAATAGCGGCATCGTCGCGGGCGCCAAATGCGGCTTGTCCATGTCGACCAGAATGAAATCGGCGCGCTTGCCGATTTCCAGCGTGCCGCGATCGGCAAGGCCGAAAAACGCGGCCGGATCGCTGGTCGTCATATGCAATAGGCGGCCGGGCGGCAGCACATGCGGATCGCGGCGCATCGCGCGATGATACTGCCCGCCCATGCGCATCACGCGGAACATATCCGCCCCGCAATCGGGTGCGAGCCCGTCCGAACACATGATGACGCGCCCGCCCGCTTCCAGAATGTCGGGCACCGGGCAGCGGCCCCAAACGGCACTGCCCGACAACGGATTATTGGCGACCGTCGCGCCCGTCTCGGCGACGAGGCGCACTTCCGCCGGCGTGATGTCCAGCGCATGCGACAGCAGCGTGCGCGCATCGACGATGCCGAGTTCGCGCACGGCGAATTCCACCGTGCCGCCGCGCTGGCCGTCCATCATCAGCACGGCGTCGTGATCCTTCGCCAGACGCTTCATCCGCCGCGCGACATCGCAGAGTTCGGCGAAGTGAGGGCCGCGATGGATTTCGGGATTGACCGTCGGGGTGGTCAGCGCCACGCCGATGCGCGACGACGGCAACTCGCGCAGCAAGCGCCGGCACGTCTCGTGCTGCGTTTCGAAATCGACTTGGAATTCTTCGCGCACGCCGTTCACGTAGCGCGCATAGGTTTTGGGATAAGGCGGGCGCGTGGGCCCGATGCCCAAAATCAACCGCCCGCCAGCCTCGCCGTACGCCGCCGTATAAGCGGTCGGCACATCGACGCCGTCGGAGCGGTTGTTCTCGTCC
The DNA here is from genome assembly GCA_017308135.1 of Alphaproteobacteria bacterium. Taxonomy (NCBI): domain Bacteria; kingdom Pseudomonadati; phylum Pseudomonadota; class Alphaproteobacteria; species Alphaproteobacteria bacterium. Next base: position 654,571 of record JAFKFM010000009.1, read on the forward strand.
CCGCCGCCCAGATACGCGACGGCCGTGGTCACACCCGCCTTCAAGCGTTCGATCGACGACAGCCGCGCTTCGGCCGCCCAGAATTCGGGCGTGGCGCCGAGCATATAGATGTCGCGGCACGCCTGACGCCAGACCGGGAAATCGTCGCCGCCCAGCGTCCGCACCAGGCCGTGACCCGCATGCGAATGCCCGTCGACGAAGCCCGGCATCAGCACGAAATTCCCGCCGCCGATGCGCCGCTTCGGGTTGGGGAAGTGCCGCTCGATTTCCGCGCGCGGACCCAAAGCGACGATGGCGCCGTTGTCGACGGCAAGCGCACCGTCCTCGATCGTGCGATGCGCGGCATCCATCGTGACGAGCAGACGGGCGGTAACAAGAAGATCGGTCATTTGGCGGCTCCCGGCGATACGCTGACATCCTAAAGGCTGGCAAGGCGCATGCCATCAGCCTCGCAGCAGTATTTCCATCAGCTTGGCGACGGGTTCGCGCGACGGGGCCCCTGCGCGATGAACGATGCCGGTTTCGCGATGGAAGGTCCGCGGGCCCAGATCGATCGCACGCACGCCTTTGGGCCAGCGGCGATGCAACGCGGTTTGCGGCACCAGCGCCACGCCCACGCCTTTCGCCACCAATTCGACCAGCGATTCGATTTCGTCGAGTTCGCAGCACTCACGCGGCGTAATGTGTGCGGCGCGCAGGAAGCGATCCGCCTGCCGCCCACCGAAGGAGTTGCGGTCGTAGCGGACGAAATTCTGCGTCGCCAGGATCGCCGCCCAATCGTTGCCCTTCACATGGCGCGGCACGATCAGGCGGAAGGGCTCGCGCAGCATTTCCGCCCAGCGCAGATCGCTTTGCAGCGCGAAGGGCGGGCGGATCATCACCGCGAAATCGAGATCGCCGCGATCGACCTGATCGAGCAGATCCATCGATACGCCCGGCACGACGCGCACCCGCACGCCGGGACGGGTACGATGGAATTTCGCCAGCGCATCGGGCAGCAGCCCGCGCTGCGTGGTGGCGATGGCGCCGATCGTGACCGGCACGGGGGCCGCTTCGCCCGGCGACGCCGCGCCGAGATTTTCGTAAAGCCGGATCAGCTCCTGCGCGCGCAGCAGGATTTGCGCGCCGCGCGCGTTGAGCTTGGCCGCCCGCCCCGCGCGATCGAACAGCGCGACGCCGAATTCGTCGGCGAGGCGGCGCATCTGCGCGCTGACGGCGGCTTGCGTCAGGCCCAGTTTGGCGCCGGCGGCGGCGAAGGTGCCTTCGCGCGCCACCGCGACCAGGGTCTTCAATTCGCGGATCATTCATCGATTTCCGTTATGCGTTCGACAAATATATATTGATTTTTATTGTCTGTCGCCGTGCTTAGGATCGCCGCCTATCCCATCCCCCGGAGCGGCGTTTCCATGGCTTTGTCCCCCTTCCATCTCGCGATTCCCGTCCACGACCTGCCCCAAGCGCGCCGTTTCTACGGCGAGACCTTCGGCCTGGCGGAAGGAAGGTCGAGCGAGCAATGGGTCGATTTCGATTTCTACGGCCATCAGCTCGTGATTCACGAACACCCGAAGACGGCGGCGCAGGAACGCGCGCACACGAACCCGGTCGACGGCCACGACGTGCCCGTGCCGCATTTCGGCATCGTGCTGGAATGGGGCCAGTGGGAGACGCTGGCCGCGCGCCTGAAGGGCTTCGGCGTGAAATTCGTGATCGAGCCCTATGTGCGCTTCAAGGGCCAGGTCGGCGAGCAGGCGACGATGTTCCTGCTCGACCCGTGCGGCAACGCGCTGGAGTTCAAGGCATTCAAGGATATGGGCCAGCTCTTCGCGAAGTAAGCCTGTGGCGCGGCGGCAGGGATCATATGATCCGCCGCCGGGGATCGTCCGTATACAACGCACGATCCCCCAGCGGAGAACCCCGCCATGTCGCGCTTTCGTGTGTTCGCGGCCGCATTCTGCGCGCTGCTGTCGTCGGGCTGCGCGTTCTCGACCGGCTTTCGCGAGGGCCAAGCGGCCGATCTGCCGGCCGACGCCCCGGTCGTCGTGGCGCTGACCGAGGCGACGCTTTCGTCCGACATCGGCGCGCAGGGCGTGTTCTGGTCGCGCAGTTCGGCGGTCTTGCGCTCGCTGCGCGACCATCCCGGCCTGGTCGGCTACGCGGTGCGATTCGAAATCTGGGAAGGCCGCGTGCGCACCATGACGGTCTGGCGCGACGACGCAAGCCTTGCCGCGTTCGTCGCCGGGCGCATTCATGCCCGCGCCGCCGTCGAAGGATTGCCCGCCCTTGCCGACGCGCGTTTCGCGCGCGTGCGCGTGGCGCGCGCGCAAGCGCCGCTCCCGTGGCCCGACGTGGCCGAACGCCTAAACCGCGACGGGCGCGGCTATTACGAGTAATCGATGCGATTGAAAATCCGCGCGCCGGCGCGCGGACCCCGTCCCGCTATGGCGCGCTATTCAACGCATCCTTGATTCGGCGCGCGAGCTCGGTCTTTCGGTAGGGTTTGTTGAGAATTGCCGCATCCGTGTGAATGCGATTTCTCTCGACCAATGTCTCCAACGCGTAGCCCGATGTCAGAAGGACACGAAGCTTTGGATAAAGCTCGCGCGCGCGCTCCACCAATTCCCAGCCGCTGATACCGCCCGGCATAACGACATCGGAGAAAAGCAAATCAGGCCTTGGTCCTTGCCGCAGTTTTTCCAGCGCTTCATGACCGTTCGACGCCGTGATCACGCGATAACCCAAGCTTTGCAGGCACGTGACAGCGTAAGACCGCACGAAGACATCGTCTTCGGCGATCAATATGACATCGGCCGCCCCGGCACCGAGTGGCTCCGTGCCCGTGAGCAGCTCGGGCACATTGCTTTCCGAGGCGGGGGCGGCCGGCAAATAGAGCCGGACGGTCGTCCCCAAACCCGGTTCGCTGTAAATCGTGACATGGCCCCCCGACTGCTTGATGAAGCCGTAAACCATGCTAAGCCCCAAGCCGCTGCCCTTCCCGACGTCCTTGGTCGTGAAGAACGGTTCGAAAGCCTTCTTTCGAACCTCTTCCGACATTCCCTCGCCGTCGTCGGTAACGGAAATCATCACGTATTGGCCCGGCCGGACTTCCGGATTGAGTCCTTGATAGGCGGCGTCAAGCGACGCATCGGCCGTCGTCAAGGTCAGGCGCCCGCCGCGCGACATCGCATCCTGCGCGTTGAGCGAAAGGTTGAGAATTGCGGATTCCAACTGCCCCGCATCCGCGAATGCGTTGGGGGACTCCGACGCCAAATTCACGAGAATTTCGACATCCTCACGCAGCGTACGGCGCAGAAGTTTTCCCATACTATCGACGAGAGAATTGGCGTTGAGCGACTTCGGCAGCAAAGTCTGTCGCCGGCTGAATGCAAGCAAGCGCTGGGTTAACTCGGCGCCGCGCTCGGCCGCTCCGATCACGGAATCGGAGAGCTGCTTCAGATCGGGCCGCGCTTTGAGCGCCTCGCTGAGTATTTCGGAATTCCCTATGATGACCGTGAGAAGATTGTTGAAATCATGCGCGATGCCGCCGGAGAGCTGTCCCACGGTCTCCATCTTCTGGGCCTGAACAAGCTGTTCGGCCGTATTTTTTCGATCGGTGACATCGTGAATGATGCCCACAAAGATCGACTCGCCTTCTTGCTTCGCCTCGCCGACCGAAAGATCCATGGGAAACGTGCTGCCATCCTTGCGGCGCCCCGTGACCTCGCGGCCGATGCCGATGATCTTGCGTTCCCCGGTTTGGTGAAAATTCTTCAGGTATCCGTCATGCTCGCCGTGAAACGGTTCGGGCATCAGCATTTTGACGTTCGATCCGATCGCCTCTTCAGCTTGATAGCCGAAAAGCCTTTCGCACGCCGGATTGAACATTTGAATAATTCCGCGTGAATTGATCAGGATGACGCCGTCGACGGCGGTGTCCACGACCGCCCTTAGCCGGGCCGCCGTCTCACGCACGACTTGCTCGTTTCGCTTGCGCTCGGTCGCGTCGTGAATAATGCCGACAAAAATCGACTCGCCGTCGTTCTTCGATTCCCCAACCGACAAATCCATGGGGAAGGTGCTGCCGTCCTTTCGCTTGCCGACGACTTCCCGCCCGATACCGATGATCTTTCGTTCGCTTGTCCGATGGTAGTTTCCCAGATAGCCGTCATGTTCGCTATGAAACGGCTCGGGCATCAATACTTTGACGTTCAAGCCGATCACCTCTTCGGCCTTGTAGCCGAAGAGCTTCTCGCATGCCGGATTGAACATCTGGATCACGCCACGCGAGCCGATCAGAATCACGCCGTCGACCGCCGTCTCGACGACCGCGCGCAACAACCGGCCCATTGCCAGCGGCCCGTCGCGCGATGACCCGCCACTGCTATCGATGGCCCTTGGATCCCCGGGTGGACTATTCATGCCGATCACCGAATGCCAGTACGGGCGATGTCTTCTCGATTATCTAAGGCCCAATTATTATGGATGTCCATTTTCTATTGCTTCTCTCAGACTAATCGCTCGATGGATTTTCGAACGCTTGTCGGAAAGATGAGAGCGATTTGTCGTCGGCTCGCGCCGATCCCATCCGCTTGATTAAGTTCATTTAGTGCGGCGCCACCCTTGCCTGCTTGCGAGCCGATTCAACGGCGCCGCAGCGCAGCGAGAATTTTTTCCGCCACATCGATATGCATCAATGTGCGGCGGCGCTTTCCCAATCGCCGCCGTTTCACGTTCGACGCCGTCGAGCGTTAACGCGACCGCGATCTCGCTCGCGCGCACCGTGTCGGGCGAATTGATCGGGCGCGGCATCCGCGCCAACGTCGTCAGCCCCGGCCCGGTCGCCACACCGCTCTACGGCAAGCTCGGCCCGACGAAACGCAGCTTTCGGGCAGACAGAAGGCGATCCTCGCGCAGCCGCCGGCCGGCCGCTTCGGCGAGCCGCGCGAGATCGCCGGCGCGTTCGTCCATTTCGCGTCGAACGAATCGCGCTTCACAACCGGCAGCGAGCTGGTCATCGACGGCGGGATGAGCAATCTCTGACCCGCGCGCATGTAAAAAAGGGGCCCGGCGAAAGCCGGGGCCCTTGTTTTCTGGAAGAGGGCGAACGCGCAAACGGCGATGTTCCCGCTCGACCCGTGCGGCAATGCACTGGCGTTCAAGGATATGGGGCAGCTCTTCGCGAAGTAAGTGGATGGCGCGGCGGCGCCCCGCCGCCGACAGCTCTCCATAGGCCCGACACGATACATATGTTGGCGGCACGATCATCAGAGAACTTTGGGTTCGCGGCTACAACCGCTCTGCTGGAATCATTGAAAATCCTCAAACATTGCCACCCATTTAGCGAGTGTATCCTCAGGGAATTCAGCAGCACCACGAGCGAGAGCGCGTTGCTTTGCCCTAATCGCAAGCTCAACTTTCCAATGTTTCCCTAAGTCGACTTTTTGCCTGAGAGCCCAACTCTCAACTTGTTGGACAAACGGAACCGCGTCTTTTACCTCATCAGACAGGCGACTTTCTGAGTCTCTTGCTATTCTGTCTATTTCATCCGAGAGAAATTTAACTGGGAATAGATCCTCAATCTCAGCGCCTTCAAATCCAACAAACTTTGAGACGGAAATAATTCTTTCCGGGCAGTTTGCATAAAGACCTTGGGTTAGACTTGCCGCAACTTTCTTGCCGGGGACATCGTCATCCAAGAGAATTTTTGGCATCATATCGTCACGACCGGTCAATATCGCAGCCACAACTTTCGCAGTTTTTCCACCTCCGCAAGGTGGGAATACAAGTTCTCTTTTTGGCTTAATTCTTCCCAGGGAAAGGAGCAGCGATTTTATTGCTGTCAGATAGTGTTGATCGGATGCCCCCTCAACAAGGATTGGCTGGCATCCGACTAGCAAGCTCTCAGCGACACTCATGTTCAATGCACTATGAACCGCATACGCCGCACCGGATTGCTCACCCTTTCCGTCGCTATGCCGTAGGTTCGATGTCGCTTTTGTCGTGCCATCTGCCGCGACATAGACCTTTCTCGCGCGATCAAGTCGATCTGCGTCCACAAGAAATGGAGAATGAGATGTGTAAATAATCTGATTTGTTCTAGTCAGGTTCTCGAAGAAGGCTGACAAATCTCGTTGCGCCAGAGGATGCAGGGACATGCCTGGCTCATCCAGCAATAGAATTGAACGTTTGTGCTCTCCTTCACTTTCAACGAGAAAGACCAAATAGAAGCTCAAGAACCATTGGAGGCCAGTACTACGATTCTCTAGCTCAACTTCAGTTGGCCTACGATCATCGGCAACCCAGATGCGAAAGTGGTTGCCGTCCGCCTCAAACCGAAATCTATAGTCACCCTGCTTCCACCATTCGCGGAACTTCGTTGTTAGGGTGGCGCCAGCAGATTGCAGAAGGATAGAGCGTGTACGTTTTTTCTCAGCAATTTCCGCAATTTCTGCGTCTCTTGGCGAGCGATTTTGTCCATTAGGTTCTTTAAAATCTCGACCAAGCTCAAGAATCTCTTCAGGCTGCAAATCGACAAAACTAAACAAAACACGAAGCGTTCGAACTTTGGCGGCTTCTTTCGCGCCTAAGTCGTCGCGCTCCATATTGTGAACGACGTGGGGAAGATAGATCTCAGAGTCTAGATTTCCATAATTAGAGTAATAGACGAACGATGGGATGAGACTTAAGACTAATTTTTGAACGTCTTCTCTAGATCCAGGAGGTGGCGAAGAAATGCGCTCCAAAGACTCATTAACTGTGTCAGAGAGCTGCTTAATGATTGGGACAATGGCACTTGATTTTGGAGGATCCTTAGGAATCAAGCCATCAATGGCATCCTTCAATTTCTTGATCGCCGCTGCCTCTAACGCATCAACTTTAGAATATTCCGCTTCGAGAGAACTCAATCTGGAAATCAGTTCTTTTTGAATTGTAGCTTCTTGCTTCAATGCAGGAGCCGCCAAAATGCTTTTATTGCATGCAGCGATCCAACCGACGGTCTGATTTCCGCCGATGCTTTTCTCAACTTTATAATTTGGGAACTCAAATTCATAACGTCCGTCAAAAAATCGCGATACGCGAACAATCTCCACATCTGCCTTGCTGATGCCCGCCTTTGTTGAAATCGTAGAGGCATGTTCGTCGGAGAGAAAATCGGCTTGGATAAAGCGATATTCCCCAGGATTTTTTCTAATTTCACCGAACTTCGTCTTCGGAAAGTCCGAAGTTGGTTGAATTTCACCATCCAGCGCGGGCTTAAGCTTCCAGAGCGGCAGTAGTAAATTCGTTTTTCCCGATTCATTCACGCCAATTAGCGCCGTCACACTCTCAGCTTCTAACCAGCCGCTATCATCGACAGATCGAAAGTTTGTAACCCGGAATTGCTTGAGCCTCATTTGACGCCCCCTGATTTGTAATTCTTCGTGTTACGAGCGTTAAACCCTACGGGTAGCTTACTCACGCTGCTATGCAGATTATTCTTTGCCATTGGAGTGAATAAGCTGCTTTTAGTACACTAAGTGAGACAATGAACTTTTTGCAAATACGTTCAATCCCATACCCAACCAGCAGATTTCTACTGCTATCGCTTTAGCGTTTAAACAACGCATTGCAATGTCTGCGTTTCTCGTATCTAAGCGCCATTTTCGTGAGTGCGCCGAAAGGGATGAGGTCAAAATCCGCTCGCTCTGCAGCGGGTTGCGGAAAGCTGGCGGAGGGGATGAGATTGAAAATCCGCGCGCTGGCGCACGGATTTTTCCGAGGCTTCGCTCGGACTTCGCTGGCGCTCCGCCTCGAACGCCTTCGGCGTTCGATCGAACAAGACTTCGTTCACTGCACCCCGCACCGGCAGCTTTCCGCCACCCGCCGTTCGGCGGGTCGCAGAAAGCTGGCGGAGGGGATGAGATTCGAACTCACGATGGGGTTTCCCCCATACACGCTTTCCAAGCGAGCGCCTTAAACCACTCGGCCACCCCTCCGCCGGGGTCGGGTCGCTTTCGGGGCCGGGAACATAGCAGGGCACCCCGCCCCCGCCAAGCGTCGCATCCGTCCGGAAAAACGGTTATCTTTCAACCATGATCGCGCTGCGGGCCCTCGGCTGGCTGCTGCTCGTCCTGGCCGCCGTGGCGGCCGGTCGCGACGGTCTATTGTGGTACGAGACCGGCGCGCTGAACCCGATTCCGCTGGGCCAAGTCTGGGCGAGCCTGCATCGCGATTCGCTGCTGCTGGTCGAGCCCGCCTTGGTGCGCCACGTCCATCCCGCCTTGTGGGAGTGGATCGTGTTCCCGCTGCTGCAAAGCTCGGCCGCCGGTGTCGCCGCACTCGCAGGCATCGCCATCGCCGTGCTCACACCGCCGCCCAAACGCCGCCGGCGCTCGGCCGAGTGGCGCTGACGCGCGCGTGAGGCTCAGTCGTCGCGCGCCTTGAGGGCCGCGAGGAACGCGCTTTGCGGAATTTCGACCTGGCCGAATTGCCGCATGCGCTTCTTGCCCTCTTTCTGCTTCTCGAGGAGCTTCTTCTTGCGCGACACGTCGCCGCCATAGCATTTGGCGAGCACGTCCTTGCGCATGGCCGAAATCGTTTCGCGCGCCACGATCTTGCCGCCGATCGCGGCCTGGATCGGGATCTGGAACAGCTGGCGCGGAATGAGATCCTTGAGCTTCACGCACAAGGCGCGGCCCCGGCTTTCGGCCTGCGTGCGATGCACGATGACCGAGAGCGCATCCACCGGCTCCGCGTTCACCAGGATCGACAAGCGCACGAGGTCGTCCTCGCGATAGGCGGTCATCACGTAGTCGAACGACGCGTAGCCGCGCGACACGCTTTTCAAGCGGTCGTAGAAATCGAACACGACTTCGTTGAGCGGCAGATCGTAGACGATCATCGCGCGGTTCCCGACATAGGTCAGGTTCTGCTGAATGCCGCGCCGGTCCTGGCACAGCTTCAACACCGAGCCGAGATGCTCGTCGGGCACGAGGATCGTCGCCTTGATGCGCGGCTCCTCGATATGGTCGATATAGACGGCGTCCGGCATGTCGGCGGGGTTGTGCATTTCCTGCACCGACCCGTCCTTCATATGGATGCGGTAGACGACCGACGGCGCCGTCGCGATCAGATCGAGATCGAATTCGCGCGACAAGCGCTCCTGAATGATCTCGAGATGCAGCAAACCCAAAAATCCGCAGCGGAAGCCGAAGCCCAGCGCCGCCGAGCTTTCCGGCTCGTAATGGAACGAGGCGTCGTTGAGCCGCAGCTTGCCCAGGCTCTCGCGCAAATGTTCGAACTCGGCCGGATCGACCGGGAAGAGCCCGCACCACACCACCGGCAGCGACGGCTTGAAGCCCGGCAGCGGTTCCGCCGCCTGGCGCTTTTCCTCGGTGATCGTGTCGCCCACGCCGACATCGGCGACCGCCTTGATGCCCGCGGTGATGTAGCCGACTTCGCCCGGCCCCAGCTCGGCCACTTCCTTGAGCTTGGGCGTGAACACGCCCACGCGCTCGACGTCGTAGGTGGCGGCCGCATTCATCATGCGGATCTTCATGCCCTTGGCGATGCGCCCGTCCTTGATGCGCACCAGCAGCACGACGCCGAGATAAAGATCGTACCACGCGTCGACCAGCAGCGCCTTCAAGGGCGACGCGATCTCGCCCTTGGGTGCAGGCAGACGCTGCACCAACGCTTCGAGCACGAGGTCGATATTGAGCCCGGTCTTGGCCGAGATGGGCACGGCCTCCGATGCGTCGAGGCCGATCACGTCTTCAATCTGCTTCTTGATGCGCTCGGGATCGGCGGCGGGCAGATCGATCTTGTTGAGCACGGGCACGATCTCGTGGCCCGCATCCAGCGCTTGATAGACGTTGGCGAGCGTTTGCGCTTCGACACCCTGGCTCGCGTCGACGACCAGGATCGAGCCTTCGCACGCGGCGAGGCTGCGGCTCACCTCGTAGGCGAAGTCCACATGGCCGGGCGTGTCCATCAGGTTGAGGACGTAATCGGTGCCGTCCTTTGCCTTGTAATCGAGGCGCACGGTCTGCGCCTTAATGGTGATGCCGCGCTCGCGCTCGATATCCATCGAGTCGAGCATCTGCTCCTGCATGTCGCGCAGTTCGACAGCACCACAGAATTGGATCAAACGGTCGGCGAGCGTCGATTTGCCGTGATCGATATGCGCGACGATCGAGAAATTACGGATACGGGAAAGGTCGGTCGCCATGTGCCGGATATGCAATGCCTGAAAAGGACGGCGCGGGGCGCCATTCGCGCGTGCAACATAGGGGGCGAATCGCCTTGTGGCAACGCCCCCTAAAGCACGGTCAAACAGGGGAAATTCGCCGCCCGGCGGGGCGGTTTAGCCGCCCTGGCCGTCCCGCCCCTTGATCGCGTCGATCAAGGCTTGGTTGCGCTTGTCGGCCTTGGCGCCGTTGACCACGAAGGCCGCGTGCAGCGCCGCGATCAGCCACAGCACGAAGCCGATGGTGAAGCCCAGGATGGTCAGCGCGAACACGATCGAGGCGATCCAGAGGATCAGATTGAAGATCCCCTGGAACGGCTTGCCGACCAGGAACAGTGCGAGCGGCGGCACGATCAACGCGACGAGATACAGCATGGCTTAGCTCCGGAGCGAGGCGCCCGTCGCCTTGGCGACGGCGGCGACGATTTTCTGCGCGACGGCGTCGAGATCCTGTTCGGTCAGCGTGCGCTCCTGCGGCTGCAGACGCACGGCGATGGCGACGGATTTCTTGCCCTCGGGCACGCCCTTGCCTTGATAGACGTCGAACACGCTGGCCGCTTGGATCAGCGTTTTGTCCGCCGATTTGGCGCTGCGCAGGATCGCATCGGCCGCGACGTTCGCGTCCACGACGAACGCGAAATCGCGCTCGACCGGCTGGAAGGCCGAGAGCTTCAGCGGCGGACGCTGGCGCCCGCCCTTCGCCTTCGGCGCGGGAATCGCGTCGAGGAAAATCTCGGCCGCGACGACCGGCGCTTCGAGGTCGAGCGCCTTGATCACATTCGGATGCAATTCGCCGAACCAGCCAAGCACGGTCTTGGGCCCGAGCTTGAGGGCACCCGAACGGCCGGGATGGAACCAAGCGGGCGCTTCGCGCGCCACCGCCACGTTCTCGACCGACAGGCCGAGCCCCTTCAACAGATCGAGCGCGTCGGCCTTCGCGTCGAACGCGTCGACCTTGCGCGCCCCGCCCGCCCAATGGCGCGGGCTGGCGTCGCCCGTGCGCACGATGCTGGCGACGATGCGCTGATCCTTCTCGCCGATGCCGTCGAAAATCGGACCGACTTCGAACAACGCGTTGTCGGGAACCCCTCGCGCCGCATTGCGGCCCGACGCGCTGGCGAGATTCGGCACGATCGACGGACGCATGTAATCCAGATCGGCCGAGATCGGATTGGCGACTTCCAGCTCCGCCTTGCGCGGGGCGAAATGAATCGCCTGATCCTTGCGCATGAAGGAGAACGTCACCGCTTCGTTGAGGCCGAGCCCGGCGAGGATGCGCTTGGCGTCGCGCACGCGACGTTGCGCGGGCGTCCAGGCGAGCGGCGGCATGGCGCCGTCGCGCGGCAGCGTCACCGCCGGGATCGCGTCGTAGCCGACGATGCGGCACACTTCCTCGACCAGATCGGCTTCGCCGACAACGTCGGCTCGCCACGGCGGCGGAATCACCTCGAAATCGTTGCCCTTGGCCGCAACCTTGAAGCCGAGATTTTCAAGGATTTCCTTCTGACGCGCCGGGGCGACTTCCAGCCCGCCGAGCGTCGCCACGCGCGTGCTGCGCAGCGTGTAGCTGCGCGTCGTATCGGGGATCGCGCCTGCGATCACCGGCGCGGAGGCTTCGCCGCCGCAAAGATCGAGGATCATCTTCGTCGCGGCTTCCATGCCGTCGAGCACGAATGCCGGATCGAGACCGCGTTCGAAACGATAGCGCGCGTCGGACAGGATCTGATGATGGCGCCCGGTCATCGCGGTGCGGATCGGATCGAACAACGCGGTTTCGAGATAGACCTCGGTCGTGTCGAATTCGCAGCCCGTGCCCGAGCCGCCCATCACGCCGGCGAGCGAGATGACGCCGCTCTCGTCGCAGATCAGCGTTTCGCCGCCCGCCATCGTGTAGGTCTTGTTGTCCAGCGCCGCGAATTGCTCGCCGCCCTTGGCGGGCTTCAGCGCGATCTGGCCCTTCACCTTCTTCGCGTCGAACACGTGCAGCGGCCGGTTCAGATCGAAGGTGAAGAAATTGGTGATGTCGACCAGGATCGAAATCGGGCGCAGGCCGATCGACGTCAAACGATCCTGCAGCCATTTCGGCGACGGGCCGTTTTTGACGCCCTTGAAATGACGGCCGACGAAAGCCGGGCAAGCGCCCGCTTCCAGCGCCGACAAATCGACCTTGATCGGCGATTCGTATTTGCCATCGACCTTGGGGGCGGTCCACGGCTTCAGCGTGCCGGCCCCGGCGGCGGCGAGATCGCGCGCAATACCACGGATACCCAGGCAATCGGCACGGTTGGGCGTGATCGCCACGTCGAACAGCGGATCGTCGAGGCCGAGCAGCGTCGCGAAGGGCACGCCGACGGGCGCGTCTTCCGGCATGTCGATAATGCCGGTGTGATCGTCGCCCAGGCCCATTTCGCGCATCGAGACGAGCATGCCGTTCGACGCTTGGCCGCGAATGGCGCCCGCTTTCAACAGCAAGCCCGTGCCCGGTACGGTGACGCCGGCGGGCGCGAACACGCCCTTCATGCCGGTGCGCGCATTGGGGGCGCCGCACACGACTTGCACCTTTTCTTTGCCGGTATCGACAAGGCAGACGCGCAAGCGATCGGCGTCGGGATGCGGCTTCGCCTCGATCACGTGGACGACCTTGAACGGGGCGAGCGTTTCGGCCGGATTGGTGAGGCTTTCAAGCTCGAGCCCGATCGCCGTCACCTTCTCGGCGAGCTGTGCCGCCGTCAGGTTCGTGTCGAGATGGGTCTTGAGCCAAGACAGCGTGAATTTCATCGGGCCAACCCTCCGGCCAGCGTGGGCACATCGGCGGGCGCGAAACCGTAATGGCGCAGCCAGCGCATATCGGCTTCGTAGAAGGTGCGCAGATCCGGAATGCCGTATTTCAGCATCGCCACGCGCTCGATCCCCATGCCGAAGGCGAAGCCTTGGTATTCCTCGGGATCGATGCCGCACATGGCCAGAACCTTCGGGTTCACCATGCCGCAGCCCAGGATTTCCAGCCAATCGTCGCCGACGCCGAGCTTCAATTCGCCGTTGCCGCGCGTGCAGGCGATATCCATTTCCGCCGACGGTTCGGTGAACGGGAAGTAGCTCGGGCGGAAACGATAGCGCAGATCGGGAATCTCGAAGAAGGCGCGCACGAAATCGACGAGGCAACCTTTCAGGTGGCCCATATGCGTCGACTTGTCGACGATCAGACCTTCGATCTGATGGAAATTCGGCGAGTGAGTGGCGTCCGAGTCAGACCGATACGTGCGCCCCGGCGCGATGATACGGATCGGCGGCTTCTGGCCCAGCATAGTGCGCACCTGCACGGGGCTCGTATGCGTGCGCAGCACGACATGCGACTCGCCCGGCTTGCCGGCGAGATAGAACGTGTCGTGCGCCTGGCGTGCGGGATGCTCGGGCGGAATATTGAGGCGCGTGAAGTTGTAGTCGTCGCTCTCGATATCCGGCCCTTCGGCGACGGCGAAGCCCATCTCGCCGAAGATCGCGACGAGTTCGTCGATCGTCTGGCTGATCGGATGGATGCGGCCTTCCTCGCGCGCGCGCGGCGGCAGCGTCACGTCGACCGTTTCTTGCGCCAACCGCGCGTCCAGCGCCGAGCCTTCCAGCGCGGCCTTACGCGCGTCGAGCTTCGCGGCGATCGCGTCCTTCAACACGTTGAAGGCCGCGCCGCGGGCTTTGCGCTCCTCCGGCGCGATCGTGCCGAGCGTTTTCATCAGCTCGGTCACGCGGCCCTTCTTGCCCAGCGTTTCGACGCGCAAGGCTTCCAGGGCTTCGAGATTCGCGGCGGCGTCGATGCGCGCGGAAAGTTCGGTTTCGAGAGCGGCGAGATCGGTCATGTCGGTTCCATCAAGCAAAAAGGGGGTCCGGCCGGTTAGGCCAGACCCCCTCTTCGGGTCGCTGAAGACGCTGAACGCGGCTTAGAGGGCGGCCTTGGCCTTTTCGACCAAGGCGCCAAAACCCGCGGGATCCGTCATCGCGATATTCGCCAGCACCTTGCGATCGACCTCGATCGCCGCCTTCTTCAGGCCGGCGACGAGCTTCGAATAGGTGAGGCCGTGTTCGCGCGCACCGGCGTTGATGCGCTGGATCCACAACGCGCGGAATTCGCGCTTCTTGTTGCGGCGATCGCGATAGGCGTATTGCAGGCCCTTCTCGACGCGCTCGAGCGCGGGACGGAAGGACGTGGAGCTGCGGCCGACATAACCCTTCGCGGCCTTCAGAACTTTTTGGTGACGCGCACGCTGGGTGACGCCACGTTTGACGCGAGCCATGGTTGCTCTCCTCTATCCGTCGATCAAGCGTAGGGCAGGAAGAAGCGCTTCACGCGCACTTCTTCGCCATGGGTCAGCACGAACGTGCCGCGCGCGGACCGCTTCATCTTCTGCGGGCGCTTGCGCAAGTTGTGGCGCTTGAACGAAACGGCGGCGAGCACCTTGCCGCTGCCAGTGACTTTGAACCGCTTCTTAGCGGCCGACTTGGTCTTCATCTTGGGCATTTTTGTCTCCTAATCGGAAGCGGTTGGGCATGCCCGGGCGCACTCCGACGGGAGGCGCCACAGCCGTGGCCGCTGTTAAGGCCGGGGGTTATACAAGGCCGCATCCGCCCTGGCAAGCGTGCCGCAAGGCGCTGTTCCGCAAGGGGTATTCAGAATCCACTTGCGGCCCGAGGGGGGCGCGTGGTTTGCTTTATACACGAACCCGAGATTTTGGCCTGCTTCGCAAGCGGCTGGCGCGGCCCCCGAAAAGGGGTCCCGTCCCTACCCTTACTAGCTTCCCCAAGAAATCCGGTCGTCGACGCGCTTGCTATGGGCAAGGTGCCCGTGTGCCGCGCGTCAAACCCAATGGAGGCCGGAATGGCTACGGGTAAAGTGAAGTGGTTCAACGCGACGAAGGGCTACGGTTTCATCGCGCCGGATGGCGGCGGGAAGGACGTGTTCGTTCACGTCACCGCGGTCGAGAAGGCCGGTCTGCGTGGCCTCAACGAAGGCCAGTCGGTGTCCTTCGAAATGTTGACCGAGCGCGGCAAGACCGCGGCGGGCAACCTGAAGGTCGTCTGATCCGACTTCGTTTCCGGCTTATGCCGTAAACGTGGAAACGGGGTCCCTCGCGGGACCCCGTTTTCGTTTGGGCCTTGTATTTGGCCGCTTACTTCGGTGCCACGACCATCGTCATCTGGCGGCCTTCCATGCGCGGATGGGCTTCGACCTTGGCGAGTTCGCCCAGATCGGCCTTCAGGCGCTCGAGCAGCTTGTAGCCGAGTTCCTGGTGCACCATTTCGCGGCCGCGGAAGCGCAGCGTGACCTTGACCTTGTCGCCTTCCTCGAGGAACCGCACCATCGCGCGCTTCTTGACGTCGTAATCGTGATCGTCGATGCCCGGGCGCATCTTGATCTCTTTGATCTCGATGACCTTCTGCTTCTTGCGGGCCTCGTTGGCCTTCTTCTGCTGCTCGTATTTGAACTTGCCGAAATCGAGCAGCTTGCACACCGGCGGTTCGGCGTTGGGGCTCACCTCGACCACGTCGAGACCCGCATCCCACCCGGCTTGCAGCGCGTCGAATATGTTGAGGACTCCGAGCATCTCGCCCTCGCCGTCGATCAGACGGATTTCGGGGGACATGATCTCGTCGTTGACGCGCGGGCCCTCTTTGGCAGGCGGGGCATCCTGGGCGGGACGTGCGATGGGTATCCTCGTTCGTTAGGGCGGCGCGAAAACGTCGTTTTGGGACTCGCGTCCGCCGGGCCTGTGAAATCGGGGCGAATGTAAGGTTTGAGGCGGTCCTGTCAAGCCGCGCGCTTGAACAGAAGGCGCATCACTTCGTCCACGCCCAGCCCTTCCAGGCTGTCCCGGCGCAGAATCGCGACCTCCCGCCCCCTTGGCGCGCACAAAGCGGGGTCGGAATCCGACCCGAACAGCACGATCGACGGGCAGCCCGCCCCGGCGATCAGGTGCATGGGCCCGGTATCGTTGCCGATCGCCGCCCCGGCCTTGCGGGCGATGGCGACGATTTCGGCGAAGCTGGTTTGGCCGGTCAGGTCGCGCACGCGGGAACTCGCGGTGCGGATCGCCTTGCCCAACGCGGCCTCGCCCTTGCCGCCGATCACCACCGGATTGGCGTTATGCGCGGCCAATTCCTGGGCCAGCGCCGCGTATTTGGCGATCGGCCAGCGCTTCTTGGGCCGGGTCGGCGCCCCGCCGGGGACGAGCAGCACGAAAGGATCGGGCAGTTTGAACTTGGCGACATCGGCGTCGAGCCAGGAGAGATCGGGCGGCGGCACGTCCGCGATCCCCGCCATCGCCAATTGATCGCGCTGGCGGTCGATCGTGTGCATCGTGTCGCGCAACGGATTGGCATGGGGATGCGAGGCGCCGGGTGCGATGCCCGACCATTCGGGCCGCCGGCCCGGGCCCATCAGCCGATGATAAAGGCTGGAGCGCGACGAGGTTTGCAGATCGTAGACGCGCTGGAACTGCCCCGCGCGCAGCAGCGAGCGCATGCCCAGCATGCCGATGATGTTCAGCTTATGCGGGCGCGAATCGCGCCATACGCGATCGACGAAGGGGCAATTCTCGAACAACCCCGCATAAGCCGGGGCGGTCAGCAGAGTGATCTTGGCGTTGGGATGGGCCTGGCGGATCGCCTTCATCGGCCCGAGCGCTTGGACCGCGTCGCCCAGCGCGCCGAGCTTGATGACCAGAATACGTTCGTACTCGGCCAGGTTCATCCGCCCCAAACCTCCGGCCGCGATTCGCGCAACACCTCCTCGTAAACGTCGAGGGTCGCCGCGCACATGCGTTCCTTGGTGAAGCGGTCGTTGATATTGGCGATGGCGTGGCCCGCCAGATCGTCGCGCGCGGCGGGGTCGAGGGCGAGCGCCCGCTTGAGCGCCTCGGCCAGATCGCCCGCATCGCCGGGCTTGAACAGCCAGCCGGTTTCGTTCGGCTTCAGAATTTCGGGCGCGCCGCCATGGTCGGGCGCCACGACCGGGCGGCCCATCGCCTGCGCTTCGGCCACCACGCGGCCGAACGCCTCGGGATCGGTCGAGGCCGAGACGACGACGTCCGACAACATATAGGCCGCCGCCATGTCGTTGCAGTGATCGACGATGCGCACGATGCCTTCGAGGCCGCGCTTGCGCACCAGCGCTTCCAATTCCTTGCGATAGGCATAGCGCCCCTGATCGGAGCCGACGAACAGCACGACGATGTCGCGCCGGCCGAGTTTCGCCGCCGCTTCGATCAGCAGCGTTTGGCCTTTCCAGCGCGTCAGGCGGCCGGGCAGCATCACCACGGGCAGGCCGTCGGGCAGGCGCCAATCGCGCGAAAGCTTGATCACACGCTCGGCCGACACGCGCGCCGGATCGAAGCGCGACACGTCCACGCCGCGATGGATGGTCCGCAGAATGGCGCCGGGCGTGCCGTAGTGCTTGGTCACATGGCGGGCGATGAAATCGGAGATCGCGATGACGCGCGCGCCCTTCGCCATGATCGAGTTGTACCAGCGCTTCAGCGGATTGCCGAAATTATAGGTGCCGTGGAACGTGGTCATGAAGGGAATGCCGAGCTCGCGCGCGGCGGCGCGCGCGGACCACGCCGGCGCGCGGCTGCGCGCATGGATCAGATCCGCGCCATGCAGGCGCGCGACCTCGACCAAACGCGCCACGTTCCGGCGCAGCGTGATCGGGTTTTTCGAGCCCATCGGCAGCGTCACATGGATGCCGCCCGCGCGCTCGATCTCGCGCACCATCGGCCCGCCTTCGGAAACGACGATCGATTTCCACCCCGCCGCGACGATGGCGGCGGAAACGTCGGCGGCCCCGCGCTCCACCCCGCCGGTGACGAGGGCGGGCAGAACCTGCATGATGGTGGGCACGCGCATCGGCGGCGGGGGCGGCAAATCCGCCCCGTCAGCCTGCGCGACCGTTTCTTCCTGGTTCTGGTCCAATGTCCGACAATTCTACGACGGCTTCGACGCCGGCCCCCGATTTCCTAGACCCCGGCGCCGGCAGACCCCGTATCGCCTATCGCCGGATTCCCGGCAAGTCTCCCGGGATATTCTTCTGCACCGGGTTTATGTCCGACATGACCGGATCGAAGGCTTTGGCGGTCGAGGCTTTCGCCCGCGCGCGGGGCCAGGCTGCCTTGCGTTTCGACTATTCGGGCCATGGCGAATCGGAAGGGAAATTCGCCGATGGCTGCATCGGCGCTTGGTTCGCCGATGCGCTGGCGGCGTTCGACGCGCTGACCGAGGGCCCGCAAATCGTCGTCGGCTCGTCGATGGGCGGCTGGATCGCGCTGCTGCTGGCCAAGGCGCGCCCCGGCCGGATCAAGGCGCTGATCGGCCTCGCCGCCGCCCCCGACTTCACCGAAGATTTGATGTGGGCGGCGATGCCCCCGCCGGTCCGCGCCGAATTGATGGACAAGGGCGTGATCTACGAGCCATCGCAATATGGCGAGGAACCCTACACGATCACCCGCAAGCTGATCGAAGACGGGCGCGAACATCTGGTGTTGCGCGCGCCCATTGCGTTCGACGGCCCCGTGCGCCTGCTGCACGGCATGAATGACCCTGACGTGCCGTGGGAGCTCTCGCCCAAAATCGCGCGGATGGTGACGTCGCAGGACGTGCGCGTGACGCTGATCAAGGATGGCGATCATCGCCTGTCGCGCGACCAGGACCTCGATCTGCTGCGCGCCACGCTGACCGAACTAAGCGTCGAGTAGCGCCCTAAGCCCCGCGCGATAATCGGGATAAGCGAGCTTCACGCCCAGCGCTTCCTTGATCTTCAAATTCGAGACGCGCTTGTTGTCGGTATAGAAGCTGCGCGCCATCTCGCTCATCGCCGACGCGGCTTGCGCATAAGGGATTTCGGGCGGCGCTTCCACGCCCAGCAGCGCGCAGGCATAGGCGATCACGTCTTGCGGCGGGGCGGGATCGTCGTCGCAGACGTTATAGACCGCCCCCGGATCGGGCTTGGCGATCGAGGCTTCGAGGACATTGGCGATATCCTCGACATGGATGCGGCTGAACACTTGGCCCGGCTTGACGATGCGCTTGGCCTTGCCGTCGCGCACCGTGTCGAGCGCCGAACGCCCGGCGCCGTAGATCCCGGCGAGGCGGAAGATATGGACCTTGTGGCCGACGCGCCCCAAGGCCTGCCAAGCGTCTTCGGCCGCGACGCGCGCGGCCCCGCGCGGCCCCGACGGATGCAAGGCCGCGCGCTCGTCGACCCAATCCCCATCCCTGTCGCCGTAGACGCCGGTGGTCGAGAGATAGCCGATCCATTTGACGCCTTCGAGACGCAGAAGATCGTTGCCGTGGATATCGATGACGGGATCGCCCGTCCCGTCGGGCGGGACGCTCGCCAGAATATGCGTGGCGCCGTCCAGCGCGCCCGGCGGCAAGGGATGCGCGCGGTCGAATACGAAGGTCTCGATCCCCTCGGCGGTCAGCGCCGCGGCCTTGTCGGCCGAGCGGCACGTGCCCGCGACGCGCCAATGCTTGGCCATCAAGCGGCGCGCCAGCGTCAGCGCCGAAAAGCCCAGCCCGAAGCAAAAAAGCCGGTTGGCGCGCGCGGGATGGGGCGGCAGGCCGCCGGCGAAACGAAGCTCCATGCGTTCTATATATGGCGCGGACGGGCGCTTGGCGCTACATCCTCGGCGCTATGAAACGCTTTCTGCCGCTTCTCGCCCTTGCCGCTTTAACGCTGCCGCCCGCCGAGCTCGCCGCGCAAAACCGCACGCCGGTCGCGCGCGAGCTGGCCCCCGCCCCGCCCCGCCCCGTGCCGCCGCGCCCGCGCCTGCGGCTGGAAACGCCCGCCCAGACCCAGGGCGAATACGATCGCTGCCTGGCGCGCGCCGAACGCGATCCGGAAGGCGCCTACGAGGACGCGATGAACTGGGCGCGCGCACGCGGCGGCGGCGACCCCGCCTTGCATTGCGCGGCGATCGCGCTGTTCGCCCAAGGCAGCTTTCGCATGTCGGCGGCGGCGTTCACCGAATTGGCGGAAACGACGCGCGACAAGCGCGCCGCGATCCGCGCCGACATGACCGCGCAAGCCGGCCATGCCTGGATGATCGCGGGCGATGCCACGAACGCGCTGGCCGCGTTCGACGCGGCGGTCGAAATCGCCCCCGACGCGGCGATCTATCACGCCGACCGCGCCGAAGCGTTGGCGGCGTTGGGCCAAGATTGGGACGCGATCGACGCGTTGAACCGGGCGAGCGACCTCGATCCCAATCGCGGCGAGATCTACGCGATGCGCGCTTCGCTCTATCGCAAGCTCAACACGCTCGACCTCGCCGCCGAGGACGCGAACCAGGCGGTGCGACTTGCCCCCAAACTGCCCGAGGCGTGGCTGGAGCGCGGCATCGTCAATCGCTTGAAGAACGACAAGAACGCCGCGCGGCGCGATTTCCGCGAGGTCGTGCTGCTCGACGGCGACGGCCCGGTGGGCGACGCGGCGCGCGAGAATATCGAGCGCATGGAGCTCGATTCCGGCCCGCCGGTCAATCGCCGGCGCTAACGCTTCGCGGTTTCGAGCTTGGCGCCGTTCAAATCGGCGCGCTGCGTGTTGGCGTGGCGCAGATCGGCACCCGCGAAATCGACGTCGCGCAGGATCGCGCGGCGCAAACTTGCCGCCACCAGCTTGGCGCCGGCGAAATTCGCCCCGGCCGCCTGAACGTCGTTGAGGCGCGCCGCCCAGAAGGGCCGCGGCCCCTTGGGATCGAGCGGGACGGGCGATAGATCGGCGTTGCGCAAATCGGCCCCCATCAAATTCGATTTGATCAGCGTGGCGCCGCGCATTTTCGCGTTCACGAATTTCGCGTTCTTCAGCAGGCAGCTTTGCAGCGTCGCGAAGGTCAGATCGCAGCCCGAGAAATCCGCGCCGGTGAAGGTGCAGCGCACGAATTTGGCGGCCGACAGATTGCAGCCCGCGAATTCCGCGTGCCCCAGATCGTAACCTTCGAGGAAAAGCTGCGTGCCTTCCTTGCCTTGCGTATCGACCCACAGCGCGTGCTGCGTCACCGCATCGATCGCGTTGAAACCGATGCGCGACGGATCGACCGGATATTTGGCGTGGGCGAGTTTCATATCCTGCTGGAAGGCGCCGTCGAACGACGCGGCGGCGAGGTCGGCCCCTTCGAGATTCGTGCGGTGCATCTTGGCGTCGGCGAAGCTCGCCCCGGCCAGCACGCAATTCGACAAATTGCAGTCCGAAAGATCGGTGCCCTTGAACACCGCACCGGTCAGATCGGCCCCCGACAAATCGGCGCCGATCAAACTGGCGCCCGACAGATTGCAGTTGGTGAGGTCGGTCTTGTGGCCTGCCGCACGGCCGATACGCGCATCGGAAAGATTGGCGCCGATGAACGACGCCCCCTCGGCGTTCGTATTGGCGCGCGCCGAGCCCGAATAATCGAGCTCGCCGTCCTTGCCCGCCTTGATCATCACGCCGTCGCGCAGATCGGCCTTGTGCAGCGTCGCCCCCTCGAAATCGGCGCCGACCAGCGACGCGGCGCGGAAATCGCTGCGCGTGCAATCGGCATCGATGAAGGTCGTGCGGCGGATATCCGCGCCGAAGAAACTCGCGCGCGTCAATTTCGCGCGGCTGAAATCGCTTTCGACGAACGACCCGCCGACGAATTCGGCGTCGGTCAGATCGTGGTCGTTGAAGTCGAGACGGCTGGCTTCGACACCTTTCAGGATCAGGCGCTTGCCGCCCGCCTTGCCCTTCAACCACGCCTCGTGCGCGGCGATCAGCCGATCGAGAATCGGCTGAACCATACGCACGGGCGCCGTGCGTTCGTCTTGCTGGGGAACCGGGGAATTCATCTGTCTCGCAATCACGCTCGTTCGACGTAGAACGGACGAGTTTAGCAAAACAGGGTTAATGGTCCGTAGATAAGCACAATTAGATTGTATCGTAACTTATTGCCGCCGCATAATTTTTTGGACGGCGTCAGAAATCACGACAACTTCAAAAATCCAAGTCGGCGTAATGCGTTGGCGGCGGCGAGCCGGGAATATGGTCGGCCAAAAGCGGGCGGAAGGACGGCCGGCTTTTGATCCGCGCATACCACTCCTTCGCGCGGGGATGGGCATCCCACGGCACGTCGCCCATATAGTCGAGCGTCGAGAGATGGGCGGCGGCCGCGATATCGGCAAGGCTGAAACTCTCCCCCGCCAGGAAGCGCCGGCGTTCGGCGAGCCAGCCCAGATACTCCATGTGGTAGCGGATATTCTGGTAGCCCGCGCGGATCGCCTGGCTCGACGGCTCGCCCGTGCCCAGAAAGCGCTTGAGCAGCTTCTCGCGATAGAGGCAATCGACGACTTCGCGCGCGAATTTCTCGTCGAACCACGCGACGAGGCGGCGGATCTCCGCGCGCTGCTCGGGCGAATCGCCCAACAATTTGCGCTCGGGGTAGGCTTCGTCGAGATGTTCGCAGATCGCTTGGCTATGGCAGATCGCATAGCCCGCTTCCTCGATCAGCACCGGCACGGTGCCCGCCGGATTCAGCGCAAGAAAATCGGGCCGCCGTTCCCAGGTCTTCTCGACCTTGAGTTCGACGTCGAGGCGCTTTTCCGCCATCGCCACGCGGACTTTCCGGCAAAACGGCGACAGTGGCTGGTGAAGCAAGGTACGCATGCGAATCGATGGGGCGATTCTACGCCAGTCCGAGCGCGCTTGCCCCCCAAATCAGCGCCGTCGTGAAAGCGACCGCCGCGGCGGCACAGGCGGCGAGTCCGATCGCGACCGCCACGCCGTCGCGCGCCATCAAGCCCAAGGCCAGAATCGTCGTCGCGGCGGACGGGATCAGCGGCAAAAAGGGCAGCGGGATCAGCAACAGAATCGCCTCGGCGATCGCGACCGCGCCGATGAAACGGCGCATCGATGGCGCGACAAGCACCGGCAAACGCGGCCGCAGGAGTTTCTCCGCCGCGTTCAAGGCCGGCGTCAAATAGGCGACGATGCCGCGCGCGCGGGGCCGTGCTACGCCGAGCCGCGCGAGGAAGCCCGGCAGTTTCGGGCTGTCGATGCCCAGCGCCATCTGTGCGGCGATCAGCGCCAAAGGCAGCGCGAAAATCGTCGAGAATCCCGGCAGCGATGGGCCGGGCGTGAGATTCGGGGCCGCGAACAGGAACAGCAACACGCCATAGCCGCGCGATTCGAGCTTCGCGACCATTTCGCCCAATGTCGCCTTCACGTCGTCCGGCCCGTCGACGGCGCGGGCGAAAGCGGCGGCCAGCCCCAGATCGCTCATCGCGGTTCCTTTCGCCGCACGAAGAAGCTCAACGCCAGCACGACGACGCCGACGGCGCCGGCGATCAGCAGCGGATCGCGCGCGGCGGCAAGCCCGTCTTCCATTGCCAAGCGCCCGGCCGCCCCCGCTTGAACGAAGATCGCCGCATAGGGCAAAGAGCCGATCAACGTGCCGAGCGCGAATTGGCGCCACGACAACGCGCTGAGCCCCAGACCGTAATTGACGAGCGCGCCGGGGATGGGCGTCAAACGCAACAAAGCGATCGTGCGCCAGCCGCCCGCTTCGGCGCGCGCGATCCAGGGCCCGATCTTGGGCAAAGCATGGGGCACGATCGCACCCGCATTGACGAATCTTGCGAGGTGAAAGGCGAGCGAAGCGCCCGCCAGCGTGCCCAACAATGCCCAAAACAAACCGCCCGCGACGCCGAACAAGGCCCCCGCCGCCAGCGCCAGCGCCCAGCGCGGGATCGACACCATCGTGCCCGCGATATGCAAGGCGGCGAAAGCAAGGCCTGCGAGCGCGCCCCAGGATTCGACCCACGCGACGATGCCGCGCGCGTCGATCGAATCGCGATTGATAAAGACGGCCGCGATCCCCGCGATCACGAGGATGACGGGCACGAGACGCAAAACGAAAGGCGGGCGACGTGAAGTCATGTCGCCCGCCTTATCGCATGGTTCAATCGTCGCCGGCACCCGCCCCGCGGCGCTTGTCGGCGCGGCGCACGGGATGGGCCAGACGCGCCACCATTTCCTTCGGCACGATCTGCTTGAACTTCACGACCTCGCGATCCCAATCGGCCAGGATGCGCTGGGCGTGGGCGCTTTGCGTTTCACGCGCGTGCTCCTCGATCAGTTCCTTGAGCACGCCTTCCCAATGCGCCGTTTCCACGCCTTGGGCGATCACGTTCTCGAGGTTGAGGTGGCGTTCGAGCGTGCCGTCCGCGTCGTAGACGAAGCCCATACCCCCGGTCATGCCGGCGGCGAAATTGTCGCCGACCGCGCCGAGGATCACGACCGTGCCGCCGGTCATGTATTCGCAACCGTTGGAGCCGCAGCCTTCGACGACGGCCGTGGCGCCGGAGTTGCGCACGGCGAAGCGTTCGGCCGCTTGGCCGGCCGCGAACAAGCGGCCCGCCGTGGCGCCGTACAACACCGTGTTGCCGACGATCGTGTTGGCGTTGGAGACGAGCGGCGAGGAGGTGAACGGCCGCACGACGATCGTGCCGCCCGACAAGCCCTTGCCGACATAGTCGTTGGCGTCGCCGAACACTTCGAGCTTCAAGCCCTGCACCGCGAAGGCGCCGAGCGACTGGCCCGCGGACCCGCGCAAACGCACGGTGATCTGGCCCGGCTTCAGCCCGGTCATCCCGTATTTGCGCGTGATCTTGGACGAAAGCTTCGTGCCGATCGCGCGGTAGACGTTGCGGATGTTGTAGGCGAGTTGCATCTTCTCGCCGCCTTCGAGCGCGGGAGCCGCGTCGCGGATCATCTGCTCGTCCAGCGTCTCGGGCACTTCGTTGCGCCCTTCGAGCGTGCAGTAGCGCGGATATTCGCCCGGATCGGCCTGAACCAGCAGCGGGTTCAAATCCAAATCGTCGAGCGTTTCGTCGCCGCGCAGCACCTGCGTCAGCAGGTCCGAACGGCCGATCACGTCGATCAGGCGCTTGAAGCCGAGCGAGGCCAGGATCTCGCGCACTTCTTCGGCCACGAATGTGAAGAGGTTGACGATCTTCTCCGGCGAGCCTTCGAACTTCGCGCGCAGCTTCGGGTCTTGCGTGCACACGCCCACCGGGCAGGTGTTCGAGTGGCACTGGCGGACCATGATGCAGCCCATCGCCACGAGCGACGCGGTGCCGATACCGAATTCGTCGCCGCCCAGCATGGCCGCGATGACGACGTCGCGGCCTGTGCGAATCCCGCCATCGACGCGCAGCTTCACGCGGTGACGCAGGCGGTTGAGCGTCAGAACCTGGTTCGTCTCGCTCAAGCCCATTTCCCAGGGCAGGCCCGCATACTTGATCGACGACTGCGGGCTAGCACCGGTACCGCCCACGTGACCCGAGATCAGGATCGCGTCGGCCTTGGCCTTGGCGACACCCGCCGCGATCGTGCCGATGCCCGAACGTGCGACCAGCTTCACGCAGACCGACGCGGTCGTGTTGATCTGCTTGAGGTCATAGATCAACTGCGCGAGGTCTTCGATCGAGTAGATGTCGTGATGCGGCGGCGGCGAGATCAGCGTGACACCCGGCGTCGAATGACGCAGACGCGCGATCAGGTCCGTGACCTTCGGCCCCGGCAATTGCCCGCCTTCGCCGGGCTTCGCCCCTTGTGCCACCTTGATTTCAAGCTCGCGGCAATTGGTCAGGTACTCGGCCGTGACGCCGAAGCGGCCCGACGCGACCTGCTTGATCGCCGAGGATGCGTTGTCCCCGTTGGGACGCGGCTTGTAGCGCGCCGGGTCCTCGCCGCCTTCGCCGGAATCCGACTTGGCGCCGATGCGGTTCATCGCGATGGCGAGCGTCTCATGCGCCTCGGGCCCGAGGGCGCCGAGCGAGATACCGGGTGCCACGAGATGCTTGCGGATCTCGGTGATGCTTTCGACTTCGTCGACCGAGATCGCCTTGCGGCCCGGCTTGAAGTCGAGCAGATCGCGGATATTGATCGGCGGCAGCTTGCGGCACGCCTCCGAGAATTTCCGGTAAAGCCCGTAGGAGTCGCTGTCCACGGCCGCTTGCAGCGTGTGGATCAACTCGCCTTCCCAGAAATGCGCTTCGCCGGATTTGCGGAAGCGGTAGAAGCCGCCGACGGGCAGCGCCACCACGTCTTCGCGCCAGGCGCGCTCGTGCAGATCGCGCACCTTCTTCTGGATGCCGACCAGACCGATGCCGGAAATGCGGCTGGTCATACCGGGGAAGAATTCCGAGATCAGCGTGCGCGACAGGCCCACCGTCTCGAAATTATAGCCGCCGCGATAGGACGAGATGATGGAGATGCCCATCTTGGACATCACCTTCAGCAAGCCGTCGTCGATCGCCTTGCGGAAACGCTCGACGCAATCCTTCAGCGCCATGTTGCCGAACAGCCCGCGCGCATGGCGATCGGCGATCGCTTCTTCGGCGAGATAGGCGTTGACGGTGGTCGCCCCCACGCCGATCAGCACGGCGAAGAAATGCACGTCCATGCATTCGCCCGTGCGCACGTTCAGCGACGTGAAAGTGCGCAATTGCTGGCGCACGAGATGCGTGTGTACCCCACCCGCCGCCAGGATCATCGGGATCGGCGCGCGTCCGCCGCCTTGCGCGCGATCCGACAGGATCACATGCACGGCACCGCCGCGCACGCCGTCCTCGGCCTCGCGCTGGACGCGCTTCAACGCGTCGCGAAGTGCAAATTCGCCCGAGGCGGGATCGAACGTGCAATCAATCTCCACGACCGTGTCGCCCATATAGGCGCGCATCGCTTCGAATTCCGCGGTGGTCAGCACCGGGCTTTCGAGTTGCAGCATGCGGCACTGGGCTTCGTCTTCGTCCAGGATGTTCCCGAGATTGCCCAGGCGCGTGCGCAGCGTCATCACGCGCCGTTCGCGCAAACTGTCGATCGGCGGGTTGGTGACCTGGCTGAAATTCTGGCGGAAGAAGTGATGCAGGCCGCGATACTTGTCGGAGAGCACGGCGATGGGCGTGTCGTCGCCCATCGAGCCGACGGCTTCCTTCGCGTCCTCGACCATCGGGTGCAGGATCAGTTCGAGATCTTCGAGCGTCCAGCCGACGGTCAGCATGCGCCGGCGCAGTTCATCGCGCGACAGCTCCGGCTTCGGCACCGCGTCGGCCTTCACCAGCTGGTCGATCACGGTGATGTTGCGCGTCCAATCGCCGAAGGGCCGCGACTTGGCGAGCCAGTCCTTGATTTCGGGATCGCGATAGAAACGGCCCTGGCGCATATCGACCGCGATCATCTGGCCGGGGCCCACGCGGCCCTTTTCGACGACCGAGACTTCGTCGACCTTGACCATGCCGGTTTCCGAGCCGACGACCAGCAAGCCGTCGCCGGTGATCGTGTAGCGGCACGGGCGCAGACCGTTGCGGTCCATGCCGGCCAGAACCCAATTGCCGTCGGTGCAGGCGATGGCGGCGGGACCGTCCCACGCTTCCATCACGCTGTTCGCGTAGGCGTACATGTTGCGGATGCTTTGCGGCGTCTGGTCGTCGTAGGACCAGGATTGCGGCATCATCATCGTCTTGACCATCGGCAGCTCGCGCCCGCCGCGGATCAAAAGCTCGAAAACGTTGTCCATCTGCGCGGAGTCCGAGCCCGGCTGCACGACCGGCTTGATGTCCTCGACCGTCTGGCCGAAGCGCTCATGCGCCATACGCGTTTCGTGGCTCTTCATCCAATTGACGTTGCCGCGCACGGTGTTGATCTCGCCGTTATGGGCGAGGGTGCGGAACGGCTGCGCCAGCTTCCACATCGGGAAGGTGTTGGTCGAATAGCGCTGGTGATAGATCGCGAAGGTCGAGACGAAGCGCTCGTCGGTGAGGTCGGGATAGAAGACCGACAGCACTTCGGCGAGGAACATGCCCTTGTAGATGATCGACCGGCACGACAGCGTGCAGATGTAGAAATCGACCAGGTTTTCGGCCAGCGCCTGCTTTTCGATGCGCCGGCGGATGACGTAGAGGTCGAGTTCGAACTTGTCGTCGTCGACATTGCGCGTGTTCTGGACGATGACCTGTTCGATTTCCGGGCGCGAGGCGTTGGCCTTCTCGCCGCAGACCGAGCTATCGATCGGCACTTGGCGCCAGCCATAGACGCCGTAGCCCATTTTCAGAATTTCGGTTTCGACGATCGTGCGGCAGCGCTCCTGCCCTTCCAGATCGTTGCGCGGCAGAAAGATCATGCCCACGCCTAAACGCGCGTCGGACGTCTTCACTCCCTGGCGTTCGATATGCGCGCGGAAGAAGTCCTGCGGAATTTCGATATGGATGCCGGCGCCGTCGCCGGTTTTGCCGTCGGCGTCGACCGCGCCGCGATGCCACACGGCCTTCAGCGCTTCCACACCGAGTTCGACGACCGAACGGCGCGCCTTGCCGTCGATGGCGACGATCATGCCCACACCGCAATTGTCGTGCTCCTCGGCCGGATCGTAGGCATTGCCTTCGATCAGCTTGGCGCGGTTGGCTTCGTATTCCTGCGCGAAACGAAGACCGGGATCGAGTTCTTGGGTCATGGCGCGCTCCCTTATTCCGCGGCCGCGGCGGCGGGCTTCACCTTCGCCGCCAGGAATTTATGGATCTGGTCGGCGGCATCGCGCCCGTCGCGGATGGCCCAAACGACGAGCGAGGCGCCGCGCACGATGTCGCCGGCGGCGAACACGCCGTCGAGCGAGGTCATCATCGTGCGGTGGTTCACCTTCAACGTGCCCCAGCGCGTGACCGAGAGTTCGGGGGCGCCGAACATCGTGGGCACATCCTCGGGATCGAAGCCGAGCGCTTCGATGGCGAGGTCGCAGGGCAGTTCGAAGGACGAGCCTTCGATCTTTTCCGGCACTTGGCGGCCGGTCGCGTCGGCAATACCCAAACGCATGCGATAGGCGCGTACCGCGCCCACCGGCTCGGCGCCCGCTTTCTTCGCTTTCGCTTTCGCCGCTTTGGCGACGAAGGCTTCGGGGGCGGCGAGCCACACGAATTCCACGCCTTCTTCCTCGGCGTTGGCGACCTCGCGCTGCGAGCCCGGCATGTTCTTCTTGTCGCGGCGATAGAGGCACTTCACCGACTTGGCGCCCTGACGGACCGCCGTGCGCACGCAATCCATCGCCGTGTCGCCGCCGCCGATGACGACGACATGCTTGCCCGCGGCGTCGAGCGCACCGCTGTCGAATTCCGGCACGTCGTCGCCCAGGCCCTTGCGGTTGGACGCGGTCAAATACGTCATCGCCTTGACGACGTTCTCAAGCCCCGCCCCCGGCGCTTCCAGCACGCGCGCCTTGTAGACGCCCGTGGCGATCAGCACCGCGTCGTGCTTGGCGCGCAGATCGGCGAGCGTCGCGTCGCGGCCGATTTCGAAATTCAGATGGAAGACGATGCCCGACTTCTCGAACTGGTCGGCGCGGCGCGTGACCACGTCCTTCTCCAGCTTGAAGTTCGGAATGCCGTAGATCATCAGACCGCCGACGCGGTCGTAACGATCATAGACATGCACCTTATATCCCTTGCGGCGCAGATTCTCGGCGGCGGCGAGGCCGCCGGGCCCGGCGCCGATAATGGCGATCGATTGCGCGCGCTCGACCGGCGGGACGATCGGCTTGACCCAGCCTTTTTCCCACGCCGTGTCGGTCACGTATTTTTCGACCGAGCCGATCGTGACGGAATCGAAGCCCTTCTCGATCACGCAATTGCCTTCGCACAGACGATCTTGCGGGCAGATGCGGCCGCAAATCTCCGGGAAGGTGTTGGTCGCCTGGCTCACCTCATAGGCTTCTTCCAAGCGCCCTTCGGCAGTCAGCTTCAGCCAGTCGGGAATGTTGTTCGAGACCGGGCAATTCACCTGGCAGAAGGGCACGCCGCATTGCGAGCAGCGCCCGGCCTGGGTGGCGGCCGCATCGGCCGAGAACGCCTCGTAGATCTCGTCGAAATCGCGCTTACGCTCGGTGGCGGCGCGTTTTTCGGGCGTTTGCTGTTCGATCTCGACGAAGCGGAGCAACTTGGAGGTGGTCGCCATGGTTCGAGCCCGGACTTTCTGGAAGGGGGAGCGAGGTATAGGCGGAAATACGACACCAAGTAAGTGAAATCGACCATATAGGTCAGTATAATTTCCCTAATAGGCTCCAACATAAACCGGAAAGCCCGTTTAGGGTAATTAGAAACCGCTTTCTGATTCCAATTAGTACCATATCGGAACTAAATGGAATTCATGCCCCCAAGACTTGCGAGACGGACCGCTTTGGCCTTACGCGGGAAGTATCGCGCAATCCTGTGACAAGGCGAGTCCATGCAAATTAACGACCCGAACGTGGTGGCCGAAATCGAGGCCACTTTGGCGCGTTACGAGAAGGCGCTGGTCGATCGCGACGTCGAAACCTTGGGCGATTGCTTCTGGAACGACCCGCGCGTGGTGCGTTTCGGCACGCACGAGAACCTCTACGGCCACGCCGAGATTCAGGCCTTCCGCCAATCGGTGAAACCCGGCGGCCATGCCAAGCAAAGCGTTCTGCGCACCGTCATCACGACCTTTGGCAAGGATTTCGCTTGCGTGAGCATCGCCTTCGCGGCGCGGCGCGGCGGTACGGGCCGCCAGCAGCAAAGCTGGGTCCGGATGCCGGAAGGCTGGAAGGTCGTCGCCGCGCACGTGTCCTATATGCCCGAGACGCCGGCCTCGTCATAATCGGCGGCGTCGTAATCGGGTCCGTCAGTCCGGGAGACAGAACCATGCGCTTCGAAACCTTGCGGCGCTTCGCGACCGCATCCCTCATCGCCCTCGCCTTCGCAGCCCCCGCGGTCGTTGCATCAAGTGCTGGCGCCCAGCCCGCGCAGAACACGCTGCGCATCGGCTTGACGGCGGACCCCGACGCGCTGGATCCGATGCTGGGGCGCACGCTGGTCGGCCGCATGGTGTTCTCGTCGATGTGCGACACGCTTGTCGACTACAACGAGAAGCTGGAATTCGTGCCGCGCTTGGCCCAATCCTGGGAATGGGCCGCCGACGGCAAGACGCTGACCTTGCGCATCCGCCCCAACGCCTTTTTCCATGACGGCAGCCCTGTCGACGCGGCGGCGGTGAAAGCCTCGCTCGACCGCGCGCGATCGAACCCGCAATCGCTGCGCCGCTCCGAACTCGGCCCCATCGCCGAAACGGTGGTGGTCGACGCGCAGACGCTGCGCCTGGATCTGCGCTCGGCCTTCATTCCGCTGCTCGCCCAGTTCGCCGATCGCGGCGGCATGATCGTCAACGCCAAGCCGGCCGAAGCCGCCGGCCAGGAATTCGCGCGCAATCCGATTTGCGCCGGCCCCTATCGCTTCGCCGAGCGCGTGGCGCAGGACCGCATCGTGCTGCAACGCTTCGACCGGCACTGGGAGAAGGACCAGTACCATTTCGATCGCGTCGTCTATCTGCCGATCCCGGACGCCACGGTGCGCTTGGCCAACGTGCAGGCCGGTTCGGTCGATATGATCGAGCGCATCCTGCCGACCGATCTTCCCAACGCGCGCCGCGACCGCCGCTTGAAGCTGGCCGATGCGGTCGAACTCGGCTGGAACTCGATCATCATCAACACGCATAATGGCGCCAAGGCGGACAACGTGCTGGGCAAGGACAAGCGCGTGCGCGAGGCGCTGGAATTGTCGCTCGACCGCGAAATCCTGAACCGTGCCGCGCATGCCGGCGAATTCGTCGTCGGCAACCAGCCTTTCGCGCCGGGTACGCCCTATTACGCGAAGGAATTGGCGCCCAAGCCGCGCAACGTCGCCCGCGCGCGCGAATTGCTGCGCGAGGCGGGCGTGCCCAATGCCAGCTTCACTTTGATGGTGCCCAACGACACCGAGCGCAACGCGGTCGCGCAGATCATCCAGCAGATGGCGCGCGAGGCCGGCTTCGACATCAAGCTGCAGGTCGTCGATTTCGCGACCTCGATCGCGATGAGCCAGAAGGGCGATTTCGAAGCCTATCTGCTGTCGTGGTCGGGCCGCGTCGATCCGGACGGAAACGTGCACACGTTCTTCCATTCGACCGGCGCGCAAAACGATTCGAAATTCGTGTCGCCGGTGATCGACACCGCGCTCGACAAAGCGCGCGAGCTGACCGACACGGCCGAGCGTTTGAAGCTCTATTCGGCCGCGACCGCCGTGCTGCTCGACGAGCGGCCGCGAATTTTCACTTACCATCGCAAATGGTTCTTCGCGTATTCCAGCCGCTTGAGCGACTTCACCGCGAACCCGGACGGCATGATCCGCGTGCGCGGCTTGCGCTGGAACGCGCAGTAAACGCCCGAATGACGGAACGCCCCAAGAAAACGGAACAGTGGGTCGCTATCTACTCCATCGTCTCGCTTTGGCGATTCCGACGTTGATCGTCGTCAGCATCGTCGTGTTCGTCCTGCAGAAACTTCTGCCGGGCGACGCGGCGACGCTGATGACCGCCGACGCCGATCTTTCCGCCGACGATCTGGCGCGCATCCGTGCGGCCCTCGGCCTCGATAAGACCTGGCCCGTCCAATATCTCGTTTGGATGTGGGGCGTCGTGCAGGGCGATTTCGGCACGTCGCTCAATACCAAACTGCCCGTGCTGGAAGTGATCCTCGACAAGCTGCCGGTGACGTTCCAGCTCGCGTCGATGGCGATCGTGATTTCGGTCGGCATCGGCGTGCCGCTGGGCGTGATCGCCGCGTTGAAGCGCGGCTCGGCCGTCGATTACGGCGTCAACGCCGCCGGTCTGTCGGGCCTGTCGATCCCGCCCTTCTGGTTCGGGATCATGCTGATCCTCGCCTTCTCGGTCGAACTCAACTGGTTCCCGGCATCGGGTTACGTCAGCCCCGCCGAGGATTTCTGGGCCTCGATCCACACGATGATCCTGCCCGCGATCGTGCTGGCGTCCGAAAACATCGCGATCCTGATGCGCCACACGCGCTCGGCCATGCTGGGCGTGCTGAAGCAGGATTACGTGCGCACGGCGCGCGCCAAGGGCTTGTTCGAGCGCGTCGTCGTCGTGCGCCACGCTTTGCGCAACGCGCTGATCCCGGTCATCACGCTGGGTGCCATCGAATTCGGCCGCTTGCTCGGCGGGGCGGTGCTGACCGAGCAGGTCTTCACCATTCCCGGCTTCGGCAAGCTGCTGGTCGATGGCGTGTTCACCCGCGACTACCCGATCGTGCAAGGCGTCGTGCTGGTCGCGGCGTGCTGCTACATCGCGTTGAACTTCCTGGCGGACGCCGCCTACGCATCGGTCAATCCCCGGATCCGCGCACGATGACCGACCTGGCGATCCAGACCGCCGCCCAAGCCTTGCCGCGCGCACCCGGCGTATTCGCGCGGTTGCTGCGCCATCCCGGCGCCGTCGCGGGCGGCGCCATCGCGCTGTTCTTCGTGTTGATCGCGATCTTCGCACCCGTGATCGCGCCCTACGATCCGATGGCGGTCGATTGGCTGGCGATTCGCGGCGGGCCTTCCGCAGCACACTGGTTCGGCAGCGATGAAATCGGCCGCGACGTGTTGAGCCGCGTGATCTGGGGATCGCGCGCCTCGCTGCTCGCGGGTCTCGTGTCCATCGCCATCGCCATGGCGATCGGCGTGCCGCTGGGCCTCGCCGCCGGCTATCTCGGCGGCTGGATCGACGCGGTACTGATGCGCGTGGTCGACGGCATGCTGGCGATCCCGCTGTTGGTGCTGGCGATCGCCATGGCGGCGACGCTTGGGCCGTCGCTGACCAACGCGATGATCGCGATCGGCTTGTCGGTCTGCCCGATCTTCGTGCGCCTGGCCCGCGCGCAAACCCTGAGCGCGATGGCCGAGGAATATGTCGAGGCGGCGCGCGCCATGGGCTATTCGCATCTGCGGATTGCACTGCGCCACGTGTTGCCGAATACCGTGCCGGCCTTGCTGGTCCAGGCGACACTGGGCATCGCCACCGCGATCATCACCGAAAGCTCGCTCTCGTTCTTGGGCCTGGGCCAACAGCCGCCGGCCCCCAGCTGGGGCTCGTCGCTCAACGCCGCCAAGAACTTCATCGTTCAGGCGCCGTGGATGAGCCTGTGGCCGGGTCTCGCCATCTGTCTGGCGGTTTTCGGCTTCAATCTGCTGGGCGACGGCTTGCGCGACACGCTCGATCCGCGCGACAAAGACTGACCATGGAACCCGTTCAGCTTCTGGCGATCGCCGCGGCGGCCGCCACCCTCGCTTCCGCCGCGATGCGCACGATGCCCGCCTTGCGCCTGATCGGCATGGGCGCCGCCGCCCTTGCCGCCGCTTTCGGTCTCGCCGTCGGCAGCAACTGGCTGTTGATCGCGGGCGTGCTGGGCTTCGCCGCGCATGCGTGGCGCTATGTCGAAGCGCGCGCGACGGTGCGCCGGTTAGCCGACGCGGACGAGCCGCGCCCGACCGCGTTGTTCGCCTTCGTCGGCCGCGAGCAACACCCCGCCGACACGATCTTGTTCCGCAAGGACGAGGGCGGCGAGGAGATGTATCTGATCGTCGAAGGCTGGGTCGAACTCGTCGAGATCGGCAAACGCCTGGGGCCGGGTCAAGTGCTGGGCGAAGTCGCGATGGTGGTCCCGTCGCATCGGCGCTCGCTGACCGCGCGCACCGTGACGCCCGTGACGCTCGCGCGCATGACCAAGCGCGACATGGAACTGACCGCGTTGCAGAACCCGGCGTTCGGGTTCGAGATGCTGCGCTTGGTTTCGCGCCGCTTGTCCGAAGACATCGACCGGCTGACGGGCGAGCTCAACCGGCGCGGCGGCGACTAACGGCGGCGGCGCGCAAGCTCCCGGTAGAACGCTTCGCGCGAAACGCCGAGCTCGGCGGCGACGTCCTGCAAGCGCCCTTTCGCGGGCGGCACGTTGCCTTCGCCAAGCCACGCGTCGAAACGTTCGGCCACGGTCGGCAAGGCGCGGATTTCCGCCCGGACGCGCGCCGCTTGCACGCCGCGCGCAAGGCGCGCGCCCCACGCCTCGGCCAAAGCCGGATCGGCGGCCAGCGCCGCGCGGAACGCGGCTTTGCTCACCACGGCGACGGCGGAGTCCTCGGCGGCGACGGCATCGCAGTGATAATTGGCCGAGTAAGCCGACGCCTCCGCCAGGACGGCGCCGGCCCCCGCGTTTTGCAGGATAAGCGCGCTGCCCTGCGGCGTGTGCCGAACGAGATGGATGCGGCCGCGCAGCACCAGATGGATGTTGCGCACCGGCTGACCGGCGGCGAACAGCTCCTTGCGCGCGGCGAACTCGACCCGGCGCGCGCCGTCGAAAATCGAAGCGATGAGATCGCGCATGATTTCGATCATATAGCGATCGGCGCGCGCATGCGACGGTGCGGCCGTTCAAACATCCCCCGGAGCCCTCATGCGCCGTATCGCCGCCCTCATCCCCCTGCTGGCGATCGCCTTCGCCGCCCAAGCGCAACCGCACCGCCATGCGCCGGCCGCCGCCCCTTACGCCGGGCTGCAAACGCGCGAGATCAAAAGCCTATCGGCGGAGGATATCGCCGAATTGCGGCGTGGCGGCGGCTGGGGCTTGGCGTTGCCGGCCGAATTGAACGCCGTGCCCGGCCCCGCGCATCTGCTGGAGCTGCGCGAACCGCTCGGCCTGACGGCCGATCAAATCGCGCGGATCGAGGCGATATTCGCGCGCATGCAGGCGGAGGCAAAAACGGCGGGCGAGCGCTTCATCCGCGCGGAGGCCGACATCGAAGCGGCGTTTCGCGCGGGCGGCGTTCCGGCCGATCGGCTGCGCGCGCTAATCGACACCGCCGGCGCCGCGCGCAACGAACTGCGCTTTGTCCATCTGTCGCGCCATTCGGAAACGGTACCGCTGCTGACTTCGGCGCAAATCGAGCGCTATAAGGCGCTGCGCGGCTACGCCGCCGATCCTTGTGCGAATATCCCGCCAGGGCACGACGCGGCGATGTGGCGCCGCCACAACGCCTGCTAGTTAGGCGTTCTTCGCCGCGAAGCGCCCGCCCTTGCGATAGGCGGCGAGCCAGGTCGGCGCCACCGCTTCCATCGCATGCGGCTTGACGCCGAGCGCTTCGAGGGCGGGCGCCCCCGTCGCGACATTGTCGCTGCGCAGCAGCGTCACCTGATCGCGCGTCAGCAGCTTGATCGGCAGCAATTCCAGAATCGCCGCCTTCAATTCCGCGATCGGCCACGCGATCGGGATCAGGCCGCGATGCTTGGCCGTGACTTCGAGCAGGTATTCCATCAACTGACGGAACGTGTAGGCGGTGGGACCCACCGCTTCGTAGGTCTTGCCGGCGGCGTCGGGCTTATCGAGGGCGGCGACGATGCCGTCGGCGAGATCGCCCACGTAAACCGGCTGGAAGCGCGTTTCGCCGCCGCCGATCAGCGGCAACGCCGGCGACCAGTTGGCGAGCTGCGCGAAGCGGTTGAAGAAGCCGTCCTCCGGCCCGATCACGATCGACGGGCGGAAAATCGTGGCGTTGGGGAACGCGGCGCGGATGCCGGCTTCGCCTGCGGCCTTGGAGCGCGCATAGGACGATTTCGATTCCGCCGAAGCGCCGAGCGCGGAGACATGGACGAATTTCGACACGCCGGCGTCGGCCGCGATCTTCGCCAAGCGCGTCGGCGCATCGGCGTGCAGCGCTTGGAACGTACGCTTCCCGCTTTCGGCGAGAATGCCGACGAGGTTGATGACCGCATCCGCCCCTTCGACCGCGACGCGCAACGCCGCGTCGTCGCTGGTGATCGGCAGATGCATCGGCACGACTTGGCCGACATTGCCCATCGGCTTCAGGAAAGCGGCGGCGATTGTGTCGCGCACGCAGACCCGGACGACGCAGCCTTGCTGCGCCAGGCGCTTGACCACATAGCGGCCGATGAAGCCCGAACCGCCGAAGACCGTAACCCTGTGTCCCGCCTGCATATAAGCCCCCTGAAGCTGGCTCGACCGGGATAATCCCCCCGCGCGTCCGGGTCAAGCTTGGCCAGTTGACTTCGCAAGGCGGCGGGGATAGACGTTCGCCCCTCGCGTTTGCCCTGCTGGAGCGCGTCCTTACCAAGGACGAGGTCCGGCGAGGCCCGGTGCCCGGGTGGCGGAATTGGTAGACGCGCTAGATTCAGGTTCTAGTGGCCGAAAGGTCGTGGAAGTTCGAGTCTTCTCTCGGGCACCAAGTTTCCCTCCCGCCGGCGGCGCCGATACGGCAGCCCCGGCGGGAGATCACTTCCCCAGGTTCCATTAGCCGAGCGATCATGGCCGTCCATCTCCACCAGGGCGATCTGCCCGCCGGTTTGAAATTCCCCAACGGGGTCGCCATCGATTCCGAAACGATGGGCCTGCGCCCGGAACGCGACCGGTTATGCGTGGTGCAGCTTTCGGGCGGCGACGGCACGGCGCATTGCGTGCGCTTCGCCAAGGGCCAATACGCCGCGCCGAATTTGAAGGCGCTGTTGGCCGACAAATCGACGCTGAAGCTTTTCCATTTCGCGCGTTTCGACGTCGCGGTGATGAAGAAATATCTGGGCGTCGATACCACGCCCGTCTATTGCACCAAGATCGCGTCGAAGCTGGTGCGCACCTATACAGACCGTCACGGGCTGAAGGATCTGGTGCGCGAGCTGACCGGCAAGGAATTGTCGAAGGAACAGCAAAGCTCCGATTGGGGGGCCGCCGAACTCACCCAAGCGCAGCTCGCCTATGCCGCCGCCGACGTGCTTTATCTTCACCAAGTGAAGGAAAAGCTCGACGTCATGCTGGCGCGCGAAGGCCGCACCCAGATCGCGCAGGCCTGTTTCGACTTCCTGTCCACGCGCGCCGATCTCGATCTGCTCGGCTGGGACGAAGAAGACATCTTCGAACACTAAGCCCGTTATTGCGGTGCAGCATCCCGGCCTGCTCAATTAAGCGGCGCGGGCACCCCCGCAAACCTTGCGGATACGAATCACCAAGTCTTATCAAAAACTTGCCCTGGTTGACTTCGCCGGGCCAAGACAGGCATAATTTTTGCGTGATATTCGGCGCTCCGTCCCCGGAGGCCGAGACCCTTTGGGACGGATATGAACGCATCGAATAGCCCCGCGATCCATCTCGATGACGCCACCGTGACGGCCGACCTCGCCGCCGCGCGCAAGGCGATCGCGACGGAGCGTGCGGGTCTCGCCGCGCTGGAAGCCGCCCTCGACGCCAATCTGACGCGCGCCCTCGACGCGATCCTAAACATCAAAGGCCGGCTGATCGTGTCGGGCATGGGCAAGTCGGGCCATGTCGCGCGCAAGATCGCGGCGACCTTTGCCTCCACCGGCACGCCCGCGCAATTCGTCCATCCCGGCGAGGCGAGCCACGGCGATCTTGGCATGATCAAGCCCGAGGACGCGGTGCTCGCGTTGTCGAACTCGGGCGATACGGCGGAAATGACCGACCTGATCGGTTATACGCGCCGCTTCCGCATTCCCCTGATCGCGATCACGATGCGTGGCGAATCCTCGCTCGGCCAAGCGTCCGACGTGCTGCTGAAATTGCCGGACGCGGAGGAAGCCTGCCCCGTCGGCCTCGCCCCCACCACCTCGACCACCTTGATGCTCGCCTTGGGCGATGCGCTGGCGGTGGCGTTGATGGAACGGCGCGGCTTCACCGCCGAATCCTTCCGCGAATTCCATCCGCGCGGCAGCTTGGGCAAGCGCCTCGCGAAGATTTCCGATCTGATGCACGCCGAACCGCCGGTCGTGCGCGTCGGAACCAAGATGGCGGAAGCCGTATTGGAGATCACCGCGAAGCGCTTCGGCTGCACGGCCGTGGTCGATGCGCGCGGCGATTTGGTCGGCATCGTCACCGACGGCGATTTGCGCCGGCATATGGGCGGCGATCTGCTGCAAATGCCGGTCGAGCGCGTGATGACCGCGAATCCCTTGCGCGTCGCCCCCGGCGGTCTGGCGCTGGAAGCGCTGGCCACGATGAACGCGCGCCAGATCACGGCGCTGCTGGTGTGCGAAGGCGCCAAGCCCGTCGGCATCGTCCATATCCACGATCTGCTGCGCGAGGGCGTCGCCTGATGGCGGCCGATCCCCTGCACGACGGCGCGAACGAGCCGCAGCGCCCCGTACCCGTGCCGCGCGCCAACGGCGAAGCAGCGGAAAAGCCGCGTCTGCGCTTGGGCGGTTTCGCGCCCGGCGCGCCGCGCGCGCATTCGACGATCTACAGCCAGCTCGTCGGCTTCCTGAAATTCGCGTTGCCGGCGGTGGCGCTGGGCCTCGCCACGCTGGTGCTGATCTGGCCGCAGCTCAACCCGCTCGACCAGCGTTTCCGCCTGACGCCGGTGCAGGTCTCGATGGAAGACCTCGAGAATCTGCGCATGGTGCAGCCGCGCTATGTCGGCGTCGACGAGCGCAGCCAGCCCTACACGATCATCGCCGAGCAGGCGACGCAGCAAAAGGGCTCGTCCGACGAGACCGGCCTCGCCCATCCGCAAGGCGATATCCAGCTGACGCAAGGCGCTTGGCTGGCGCTGACCGCC
Source organism: Alphaproteobacteria bacterium (assembly GCA_017308135.1). Classification (NCBI taxonomy): domain Bacteria; kingdom Pseudomonadati; phylum Pseudomonadota; class Alphaproteobacteria; species Alphaproteobacteria bacterium. The sequence goes on from JAFKFM010000009.1 coordinate 694,247, forward strand.
GATCGCGGCGTCTATAAACAGACGGCCAAGGAACTCGACCTCGAAGGCGGCGTGCAGATCTTCCACGATGGCGGCTACGAGATTTCGACCGAAACCGCGATCGTCGATCTCGACAAAGGTTTCGCGTCCGGCGACACCGAAGTGCGCGGCCAAGGCCCGAACTCGACGTTGGAAGGCAAAGGCTTCCGCATCCACGATCGCGGCCAGCGCGTGGAAGTGACCGGCCCCGCGCGCGTGATGCTCTATCCCACGCCGAGCGCGCAACCGGCGGCCCCGCAAAACGCGCAAGCGCCCAAGGCGGCCGCCCCCGCCGCCAAAGCGCCGCCCCCCGCCGCCAAGGGCAATGCGCGATGAACAAGGCCGCACTCCTCCTCGCCTTGGGATTATTCGCGAGCGCGCCCGCTTTCGCGCAAACGATCAATATGGGCGGCGGCGGTTCGAGCCAGCCGATCGAGATCACCGCGCGCGACGGCATCGAATGGGATCGCGACGCGCAGCGTTACGTCGCCACCGGCGACGCCGCCGCGCGCCAGGACGGCACCACCGTCTATGCCGACAAGCTGATCGCTTGGTATCGCGCGGCCGCGACCGGCGGCACCGAGATTTTCCGCTACGAAGCGCAAGGCAATGTGCGCATCGCCACCGAGACGCAGACCGTCTACGGCGATCGCGGCATCTACGACATCGACAGCCAGACAATGGTGGTGACCGGCAAGCAATTGCGCTTGGTCACGCCCAACGACACGCTGACCGCGCGCGATACGCTTGAATATCATGGTGCCCGCGACGTCGCGGTAGCGCGCGGCAACGCGATGATTGTTTCGGGCACGCGGCGCATGACCGCCGACGTGATGACCGCCTATTTCGGGCCCGCCAATCAGCCCGCGCGCCCGCAGGCCCAGCAGCGCAACCAGCGCAATCAACGCGCCCAACCGGCCGCGCAAACCTCGTCGAATTCGACCGAGAACCAGCGCCTGAAGCGCGTCGAATCCTTCGGCAACGTCCATGTCTCGACGCCGACCGAAATCGCGCGCGGCGATCGCGGCGTCTACAACATGGAAACCAGCATCGCGCAGCTCGCGGGCAATGTACGGCTCACGCGCGGCGACAACCAGCTCGCCGGCGATTTCGCCGAGGTGAACAACAACACCGGGATTTCGCGCCTGTTGTCGCGCCCCGCGGCCGAAACCGGCGGCGATGGGCGCGTGCGCGGGTTGTTCACGCCGCAGCAGCAAACGCAGCAAGCGCCGCGCGCGGGGGCCCGGCAATGACCGCGTCTCCGGTTTCGCCCAACCTGAAAGTCGTCGCGGGCAATCCGGGCCTCGCCGCGCGCAAGCTCGGCAAGCGCTACAAGGGCCGTCCCGTCGTGCGCGACGTCAGCCTCGCGGTCCAGCGCGGCGAAGCGGTCGGGCTGCTCGGCCCCAATGGGGCGGGCAAAACCACCTGTTTCTATATGATCACGGGCCTGATCTCGCCCGATTACGGCGAGATCTCGCTCGACGGCGTGGACGTGACGGACCTGCCGATGTATCGGCGCGCGCGCCTGGGCATCGGCTACCTGCCGCAGGAAGCGTCGATCTTCCGCGGCCTGACGGTCGAGCAGAATATCCGCGCGGTGCTCGAACTCGTCGAGCCGGAGCGCGAGAAGCGCGAACAGGCGCTGACCGAACTTCTCGCCGAATTCTCGATCAGCCATCTGCGCCGCACGCCGTCGCTCGCCTTGTCGGGCGGCGAACGCCGCCGCGTGGAGATCGCGCGGGCGCTCGCTTCGCAGCCGCATTTCGTGCTGCTGGACGAGCCGCTCGCCGGCATCGACCCGATCGCCGTGGGCGATATCCGCGATCTGGTCAGCCATCTCAAAGATCGCGGCATCGGCGTGCTGATCACCGACCACAACGTGCGCGAAACGTTGGAGCTGGTCGACCGCGCCTACATCCTCCATGACGGCCAAGTGCTGATGGAAGGAAGCCCGCGCGAGATCGTGTCGTCGGCCGACGTGCGCCGGGTCTATCTCGGCGAGAAATTCTCGCTATGAACCGTCTCGCCCCGCGTCTCGATCTACGGCAGACGCAGCAGCTGGTGATGACGCCCCAGCTGCAGCAGGCGATCAAACTTCTGCAGCTTTCCAATCTCGAAGTCGCGCAATTCGTCGAAGAGGAACTCGCGCAAAACCCGCTGCTCGAACGCGACGAGCCGGGTGCGGAAAGTGCCGCCCCCGACATGGAGCGCCCGCAACTCGCCGCGTCCGACGTGCCGACCGACGAGCGCCATTTGAACGGCGAAGACCGGATCGTCGACGCGATCGGCGGTGCGGCGAGCACGACCACCGAAGCGCCGCTCGACGTCGATTACGACAATTCCTACGCGCGCGGCGGCGACGAATCCGCCACCGGCGGCGAGGGTGAATTCCTAGGCGAATGGAAGGGCACCGGCGGCCGCTCGGATTTCGAGGATTCGGAATTCGGCCTCGAGCAGACGCTGCAACGGCCCAAATCGCTGCGCGAACATCTGCTCGACCAGGTCGGCGTGGATTTCGCCGATCCCGTGGACCGCGTGATCGCGGCGCGGCTGGTCGATCTGATGGAGGATAGCGGCTACATCTCGAGCGATATCGGCGAACTCGCCGAGAAGCTCGATATCGATCTGCCGCGCGTCGAAACGGTGCTGAAGCGCTGCCAGAAATTCGATCCGCCCGGAATCATGGCGCGCACACTCAAGGAGTGTCTCTCGCTGCAATTGGCCGAGCGCAACCGCCTCGATCCCGCGATGGCGACGTTGCTCGACCATCTCGATCTGCTCGCCAAGCGCGACGCGGGCGCCTTGTGCCGCTTGTGCGGCGTCGATGCCGAAGACCTGACGGATATGGTCGCGGAGATACGCAGCCTCGATCCCAAGCCCGGCCTCGCTTTCGACGGGGCCGAAGCCCAGCCCGTCGTGCCCGACGTGCTGATGCGTTTGGCCCCCGACAAAAGCTGGATCGTGGAGCTCAACCAGGACACGCTGCCGCGCGTGCTGGTCAACACGCGCTACCTCGCGCGCGTCAATGTCGGCCAGCGCACCAAGTCGGACAAGGAATTCATCGCCGAACGTCTGCACTCGGCCAATTGGCTGGTGAAGTCGTTGCATCAGCGCGCGCAGACGATCCTCAAAGTCTCGATCGAGATCGTGCGCCAGCAGGACGCGTTCTTCCGCAATGGCGTGCGGCATTTGAAGCCGCTGGTCTTACGCGACATCGCCGAAGCGATCGACATGCACGAATCGACCGTCAGCCGTGTGACGACCAACAAGTTCATCGCCACGCCGCACGGCATCTTCGAACTCAAATATTTCTTCACCTCCGCCATCCCCGCTTCGGGCGGCGGCGAGGCGCATTCGGCCGAGGCGGTGCGCCACCGCATCAAGTCGCTGATCGACGCCGAAAAGCCCGACGAAATCCTGTCGGACGACCGCATCGTCGAGATGCTGAAAGCCGACGGGATCGATATCGCACGACGCACGGTCGCCAAATATCGCGAGGCGATGAGCATCGCGTCGTCGGTTCAGCGCCGGCGCGAAAAAACGTCGGCCTTTTAAAGGCTTAGGCGATTTTTCTTGACCCTTGCCGGGGCGGGGCGCACGCTTCCGGCATAGGGTCGCAAGCATGTTGGTTCCAACCAGGACACCCGCCTTGACTTGCCCGAAGCGCCGCACCTATGGTGCGCCGCAACTCGGCCGCCGGACGGTCTTGCGCGGACCAAACCGAACCACGTCAATCGGGCTTCGCGACTTCGTTTCTTCCCGCAACCAACCGACGGCTTCATCATGCAGCTCTCCGTAAGCGGCAAACGTCTCGATGTTGGCGATTCCCTGCGCGTCCATGTCGCGTCTTCCTTGGGCACGGCGGTCGATCGCTATTTCGGCAAGGCGATCGAAGGCAAGGTGACGTTCGAGCGCCAGCGCCATCTGTTCCGCGCGGATATCCAAGTCCATGTCACGCGGGGCATGACGCTGCAAAGCCATCACGCGGCCGCCGACGTCTACGCGGCGTTCGACGGTGCCGTGGAGCGGCTCGACAACCGCCTGCGCCGCCATAAGGGCCGCCTGTCGGACCGCAAGCGCCGCGCCGACGGTGCTGACGGCGAAGCCGAACTCGCGGCCGAGCCCGCGCGCTACGCGGTCGTCGATCCGGAAGCCGAATCGATCGACGGCGGCACGGGTGCGGAAAACGCCGCCGCGCCGATCGTCGCGGAAATGGCGACCCATATCGCCACGCTCAGCGTGGGCGAAGCGGTGGCGCGCCTCGATCTGGGCCAGAAGCCGGTGCTGATGTTCCGCAACGGCGCCAACGGACAATTCAACGTCGTCTACCGGCGCGCCGACGGCGCGATCGGCTGGATCGACCCCGGCTCGGTGCCGCAAGCGGCACCGGCGAAGGCATAAGCGAAAGCGAAACGGGAAAGAATGGACCTCGTCGATATCCTCGCCCCGAATGGGGTCGTCGCAAATTCGCGCGCGACCTCGAAGAAGCAAATTCTGCAGGACCTCGCCCGCAAAGCCGCCGAGCTGACGGGGGCGGAGGAGCGCGCGATCTTCGACGTGCTGCTGGAGCGCGAGCGCCTGGGCACGACGGGCGTTGGCAACGGCATCGCCATTCCGCACGGCAAGCTCGGGGGCTTGAAGCGCCTGTGGGGCGTGTTCGCGCGGCTGGAGAAGCCGGTCGATTTCGAAGCGATCGACGAACAGCCGGTCGATCTCGTTTTCCTGCTGCTCGCCCCCGAAGGCGCCGGCGCCGATCATCTCAAGGCGCTCGCCAAGGTTTCGCGCCTGCTGCGCGACCGGCGTATTTGCGAAAAACTGCGCGGCTCGGAAAAGCCCGACGCGCTCTACGCGCTGATCACCGAGCACACCGCCAACGCGGCTTGAACGAAGCCCCAAGGAATTCGCCTCACCCTGAGCAAGTCGAAGGGCGAGGCGAATTCCGGGTGCGCTTTCTCACACCCCCTCATCCCAAAAATCGGGACCGGCGAAGCGTTCGAACAGCCGCGTGCTGCCGAACGTATCGTAAGCGCGCTTGAACGCGTCGCTGGTGACCGGGCCGACCCAGCCATCGACCTTCAGCGGCGCGTAGCGCTGGCGATCGCCGACCATATCGCGCGCGATGTTCAACGTTTCCTGCGCGCGCGCACCGGCATCGGGCGTGACCTGACCCAGCGTCGAGGCGAGCGTGTCTTCCAAATCATCGATGCGCGATAGGCCGGTATCGAGCCCCTTGGTGTAGCGGCCGAACTGGTCGAGGGCGTAGATCCGCGCGAAGCCCTTGTCGCCGTGCTTTTCGACCGCGCGCCCGAACCCAGCCATCGTCTGCGGCCCGAGATCGCCGTCGACATCGATGCGCCCTTCGCGCCCGCCCAAGCCCCAGTGATAATCGAAGCCCGGCGGCTTGGTCGCGGCGTTGATCGCGTTCTGAAGGCCTTTGACCGCCGCGCGCGAACCATTGGTCATCGCATCGCGCCCCAGCAGCATCTGCGTCCAGATCGGCAAGCCGGTGCCGCCTGCCTGCATCACCGCATCGGCGAGCGCACCGCTATCGGGCGACCACACCTTCGGCCCGCGCGACGATCTTTCGTCGGGCATCAACGACGCCATTTCCAACAAGTTGGTGTTTTGTTCTGGTGCTGGCTGCTGAAGCAGCGACGCCAATTGCGGCATCGCCGGTTCTGGAGCGTTCGCCGCTGGCGTGCCCGCTTCGGTCACCGCCTGCTGGGCTTTGTAAGCATCGTACTGCGCCGCATTGCCCCAGATCGGTCGCGACGTCATGTCGGGCTGCGTCGTCCAGCCGACGATGAAGCGATTCTCGTCTTCGCGCGCCGGTGCCGCCGGCGTCGCCTCGGCACTCTGCACCGGCGCATCGGCTTCGTCGTCCGGCAGCGCCGAATGCTTCTCGGGCGTCGCCGCGTTGTCGCGCGGCACCGGAATCGGCGGCGGCGGAGGCGTTGGGTTCACCTTCGCCTTTGATCCGTCGTCGATTTTATTGTCGCGATAGAACTTGTCCATCTTCCGATCCCGGCCTTCGATGCCATTTCGATTGTTGGGATCGGCGCCATACGGCGTGTTATCGCGAATGAGCTTGCGGAACTGCTCTTTATCCATCTTCCCTTCGAGCTGGACGGTGCTTTTGCGGCCACCGATATCGATCGTGACCTTCTCACCGGTAAATACCGACTTGATCGCCTTGTCGGCCTGATTGCCGTATTGATGGCGCATCCCAAGCATCTCGATCTGGCCTTCCCGCGAATTGCAGAAGTCCTTCGCGGCCTCCGGCGCGTCCTTGCAGAGCGCCTCCACCCCTTTGGCGTTTTCTTGGAGATGCTTGATCTCCGCCTCGCGCAGAATATTGTCCGCGCCGGGCCGCATCATAATCTTCCCTGCCCACTCCTGAGCCTTTTCGGATTTAGCGGTTAATGCTTGATCATATTTGTCCGAATTCGGATCCAACCGACTGCCATACTTCTCCGAAAATAAGCTACGCACCTCATCGACCTTGTCCGCCGCGATAACGCCTTTATCGACCCCAAAGCGAATGAGATTTTCGCGCAACGCCGGATTTTGCCCGAGATCCATTTGGCGGGGCCCGATCGACACCCCGCTCTTTCCTTTCGGCGGGATGGCGATCGAGTCTCGGTCGCCGGTTTCCGCCATGCGGATTGCCGCATCGGCCGCCTCGATCACTCCGGGTTGCAGAGTGAATTTTTTATTCTCTGACATTGTGATATTCTCCTAAAACTTGGCAGCAAGGGGTTGCACCCGCCATCCGGCTGCCGTTCGGATGGGGGAATTCGAGGTGGCGAAGGCAAGAGAGAAAATTGTCGCTTTGGCTCTGTTGGCCGCGATGATGGTCGTTCAGCGGCCAGCATGGAGCGAAGAGATCGCGCCACTTCCACGCATAACCAGCGAACCATTGCGAACGCCCGTGATCGCCAACGGCAATGAATTCTGGACTCTCGGGAAGATGCGCGAGAGCCACATTCGGAACGACGCCGCCGACGCCGCACCGACGCTCTGCGCATTGACCCTCCGTGCTCAAACGAATGCGACCGACCCGGCGTTCGAATCGCTGGAGGTAGGGCTCGAACGTGACCCCACCGCCTCCACGAAAGAGCGGATCGTCGGCACGATGTATCTGCGCGTGCGCTTCGCCGATGCCACGACTTGGCACGCGATGACGCCCCACGCGATCAAGGTGTGGCTCGACAAAGTGACCTCGACCGAGGGCTGGCGCGTCGAATCGCCGAACCGCGAAGGTTACGTGCGGATATCGAAACCGACGCTCGATTCGGATGAACACGAACGGGCGATTTTCGGTTTGGCGGCCGGCGACACGCTGGTGGACGTCGCCATCAAGACGAAACCGGAAGGCGGGTGGATTCTCTACCGCGTCACGATCAACCGGGTCGGCTTTCCCACGCCGGCGGCCGATGCGATGCGCACCTGCCTGCAAGCGATGGGCAGCGAAGCGCTGACCGAAGGCGCCTACGAAGCCGAAATCCGCGACCATCGCCCGCCGAAGTGACGCCATGGAGCCCGAACTCCGCACTTTCCATCCGGAGGAGGCATTCGCGTGAATTGGATCGGCAAGGCACTTGCCGTCGCGCTGTTCGCTTGCTTCGCCGGCAGCGCCGAAGCGCAATTGGAGTGGATGGACGCGACCAATCCGCTGCGGAATCATGCGGGCGACTCGCGCGCCATCGGCATGGGCTATCCGTACATACGCACCGATGGCGACGAGATCGTGCGGGCGGCGAACTTTTCGGATGGCACGCCGCAACGCTGCACGCAATTCGCGCGCTTTGAGGTCGGAGATGGCGGCGGCCCGCAAGCAATCGAACTTGGCATCGAGCGAATTCGGCCGAAAGCGGGCGAGCCCGCGACGGGGACTTTCTTCTTCCGCCTTCGCTATCTCGACGGTCCGAATGGGAGGCCCGTCGCCATCGACAGGCCCGTCCTCGATATCCGCGCCGTCGGACCGACGGTCAATTGGCAGATCGCACCGATCGATCGAAACGGCTGGATCAAGGCAAGTCAGCGAATTTCCAAAATCTCCGGCGACGACTACATCTGGTTCACGAGCGAGATTGAAGGTGGCGGCAACCGGATCGTCCTGACATTGCCGTCGGGCGAGCCTCGCGCCTATTCGGCGCGAATATCGGTATCCGCTTGGCACTACAATATTTTTGGGCGCTGCATGTGCAAGTTGGTCGCCGACTTTCCCGCTTCGGTGAAAAAAAGATTTCCCTGCGATTGAGCCGCCATTCGGATGGAGGAATCCAAGGAGATGTGCGCTCATCGCACGCCCCGCCATTCGGGGGCGGCGGCGAGCGAGGCGAAAATCTCGCCCGGCATGAATTGCGCGGCGGCTTTGGCGAAAGCCGCCTTCGCGTCGGCCGCGTCCTTCGCGCCCATCGCCAGCGCGATCGCGTGCGGGGCGGCGGGGCCCAGATCGGCGAGGATCGCGTAAGCCCGCCCGATGGCGCCGATCCCCGGCCGCTTGCCGTCGCTGCGCAAGGCTTCGTCGGCCGCATCCATCGCGAAGCGGCGCCCCACCTCCTCCGCCCCGTGCCGGTCGATGGCGCGCGCCAAGGCGGCACGCGATTGCGGCCCCCATTTGCCGTCGACTTCCAACGGCGGCGGTGCGACCACGCTGTCGGCCATGCGGTTAAGCCGGAGCAGCAGGCGTTGCAAACGGCGCACGGCGCCGGGCAAGCGATCCTCGCGCACCGCGCGCGCGAAGGCGCGGCGCAGCAAGCGCGGCATCTCGGCCGTGGGATCGCCGGGCCCGCCGCCGATCCCCAGCCGTTTGGCGACACGCGCGAAGGCGCGGTCGATTCGCAGATCGCGCGATTCCCGCGCGCGGGGGAATTCGCGGCCCCAGCGCGTGGCGGCGCGAAACGCCCGGAAGCCCGCGAGATCGAGCGGATCGTTCGGCGCCACCGGCGGCTCGGGCGGCGCGCCGGGGAATTCGAACGCGACCGCTTCCCCGCGCAAGTAAGCTTGCAGCTTGCGGATACTGCCCGTGCCGAATTGATGCAGATGACAGGCGAGTTCGATCTGCCCGCGAAGCCCGGCGAGGAAATCGCGCGCCCCCGCCCCCGAATCGCGCGCCACGCGCCGCACGGCGGCGCGCAGCTCGGCGAATTTCGCGGCCTCCGCCTCGGTCAACGCCGCCTTGCCCGCATCGGTTGCGAGGATCGAATTGCCCAGCGCCACCGCACGCGCGCGCTCGGCACTCGTCAAATCGCGCGTGCGCGCCGACAGCAACGCCGCGTCGTCGGCCCCCGGCAGCTTCTCGGCCACCGCGATCGCCGCGAAACGCCGTGCCAATTCGGCGCGTTGCGAGAGATCCATCTGGAAACGTCCGGCCGACAAGCCGCTGGCGGCGTTGTCGACCGCGACGACGCGGCCTTCGGGCCCGCCTTCCGCGTCGCCCAGCACTTCGGCGAGCACGGCGTCGAAATCGGGATCGAGCAGATAACGATCTTCGGTCATGTTCGATCCCGCCCTTACGCCGACAGACGCGCGGTTTCGTGCGGCGCGAAATCCCACGCGATGGCGTCCAAGGCCGCGTCGCGCGCGGCCCAGCCTTCGGCGAGCGGCCAGACCGGCGAATGCCGGCGCGCGAGGGCGCGCAACGCCGCAAGATCGAAGCGCGCCGCATCCGGAACGACCCCGCGCGCCAATACCGCGGCCAACTCGCTATGCGCGTGGCGGGGCAACGCATGGAAATGCGCGGCGAGTTCGAGTTGACCGCCGAGTGACCCGATCGCGCGCCAGCTCCACGGGGCGGCTTGCGCGAGCATGAGCCGCACGCGCGCCCCGATCGCGACGAGGCGCCGCCGCTCGGCCTTGGCCAAGGCGCGCTTGCCCGCCGCCGTTTCCAGCGTGGCGCGCGCGAGCAGCAAGGCGCGCACGCTTGCCGCTTCGTCGTCGCGAAGATCGTCGCGGCCGAACACGGAATCGAGATCGGGGATCAGCACCCGCCCGTCGCCCAGCGGAATTTCCCCCACGCGCGCGGCGCGCGCCGCATCGGCCAACGCGCAGCGCAGCTTGGGTTCTTGCGCGGGAATCAGCCGCAGCCGCCCCAGCGCCAATGCCCCGACGGTGGCGATCGCGGCATCGCCCGGCCGCCCTCCCGTCGCGGCGGACAAGGCGTGCGGTAAGGCTTTGGTCAGGCGCGGATGCGGTTCGGGCGGTTGCGGCGCGGACATGAAGGACCCCTCGATGGCGGAACGGCGTTGCGGTTCCGGCCGCCGGGCGAGCCCCGTAATTCACGAATATCCGCTACCGCTCCTTCGTCGCATCGCCGCAAAAGTACCTATAATGTTCTAATGCGGGGTCGCGAAAGGTCCAGCCCGGCAATTCGGCTCGATTCGCCGGTATTTGACGCTTCGCGAGGGTGCTGCGCATTCGAAACGGCAACGGCAAGACGGGAAACCCTGGCTCGCCGGAGGCCGATAGAATGAATATAGAACATCTACTTTTAGGCGCAAGAAAAATTTCGGCACGCGATTCTAGGCGGCGAACGAAAAAGGGCCCGCTGGCGCGGGCCCTTTGTGAATTCGTCGACGGCGCGTTCGATCAATGCGCGTCGAGCGGCTCCAGCCCGTGCTGGCGGATCGCCGCGAAGGCGAGATCGCGCGTGGGCGCGGCACCGATGCGTTCGCCCCCGGCGGCGTGGATCGCATAGATCGACGCCGGGCCTTGCTCGCCCGCCTCTTCCGTGCGCCGGACATAGGCGATGCCTTGCTGGCCGAGGGCGGCGAACGCCTCGGGCGACAAGGCGCGCAACGTGGAAAGATCGCTCATACTTCAGCCCTCCTTACCGGAAACGTCGATCGTGGGGCGGCGCGCGGCATTGGCCGCCCCGCTTTTGATTTCGATGCGCCGCGCCTTGGCTTCCGGCTGCGGGCGCGCGAGATCGATATGCAGCAAGCCATTGTCGAGCGAGGAGCCGAGCACTTCGATTCCGTCGGCGAGCACGAAGCTGCGCTGGAATTGCCGTGCCGCGATGCCGCGATGGATGAAGGCGCGGTTGCCGTCGTCGACCTGCTTGCCGCGCACGACGAGCTGATTGCCTTCGAGCGACAGCACGAGATCGTCGGTGGTGAACCCGGCGACGGCCAGCGTGATGCGCAGGCCGTTCTCGCCGATCTGTTCGATATTGTAGGGCGGGTAACCGTCGCCGCCATGCTTGGCGATGCGGTCGAGCGTGCGCTCGAACTCGTCGAAGCCGAGCAGCAGCGGATTATTGAACATCGACAGGCGCGACATAACGCAGGCACTTTCCGGAGCGCCCCCGAAACTGGGCGGCACCCCCTATACGGCCGCATTCGCGGCCCGTTGCGGGGCGACGGATCCCCCGAAAGGCGACCCATCCTTCGGAAAATATGGCGGTCCCGGCGGGGGGTATCAAGCCCCCCGCTTGCGCGGCGGAATTCCGATTATGGCGGGCTTTCCGGCGGGTTTGACGGGGGGCACGCCGGCGGCCGCGTTCAGCACCTGCATCGCCACGCGGGCGTTGCGCACATTGCGGGCGTCGCGGATCAAGGCCGCGCGCGCGGGGTCCATTTTACCCGTGGCGCGCAGGCGGCGGATTTCCTCGGCCGCGCTCAACGCGGGTTCCACGGGGGCACCACCGGCCATGGCTTCGAGCTGACGCGCCGCCCCTTCGAGATTGGCGACCATGGTCGACAATTCCTCGCGGTGGTGCTTGGTCAGATCCTTGCGCGCCAGCGTGTGGCGAAATCCCGCCGCGCGGTCGCGAAAGCGCTTGGCTTTGGCCAGATATTGTTCGGATTTGGAATCTTGCTTCGGCATACGCTTCGATTCGTTCGCGGACGCGAAAAGTATACGCCGGATAATTCCCCCGTTGCGAGCGCGGTAAAAATTCGGGCGGGACCCCGGAAGATCCCGCCCGTCCTCCCGATCGATCGGCTTTAGTGGTGACGGCGCATCATCCGGCGCGGCGACAGCGCTTCGGCCAGCGCCGATTTCTGCGCGTCGTCGAGCACGGCCTGGAAGCGTTCGACCGCCGGGCGCAGCACGGCGAGCGACGATGCCATAGCTTGCGCGAACGTTTCGCGCCGCGCCAGTTGCGCCGCCGCATCGTTGCGCGCGGCCTGTGCGGGCGGATTGTCGCACAAGCGCTTCATCGGCTCGCTCGCGGCACGGCTGTCGCGCGCGAAACTTTCCCACGCCGAACGTTGTGCGGTGGTCGGCTTCACTTTCGCTTCGACATAGGCAAGGCGCGAGGCGATGCGCGCGTCGGCATCGGCGCACATACGTTCGAACCCGCGCTGCGCGCGGTCGGGCGGCGGACCGCCGGCGGGCGGTGCCGGCGGTTGCTGGGCGAAAGCCGGCAGCGCCAAGGCGAGGCCGGCGAGAGCGAGGAGGATGGGCTTCTTCATCGTGCGTCTCCGTTGTGGATTGCGAACGACGCCGTTATCGGCTTGGATTGAGGCCCCGCGATGACCGGCGGATTTCTTCGCATGACCGCAGCCCCCGTATATGTAACGTCGCATAACCATGTATCCGTGTTTGTAACGCCGGGTTACGACCCGTCGGCGAAGCTGCGGCGCGGCGATATGATCGTCACATGACGCAACGCACGCCGCATATCCTCGTCGTCGACGACGATCGCGAAATCCGCCGACTCGTCTCGCGCTTCCTCACCGAGAACGGCTTCCGCACGACCGAAGCGAAGGACGTGCGCGAGGCCGAGACCGCGTTGGGTGCCGGAAAATTCGAACTCGTCGTTCTCGACTTGATGATGCCGGGCGAAGACGGCTTGTCCTTCGCGCGGCGCTTGCGCGCGCAAGACCGTATCCCGATCGTGATGCTGACCGCGCGCGGCGAGGAAACCGACCGCATCGTGGGCCTGGAGATCGGCGCCGACGATTATCTGCCCAAGCCCTTCAATCCGCGCGAGCTGCTGGCGCGCGTGCGCGCGGTCTTGCGCCGCGCGGGCGAACGCCAGGAGCCGGACGTCAAAGCGCGCATCTTCCAATTCGCGGGCTGGACGCTCGACGCCGCGCGGCGCGAACTTCGCCGGCCCGACAGCGCGCTGGTGCCCACGACCGACGCCGAGATCGATCTGCTGATCGCTTTCGTAGAACGTCCGCAACGCACGCTGTCGCGCGAACAATTGCTCGATCTCGCGCGCGGCCGTCAGGCGCAATTGTTCGACCGTTCGATCGACGTGGCGGTGATGCGCCTGCGCCGCAAGATCGAACCCGATCCCGCGAAGCCCGAGATCATCCGCACCGTGCGCAACGGTGGCTACTTGTTCGCCGCCGACGTCGAGACACGGGCGTGAAGGGCCTGTTCGACGGGATCGCGGGGCGCATCGCGCTGGTCGCGATCGTCGGTCTCGTCGCGGCACAGCTCGTTTCCGTCGGTCTGGCGCTGCTGCTGCGCCCGACCGAGTTCCGGCTTTACGCGGCACCTTGGCTGGCCGAGGCCGCCGTCGGTATCGCGCGCGACACCTTCGCGCGCGCGCCGGGCGCGCGCGCCGCCTATCTCGAAAAACGCGCGGAAACCGAGCATCTCGACCTCGAATGGTCGCAAACGCTGGAAGTGCCGCCCGATCCGCGGCCCGCGCGCGGGCGCGCCGCGCGCCTGGAACGCATCATCGCCGAGGCGCTGGGGCCGGGCTTCGGCGTTTCCAGCGAGCTCGCGATCGGCGGTTTCGGCCTGCCCCGCCCGCCGGGACGTTTCGAACGCCACACGCAGGTATTGCGCGTGCCCGCCGACGAATCCGCCTGGAGCGAAGCGCAGACCATTCCCGGCATTTTCCGCATCGTCATTCGGGGGCCCGACGGCACGTTCCTGACGCTGCACCCGATCGCACCCGGCCTCAATTGGGGCTGGATCGTTCTGGGTGCGTGGCTCGCGGGCATCGCCGTCGCCGCCGGGGCGGCCGCGTTGTGGGCCGCGCGCCGCGTCGCGGGGCCGCTCGTCTCCGTCTCGATCGCCGCACAGCGCGCGGGGGCAGGCCTCGCCGCCGAGTTGCCGCGTCTGTCGGGGGCGCCGCGCGAAGTGCGCCGCATCGGCGAATCGCTCGCGCGCATGCGCGCCCAGCTCGTGCGCCATGTCGAAGATCGCACGCGCATGCTGGCCGCCGTCAGCCACGATCTGCGCACGCCGTTGACGCGCCTGCGCCTGCGCGCGGAATCGATCGACGATCCCGAGGAACGCGCGAAGGCGCAGAACGACATCGTCGAGATGGAGAAGATGATCGCCGAAACGCTCGCCTTCGCGCGCGCCGACGCGATGGAATCCTCGCCCGAGCGTTTCGACTTCGCCGCGTTGCTGCAAACTTTGGTCGACGAGCGCGAGGATTTGGGCCGCGAGATTTCCTATAAGGGCCCGCAAAGCCTGATCGTCGAGGGCCGCGCGGGTGCCCTCAAACGCGCGCTCGCCAATCTGATCGACAACGCGCTGATCTATGGCGAGCGCGCCGAAGTCACGCTCGCCGAATATCCCGACCGGATCGAAGCGGCGATCGTCGACGAAGGGCCGGGTATTCCGCCCGACGAACTCGAACATGTGTTCCGGCCGTTCTACAGGCTCGAAATCTCGCGTTCGCGTGAGACCGGCGGCTCGGGGCTGGGCCTGGCCGTGGCGCGCGATATCGCGGTCGCCCATGGCGGCGAGGTGCGACTGGAAAACCGCGCGACACGGGGTTTGCGCGCGACACTGGTGCTGCCGCGCGTCGGCTGACGCTGTATACTGCGCGCCGTGATCGACGCTCTTCTCCGTTCCCGCCTTGCGGGCACCGCCATCGCCATCGCGGGGGTCGCCATTCTCGGCACCGCCCTCGCCTTCCAGCATGTCGGCGGGCTGGTCCCGTGCGATCTTTGCTACATGCAGCGCTATCCCTTCTGGATCGCGATCCCCGCCGGCCTCGCCGCCGCCTATGCGCCGGCCGGCAAGCCGCGCGCGGCCCTGCTGGCGATCGCCGCCGCCGCATTGACCTATGGCGCGGGTGTGGCCGCGTTTCATACCGGCGTCGAACAAGGCTGGTGGGAAGGCCTCGCCTCGTGCAGTTCGCCGCGCGGGCTGTCGAATTCGCTGGAGGAATTGCGCGCGCGGCTTATGGCCGCACCCGTCGTGCGCTGCGACGAGCCGCAATGGTCGTTGTTCGGCGTGACGATGGCCGGGTACAATTTTCTCCTGTCAGGGGCTCTCGCCGCTTTTGCGGGCGCGAGCGCTTGGTTTGCCCTTCGCGGAGATTCGAAATGACCGCATCGCATCGTATGGGCCTGCCCGGCGAACCCGCCGGCGAAGCGCTGATCGACCGCGTCCTGCGCGTCGACCATGCCGGCGAATACGGCGCCGTGCGCATCTACGAAGGCCAGCTCGCCGTGTTGGGCAAGAACAGCGACGCCGCGAAGGCCGTGGCGCATATGGCCGAACAGGAACGCGCGCATCTGGCCGCGTTCGAAAAGCTGCTGCCCGAGCGCCGCGCGCGGCCGACCGTGTTGCAGCCGTTCTGGCATGTCGCGGGCTTCGCGCTGGGAGCCGCGACGGCCATGCTGGGCGAGAAGGCCGCGATGGCCTGCACCGTCGCGGTCGAGGAAGTGATCGACGCGCATTATCGCGAGCAGATCGCCGCGTTGCCCGACGACGAAAGCGCGCTCAAAGAGACGCTCGAGAAATTCCGTCAGGAAGAGGTCGAGCACAAGAACGAAGCGCTCGATCGCGGCGCCGAACTCGCGCCGGGCTACGAACCGCTGGCTGCCGCGATCAAAGCGGGCTCGCGCCTCGCCATCTGGCTGTCGAGCCGGATTTAGGGAAGTTTGGGCTGCGCCGCGACGATCGCGCCCTTATAAGCGCGCGTCGTGCCGAGGACGAGCCACGCATCGTCGGGCGACTCGATTTCCATTTCCAGCCGATAGCCGGGCACGCGATCGAGAAAATCGCGATAGACCAGCGCCGAATCGTAAGCGCCCCGGCGCAATTGCGTTTCGACGTCGAAAATCGTGCCCGATTTTTCGACCACGATCTCGCGCCATGCCGACAGATCGCCAAGCCCCAAAGTCGCGGTGAACACGCCGATACTATGCGGGCGATGGATCTGCTCGCGCGTGACGATCGCCAAGGGCTTGCTCGGCGAAATGAAAGTATCGGCGAGGAACAAGCGCTTGTGATAGGCGGTCAGCAGATGCGGCGTATCGGGATGGACCGAACAAATCACCGCATAATCCGCATCGCCCGCCAGCACGGCTTCGGCGCACGCTTTCAGCGTGTCGCACGCCAGCGGCTCGGGCGCGAGGCCGCGCAATTGCGCGTATTGCCGGGCGACGAAATCGTGATTGGTGCCGCTGCCAAGCGTGGCGAGGCGGCGGTTGCCCGCACTCACGCCGCTTTGGCCGCGCGCGCGGCGATCGCGTCGGCCAGCGCCACGGTGTTGCGCGCCGATTCGACGTGCAGCTGTTCGACCAGCTTGCCGTCGACCACGACCACGCCTTCGTTCTTCGCCGACGCGGCGTCGTAGGCCGCGATGACCTTGCGCGACCATTCGACGTCCGCCGCCGACGGGCCATAGGCGGCGTTGCACACCGCGATGGTCTTCGGATGGATCAGCGTGCGGCCGTCGAAGCCCATTTCCGCACCCTGGCGGCAGGTCGCGGCGAAACCGGAATCGTCGTTCAGATCGAGATGCACGCCGTCGAGGATCGGCAAACCCGCCGCGCGCGCGGCCAGCAGGCACAGGCCCAGCGACGGCATAATCGCCAAGCGATCTTCCGAATGGCGGGCGCGCAGATCCTTGACGAGATCGGAGGTGCCCATGACGAGCGCGCCCAGATGCGGGCTCGACAGCGCGATTTCCTGGGCGCGCAACACGCCCAGCGGCGTTTCGATCATCGCCCAAAGCTGGACGTTCTCGGGCGCCCCGGCGGCGGCAAGGCGCAAGGCGGCGTCGCGCACATCCTTGGCGCTTTCGACCTTGGGCAGCAGCACCGCTTGGCAGCCCGAGCGCGCGGCGGCCTTGATGTCGGCTTGGCCGACTTTGCCCGACAGCGGATTGACGCGCACGATGCGTTCGGCGCGATAGCCGCCCTGCTTCAACGCCGCCATCACCGCGTCGCGCGCCGAATCCTTCGCGTTGGCGTGGACCGCATCCTCCAGATCGAAGATCAGCACATCGGCGTCGACCCCGCGTGCCTTGTCCAAAGCGCGGGCGTTGGACCCCGGCACGTAAAGGGCGGAGCGGCGCGGGACGGGGCGGAATTCAGCCATGGGAATCCAAGCGTTGTCGGCGTTGTCGGGCGCCTATCCTGTCAGCCCGCCCGCCCCCTGCCAAGCGTTTCGCGGGGTAATCAAATCCTCTCGCACCCGCACAACGCACTGGCGGCATTCGGATTTGGCGGCTATACGGCGAAGGACATGTTCGAGTGGCTGTTCCTCAAAGGCGTCGTGGTCGGGTTCCTGATTACAGCCCCGGTCGGACCGATCAACATCCTGGTCATTCGCCGCACGCTGGTGCATGGGCGGCTGGCCGGGCTGTTTTCGGGGGCCGGCTCGGCGGTCGCCGATACGATGTTCGGCGCGATCGCCGCATTCGGCATCGTCATCCTGAAAAGCTTCATGGAGGAACAGCGCGATTATCTGGCGCTGGGCGGCGGAATCATCCTGATCGTGATGGCCGTGCGTTTGATGCGCCGGCCCACCCCCAAAATGGCGGAAGGCAAGGACCCGAGCGGCCTGATCGCCGATTTCACCTCGACGCTGGTGCTGACCCTCACCAATCCGATCACCATCCTGTCCTTCATGGCGGTGTTCGCGGCGTTCGGCGTGCGCACCGAGGGGCGCGCCGCATTCGAGGATTGGCTGTTGATCGCGGGCGTGTTCACCGGGGCGGCGGCGTGGTGGGTGCTGGTCGTGGAACTGGTCCATTATTTCCGCGACCGCTTCACGACCACGGGCCTGACCTGGGCCAACCGCATCGCGGCGTGGATCATCCTGGCCTTCGCGATCGGCGTGCTGGGCGAACTCGCACTTCGCCGGCTGGGGCTGATCTAATTCGGCACCAGATCGCGCAGCAAGGCCGGCAGGCGTTGCTGGCGCTGCACTTCGCGGCGCACGCGCGCTTCCTGCAACGTGTACATCTGCGGCCGATAGGTCGGACCCGGCCGGATATCGACCGTGCGCGACGCCTGCCCCGGACGCAGCGGCTGTTCGATCACTTCCGTACCGGGTGCGCGCAATTGGCGCGTGATCTCGCCTTGGCCCGCCCGGCAGATATCCTGATCCTCCGGCCGGCGCAGGAAGGTCGTCTGCTCCAGCGACGTCACGCGCGCGCGCGCGTCCTGGCGCTGTTCGGCGGGCAGATTGCGCAGCAGCGTGATGCGCGGGCCCGTCGCCGACAGGATTTGGTTGACGCGCGCTTCGATCGCCGTGCGGTCGAGACACGCGGCCCCGTCCACCGCCGCCAGCGCCACCGAATAGAGCGTCACGATCGCCGCTTCGTGCCGCAGCGAATCGTCGTTACGCCCTTGGCCGATCCGCCATAGCAGATCGCCGTAAGCCAGTGCGACGACATGCGGCGCGCCATCGAGCACCTTGGCCGCCGCCCATTGCAGAGCGGCATGCGCGTCGGCCTCGCTATTCGCCAGACGCAGGCGTTCGGAAACGCCGCGCCAATCGCGCGAGCCGTAAAGCCGGTCGAGATCCGCCGTCCCTTGCGCGGCGGCGGGGGCCGCAAGCAGCGCGAAAAGAAGGACGAAGCGCTTGATCATCCGCGCGCCGCGAGCTCCAGCGCCAGGCGCGCAATGGGTGTTGCCAACGCCGCGCGCAGATTGTCCGCCGCCAGCCAGAAGGCGATCGAGTTCGGCGCCGAGGCGTCGTCGCGAATGCGGCTGACGAAGATCGAGCCTTCGCCTTGGGTTTCCAGCGGCGTGACGATGCCCTGTTCGTGGCGCAGATCGACGACCGCCACACCGTTCATGCGCTTCATCATCGCGCGCGCCTGGGCCGTGCCCATCGGCTCGGCGAATTCGGCGACGACCGAAATGCCGTGACCGACGAAGGTGGGGACGCGCACGCAAGTCGCCGCGACCTTCACGCCCGGCAGCAGACGCGGCGTTTCCTTGGCGAGGGCGGCTTCGTCCGACGTCGATCCGTCGTCCTGGAAATTGCCGCAATGTGGGATCGTGTTGAACGCGATCTGCTTGACGAAGTGTTCGCGCTCCAACGGCATGTTGACGTAGACGTTGCGCGTCTGGCCGAACAATTCGTCCATCGCGTCCTTGCCCGCTTCCGACACGCATTGATAGGTCGACACGACCGCGCGCTTGCACGTCGCCGCGTCGTGCAATGGCTTCAGCGCGCGCGCGATCATCGACACGCAAGCGCTGGGGAAGGCGACGACGCGCTTGGCCGCCTTGCCCAATACCGCATCGGTGTCGTTGAGGCCCGGGATGACCAACGGCACCTGCGCGTCGAGGCGGCTATGCGCCGTCGCGTCGAGCACCCAGCCGCCGCCCTTCGCCGCGCGCGGGAGATGCGCGGCAACGACCGCCGGGGCGGTGCAGAACACGGTGACTTTGGTCGTCGAGAAATCATGCGTCCCCAGTTCCTGGGTGACGATTTCGTCGTCCTCGCCATAGGTGAGGCCCGTACCCGCCGACCGGTCGGAGGCCAGCGCCGCGACATCCTCCGCCTTCACGCCCGCCTCGGCGAGCGCTTGAAGAACCTCGCGACCCAGCGTGCCCGAGGCACCGACGACCGCAAACGCTTTACCCATCGACTTTATTCCTTCACAGCGCCGCAAAAACATACGGCGTTTTCGATAACGGAGAACTGTGGATACACGATGCCGGGGGCGCCGTCGCGCCCGGCGGAAAGTTTCGCGAGTTCGATACCGCAAATTCGGAATGGGCGTCATAAAAATTTAACGCGCCAAAACCCCTTACAAAGCACGTCATTACAGCCTTATATAGGTCTCGCGGGTTCGGCGTTCATCGATCCGCAACATCAACACCGGAGACGACGCGATGGCGAAGGAAGCGAAAGATCAACCCGAGGATCTGTTTTTCTTCCGCCGCTGGCTCGCCAACCCGATGAAGGTCGGCTCCGTCATCCCCTCCTCGCCCGCGCTGGCGCGCCTCGTCGTCAAGCAGGTGCGCCGCGCCGCCGACGAATGCGTCGTCGAACTGGGACCGGGTACCGGCCCCGTCACCAAGGCTTTGCTCGCCGCCGGCATTCCGACCGACCGCTTGTTCGTGGTCGAGATCGACGCCGATATGTGCGCCTATCTGCGCCGCGAATTCCCCAACGTGAACGTCATCCATGGTGATGCGACGAAGCTGACCCAGCTTCTGCCCCCGCAATGGGTGGGCAAGGTCGGCACGGTCATCTCCGGCATTCCGATGGTGCCCCTGCCCCTCGATGTGCAGAAGGCGCTGACCCAAGCCGCGATCGACGTGATGGTGCCGGGGGGCGAGATTTTGCAATACACCTACTCGCTCGCCTCGCCGATCAAGGAAAAGCCGCTCGGCCTCACCGGCAAGCGCAAGGGCATCGCGATGATGAATTTTCCGCCCGCTTGGGTGTGGAGCTACGTGCCGACATTCGGGCGCGATGCCGAAGACGACGCGGAGCCGACGCACGCGTAATCGCGCGCGTCGCAGCAATTAAAAAGGCGGGACCGCAAGGCCCCGCCTTTTTCTTTGCCCAATCTTACTTGAGCGCGACGAAGCCGCTTAAGCCGCGAGCTTGTCGAGTTCCTTGAGCAGCGCGTCGCCCATTTGCGTGGTCGACACGAGCTTGTCGCCGGGGCCGGCGATATCCGGCGTGCGGATGCCGGTGGCGAGCACGTTCTTCGCCGCCTGTTCGACCAGATCGGCGTCGTCGCCCAGCTCGAACGAATAACGCAGCATCATCGCGAAACTGAGCAGCGTGGCGAGCGGGTTGCACTTGTCCTGGCCCGCGATATCGGGGGCCGAACCATGCACGGGCTCGTACAGCGCTTTGCGCCGGCCGGTGGCGTCGGGCGCGCCCAACGAGGCCGAGGGAAGCATGCCCAGCGACCCGGTCAGCATCGCCGCGCAATCCGACAGGATGTCGCCGAACAGATTGTCGGTGACGATCACGTCGAACTGCTTGGGCTTGCGCACCAGCTGCATGGCGCAATTGTCGGCGTACATATGCTCGAGCGTCACGTCCTTGTATTCGGCGGCGTGCAGCTTGGTCACCGTCTCGCGCCACAACACGCCCGTGTGCATCACATTGGCCTTTTCGACCGAATGCACCTTGTTCGACCGCTTGCGCGCAAGCTCGAAAGCCACACGCGCGATGCGCTCGATTTCGCTCGTCGTGTAGACCTGCGTATCGACCGCCTTCTTCTGGCCGTCGGGCAGCGTGGACACGCCGCGCGGTTCGCCGAAATAGACGCCGCCGGTCAGCTCGCGCAGGATGAGGATATCGAGACCCGCGACCAGATCGCGCTTCAGCGACGACGCATCGGCCAGCGCGTCGAACACCAGCGCCGGACGCAGATTGGCGAACAGGTCCATATCCTTGCGCAAGCGCAGCAAGCCGCGCTCGGGCTTCTTCTCGAACGGCAGATTGTCCCATTGCGGGCCGCCGACGGCGCCGAACAGCGTGGCGCCGCATTCCTGGGCCAGCGCCATCGTATCGTCGGTCAGCGGCGTGCCGTGCTTCTCGTAGGAAGCGCCGCCGACGAGGCCCGACTTCACGTCGAAGGAAACGGTGCGGCGTTTGTCGAACCAGTCGACGACACGCAGCACTTGGCGCATCGCCTCGGGGCCGATGCCGTCGCCGGGAAGAACCAGAAGTTTACGGTTGGATGCCATTTCGCGTTCGTCCTTCTTGCTTCAAGCCTTGGCCGCGTGCAGCCAGGGCTGCGTCGTCTTGCCCTTCGCCTCGTAGGCGTCGATATCGGCCGCGTGCTGCAGCGTCAGGCCGATATCGTCGAGGCCTTCGAGCAGGCATTTGCGGCGGAAGGGGTCGATTTCGAACTTCACCGTGCCGCCGTCCGGGCCCTTGATCTCCTGCTTTTCCAGATCGACCGTCAGCGTGGAGTTCGAGCCGCGGCTGGCGTCGTCCATCAGCTTGTCGAGATCTTCCTTCGAGACCTTGACCGGCAGGATCCCGTTCTTGAAGCAGTTGTTGTAGAAAATATCGGCGAAGGACGTGCTGATCACGCAGCGAATGCCGAAATCGAGCAGCGCCCAGGGCGCGTGTTCGCGCGACGAGCCGCAGCCGAAATTGTCGCCGGCGACAATGATCTGCGCCTTGCGATAGGCCGGCTTGTTCAGCACGAAATCCGGGTTTTCCTTGCCGTTCATGTCGTAGCGCATCTCCTCGAACAGCGCGACGCCAAGCCCCGTGCGCTTGATCGTCTTGAGATGCTGCTTGGGGATGATCATGTCGGTGTCGACATTGACGATCGGCAGCGGTGCGGCAACGCCGGTCAGAACGGTGAATTTATCCA
The DNA here is from genome assembly GCA_017308135.1 of Alphaproteobacteria bacterium. Classification (NCBI taxonomy): domain Bacteria; kingdom Pseudomonadati; phylum Pseudomonadota; class Alphaproteobacteria; species Alphaproteobacteria bacterium. The sequence goes on from JAFKFM010000009.1 coordinate 716,742, forward strand.
TCTCGATCTCCCCTTCTTCCTATTTCGTCTGGGCCGGCACGACGCGCGTGCCCGCCAGAATATCGTGGAACGCTTGTCCCGAACCGTTGAGGCAGCCCAGCACATAACCGAACCCGGTCGAGACGATTTCGCAGATTTTCAGAAACTGGCGGCCGAGCGCGCGTACCGCGCTCAAGCGGTTGCCGGCGAGATCGACGACCTTCAGGCCCAGCAGAATCTTGCCCGGTGTGGCTTGACGGCGCGAAGCTTCGAACGCCGCGTAATAGGCGAAGGGCAGCGCGAACAAGACGAATTGCGCGGCGATCAACTGGACGAGGCCGCGGAAATTGCGCGCGATCAAAAGCTCGCTGCGCACGGGTTCGACGCGCCCGTCGTCATACGTATTGACGCCCTCGCCCACCGAATAGACGCGCACCGTGCCGTCTTCGTAGCGGCGCGTTTCGACATGGAATTCGACGCGGCGATGGCCGCTATTGTCGAACATGCGCTGATCTTCGACCGTCACTTGCTGGCGGTCGATTTCGACGACCGCCGGATCGATCCACGGCGCCACGGTGAAGGCCGGCAACCCCAGCACGCCGCGCACGGCGATCGCCAAAGCCCACAGCACGACGGTCAAAATCGCCGCATCAACGCACAAAGCCGCCACACGCCGCCCGAACGGCGCCACCGCGAAGGTGGCGCCGCCAACGGGCAGCGGCAGCGCCATGAAGCTCACTGCCAGTCGCGCACGTCGGCCAAGCGGCCGGCGAACGCCGCCGCAGCGGCCATGCCGGGGCTGACCAGATGCGTGCGCCCGCCGCGACCCTGACGGCCTTCGAAATTGCGGTTCGAGGTCGACGCGCAACGCTGGCCGGGTTCGAGCTTGTCAGCGTTCATCGCGAGGCACATCGAGCAGCCCGGCTCGCGCCAGTCGAAGCCCGCTTGCTTGAACACCTTGTCGAGGCCTTCGCGTTCGGCCTGTTCCTTGACGAGGCCGGAACCGGGCACGACCATCGCGTGGACGTTCGCAGCGACCTTCTTGCCCTTGGCGAGCGCTTTCTCGGCCAAGGCGGCGGCGGCGCGAAGATCTTCGATGCGGCCGTTGGTGCACGAGCCGATGAAGACCTTGTCGATCGCAACGTCGAGGAATTTCTGGCCGGGCTTCAGGCCCATATAGGCGATGGCGCGCTCGACCGCCGTCTTCTTCGCCGCATCGGCGAAGGACGACGGATCGGGCACGGCGCCGGTGATCGGCAGCACGTCTTCGGGCGAGGTGCCCCAGGTGACCATCGGCGGGATGTCGGCGGCGGCGAGCGAAACCTCGCGATCGTATTTCGCCCCTTCGTCCGACGGCAGCGTGCGCCAGTAATTGACGGCCATGTCCCACTGCGCGCCCTTGGGCGCGTAGGGGCGGCCTTTGACGTATTCGAACGTCTTTTCGTCCGGCGCCACCAGGCCCGCACGCGCGCCGCCTTCGATCGTCATGTTGCAGACGGTCATGCGGCCTTCCATCGACAATTCGCGGATCACGTTGCCCGCGAATTCGACGACGTAGCCGGTACCGCCGGCCGTGCCGATCTTGCCGATGATCGCGAGGATCACGTCCTTCGCGGTCACGCCGACCGGCAATTGCCCGTCGACCGAGATGCGCATGTTCTTGGCCGGCTTCTGGATCAGCGTCTGCGTCGCCAGAACGTGCTCGACCTCCGACGTGCCGATGCCGAAGGCCAAAGCGCCGAACGCGCCATGCGTCGCGGTGTGGCTGTCGCCGCACACGATCGTGTTGCCCGGCTGCGTCAGGCCCTGTTCGGGCCCGATGATGTGGACGATGCCCTGGCGGATATCGTCCATGCCGAAATGCATCACGCCGAAATCATGCGCGTTCTTGGCGAGGGTTTCGACCTGGATCCGGCTTTCCGGATCCTCGATGCCCTTGGAGCGATCGGTCGTCGGCACGTTGTGGTCAGCGACGGCGACGGTGAGGTCGGGACGGCGGACCTTGCGGCCGGTCATGCGCAGACCTTCGAAGGCCTGGGGCGACGTCACCTCGTGGACGAGATGGCGATCGATATAAAGCACGCAGGTGCCGTCGTCTTGACGGTGGACCACGTGGGCATCCCAGATCTTGTCGAACAGCGTGCGCGGCTTAGCCATCGTTTCCTTCCTCGCTCCCAATACCTGCCGGGGAGGCCGCCTTTTCGCGGTCCTCCCCCCACTCGAGCCCGCGAAGGCTTACGCCTTGGCGTCGGCCGCCGCTTCCAGATCGGCGGCCGACATGTCGGCGGCCGTCGCGGCGGTGTTGTTGCCCGACTTCTCGACGATACGCGCGGCCTTACCCGTGCGACCGCGCAGATAGTACAGCTTCGCGCGACGCACCGCACCGCGGCGCACGACTTCGATGCCGCCCAGGCGCGGCGAGTAGAGCGGGAACACGCGCTCCACGCCTTCGCCGAACGAGATCTTGCGCACGGTGAAGTTGGAGTTGAGACCCGAATTCTTGCGCGCGATGCACACGCCTTCGAAAATCTGAAGACGCTCGCGCGTCCCTTCCTGCACCTTCACGGCGACGCGCAGCGTATCGCCGGGGCCGAAATCGGGGACCTTCTTCGCGGTCGCCGTGAGCTTGGCGATTTCCGCCTTCTCGATCTGCTCGATGATGAACGACATGTGCTTTCTCCTGCTTGATTCTAGTGTTGGGTTTGCGCCTGACGCTTGGCCCACAGATCGGGCCGGCGTTCGGCGGTGATTTTTTCGGCCTGGGCGCGACGCCAGGCTTTGACATTGGCGTGGTGGCCGCTGGTCAGCACGGACGGCACGTCGCGGCCGTCCCACGAAGCGGGGCGCGTGTATTGCGGGTATTCGAGCAGACCGTCCTCGAAGCTTTCCTCGCCCAGCGATTCGCAAGCGCCCAGCACGCCCGGCAGCAAACGAACGCACGCGTCGAGGACGCAATGCGCCGCCGGCTCGCCGCCCGACAACACGAAATCGCCGAGCGAGAGCTCGGCCACCTGGCGCTTGTCGAGCACGCGCTGATCGACACCTTCGAACCGCCCGCACAGCAGCACCACGCCGGGGGCTGCCGCCAAAGCGCGCGCGCGTTCCTGATCGAAACGCGCGCCGCGCGGGCTTAGGTAAAGGACGGGGGCATTTTCCGGAGCTTTGGCGATGGCGGCCGCGAGTGCGGCATCGACGACGTCGGGCTTCAAAACCATGCCCGGCCCGCCGCCGAAGGGAACGTCGTCCACCGAGCGGTGGCGGTCGAAGGCGAAATCGCGGATATCGATCGCGTCCAGCGTCCACACGCCATCGGCGAGGGCGCGGCCGACCAGCGACTGGCCCAGCACGCCCGGGAACATGTCCGGGAAGATCGTCAGCACGACCGCGCGCCACGGCGCGGCTGTGCCGCCCGTCTTGCCCGATCCGCCGATGTCGTTCGCCGTACTCATTCGTTCCCTTCGTCCGCCCGAGACTCGGAATCATCCTCGTCAGGCTTCGCTTCGGTCCATTGGGGCGGGTCGACCGTGATCGTGCCCGCCGCGACGTCCACTTCCGTCACCACTCTTTTGGTGAAGGGCAGAAGCCGGGTTTCGCCCGCTTCGTCCGCCACCTCCAGAATGTCCCCGGCGCCGTAGTTCTGCACCGAGGTCACCTTGCCCAGGACGCGCCCTTGCGTGTCCTTCGCTTCGAGTCCGATCAGATCGGCATGGAACCAAAGTTCCTTCGATCGTCCCGAACCCTTCGGCTTCGTGCCCAGCGCGTCGCGGTCCACATAGAGCCGCATGCCGCGTAAAGCTTCCGCCGCGTCGCGATCCTCGACCCCCGACAGTTTCGCGATCACCAGACCGCGAACGATGCCGACCTTCCGGATGTCGAAGCGGCGCTTGCCGCTCTCGTCCGAGACGGGGCCGTAACCCGCGACATCCGCCGGCTTGCCGGTGAAGCTCTTGATCTTGACCTCGCCGCGCACACCGTGCGCCGACGCGATGGCCCCGACCAGAACCCGCTTCCCCGGTGAAGTGGCGGACAACGCCCCGACCCCTTAGGCCGCCGGAGCGGCTTCCGCCTTGGCCGCGGCTTCCTTCGCACGCTCCTGCGCCTTCTTCTTCGGCGCGGACTTCTTCGGCGTTTCGCGGATCGCGGGCTTCTCGGCGAGGCCCAGGGCCGCGAGGAACAGCGTCACGCGGTCGGAAGGCTGCGCGCCCTTCGACAGCCAATGCTTGGCGCGCTCGACGTCGATCACGACGCGCTTGTCGTTTTCCTTCGGCAGCATCGGATCGTAGTAACCGATCTTCTCGATGAAGCGGCCGTCGCGCGCGTAGCGCGAGTCGGCGACGACGATCTTGTAGTGCGGGCGGTTCTTCGCACCGCCGCGGCTCATACGAATTTTAACGGCCATTCGTGTTGGTCCTTTCTTGAGATAAGTCGTTGTCTATCGGCGGAACAGGTTTCCGATACCCGTCCGCATGATTCCCTTCTGACCGAGGCGGCCCATCTGCTTCATCACGCGGCTCATTTCCATGAACTGCTTGACGAGGCGGTTGACCTCCTCGACCGACGTGCCCGAGCCTGCGGCGATCCGCCGCTTGCGCTTGCCGTCGAGAACTTTGGCGTCGCGCCGTTCGCGCTTCGTCATCGAGCAGATGATCGCCTCCTGCTTGCGCAGCAGGCTTTCGTCGACGTTCGCGTTCTTCATCTGCGCTTGCATCTTGGCGACGCCGGGCAGCATGCCCATAACGCCGCCAAGCCCGCCCATCTTCTTCACTTGGCGAAGCTGGGACAGCATGTCGTTGAAATCGAACTCGCCCTTCTTGATCTTGGCGGCGAGCTTCTCGGCGGTTTCGGCCTCGACCGTCGCCTGCGCCTTCTCGACCAGGCCGACGATGTCGCCCATGCCCAGGATGCGACCCGCGACGCGGTCGGGATGGAACGTCTCGAGGGCGTCCATCTTTTCGCCGAGACCGACCAGTTTGATCGGCTTGCCGGTGACGGCGCGCATCGACAACGCGGCACCGCCGCGCTGATCGCCGTCCAAGCGCGTCATCACCACGCCGGTGATGCCGAGCCCTTCGTTGAAGCGCGTCGCGGTCGTCAGCGCGTCCTGGCCCGTCAGGGCATCGACGACCAGCAGCGATTCGGCCGGTTGCACCGTGTCGCGCACGGCCTTCGCTTCGGCCATCAACTCTTCGTCGATCGACAGACGACCGGCGGTGTCGAGGATGACGACGTCGTAGCCTTCGGTGCGGCCCACTTCCATCGCACGCTTGGCGATGGCGACCGGCTCCTGGCCCGCGACGATCGGCAGCGTCGTCACGCCGATCTGCGTGCCGAGCACGGCGAGCTGTTCTTGCGCGGCGGGGCGGCGCGTATCGAGCGAGGCGAGCAGGACCTTCTTGCGGTCCTTCTCGGTCAAACGCTTGGCAAGCTTCGCGGACGTCGTCGTTTTGCCGGAGCCTTGCAGGCCCAGCATCAGGAACGGGATCGGGGCGGCGGCGCGCAGATTGACGTCGGTCGCGGTCGAGCCGAGCGTTTCGATCAGCTTGTCGTGGACGATCTTGACGACCATCTGGCCCGGCGTGACCGAGCGCACGACCTGCTGGCCGATCGCTTCGAAGCGCACGGCGGCGATGAAGTCCTTCACCACCTGCAAGGCGACGTCGGCCTCGAGCAGCGCCAGACGCACTTCGCGCAACGCCGTATCGACGTCGGCCTCGGTGATCACACCGCGGCCGCGCAGCTTGTCGAATACCGCGCCGAGTTTTGTGCCGAGCTGGTCGAACATACGCGCCGAAACGAACCTCGAAGCCAAAACAAAACGGCCGCCGTGCGCGAAACTCGCGGACGGCGGGAGACCCCGAAGGGGCCCAAGGGTTCCGTATTGCCCTTGAATGGCGGCGGTTTTAGGGGATCGGGCGGCCCCCGTCAATTCGACTCTGGCGCCACCCTATATAGGGTGAGGCTTGCACGCATTTGATATCAATGATATCAATGATATTGGAGATATCAAATGGTCGACATCCTAATCCGCGACATCGATCCCGAGACGCACCGGAATCTTCGAATTCAGGCGGCAACGGAAGGAATTACCCTTTCCGAGGCCGCCAAAAGGACGATCCGGGCAAACGCGCCGAAACCCGCCCAACCCTTTTCGCTGGAGCGCTTTCGCGAGTTGCAGGCGAAGTGGAAAGTCACGGCCCCCATCGATCCCGTCTCCGCCGAGGATTGGACGAGAGCGCTCCAAGAGAGTCGCGACGAGCGTGACGCGCGCGACGACGAATGGGTGGCAAAACTCCGGTGAACGAGGATCGCGTCATCGTCGATGCGTCGGTCGTCCGCGCGATGACCGAAGACGACGCCCTGCCGGAAGCGCTCGCCCAAGCGATTTCGGGCAAAGCTATGAATGCGCCCGACCTATTGCTGGTCGAAGTTTCCAACGCGATCTGGAAGATCGCACGCTTTAAAAGCCAACCGGCCGCACAGGCCATCGCACGACAAACTCGCCTCCTCGAATTGCCGATCGCGCTGACGCCCGACGCATCGCTTCTACCCGCGGCGATGGCGCTCGCCCTTCGCCTGCCGCATTCGGTTTATGACTGCCTCTATCTGGCGCTTGCGGCACAACTCGACTGCGCCATCCTGACCGCCGATACCCGTCTCGGCAAAGCGGCGGCCTCCGAGCCCGATCTCGCCCAACGGGTGCGCGTTCTGGCCGTCTGAACCGGGTGGACTTTTGGGGCGGGCGGCCCCTATATCCCGGACATGGACACGCTGCCTTTCGTCAAAATGCATGGGCTTGGCAACGATTTCGTCGTCGTGGACGCGCGTGAAAACGCGCCCGCGATTACGCCGGATCTCGCGCGCGCGATCGCCGACCGGCATCGCGGCGTGGGCTTCGATCAATTGATCGTGATCGAAACGCCGGCGGATAAAGACGCCGACGTGTTCTTCCGCTTTTACAATTCGGACGGCTCCGAGGCCGGCGCCTGCGGCAATGGCACGCGCTGTGTGGCCGACCGCGTGATGGCCGAACGCGGGGCGGATCAGCTCGCGATTCAAACCATCGCGGGTTCGCTGGAAGCCACGCGCAAGCCCGATGGCCGCGTGACGGTCGATATGGGCCCCGCGCGTTTGGATTGGCGCGAGATCCCGCTGGCCGAGGCGTGCGACACCAACGCCGTGCCGATCGAATTGGGCCCGCTTGCCAAGCCCGTCGCGACGTCGATGGGCAATCCGCACGCGACGTTCTTCGTGCCGAACGCCGAGGCGATCGAACTCGACAAGCTCGGGCCGCAACTCGAGCATCACAAGATGTTCCCGCAGCGCGCCAATATCGGTATCGCGCAAATCCTGAGCCCCGAGCGGATGCGCCTGCGCGTGTGGGAACGCGGCGCGGGCATCACGCTCGCCTGCGGTTCGGGCGCGTGTGCGGCCGGTGTCGCCGCCATCCGCCGCCAATTGGTCGCGGGCCGCAAAGTTTCCATCGTCGTCGACGGTTCGGTCCCGAACGATCCGAAATCGGAAATCGAGATCGAATGGTTGCGCGACGGCCATGTGCTGATGACCGGGCCGACCGCGATGTCGTTCAGCGGGATCTGGCCGCTGCGATGAGCGTCGTCACTTTCGGCTGCCGGCTGAACGCCGCCGAAAGCGCGGCGATCGAAGCGCTGCTCGCCCGGGCGGGCGATACCGACACGATCGTCGTCAATACCTGCGCCGTGACCGCCGAAGCGACGCGCGAAGCCGCCGCCGCGATCCGCAAGCTCGCGCGCGAAACCCCGCAAGCGCGCATCGTCGTGACCGGCTGCGCCGCCCAGATCGATCCCGATCATTGGCGGGGGCTCCCGAACGTCGCCGCCGTGGTCGGCAATCGCGAGAAACTCCAACAGGCGACCTGGGCCGGCGCCGACGCCACCGTCGGCGACATCATGACGTCGCGCGAATTCGTCGAGACCGATACGCCGCCCGATAGCGGCCGAACGCGCGAATTCCTGGAAATCCAGCAAGGCTGCGACCATCGCTGCACCTTTTGCGTGATCCCGTATGGGCGCGGCAATTCGCGCTCCCTGCCCTTGGATCGCGTGATCGCGCGCGCCCAAGCGGCCGTGAACGCGGGCAAGCGCGAGATCGTGCTGACGGGCGTTGATCTCACCTCGTGGGGTCAGGACCTGCCCGGCGCGCCGCGACTGGGGGCGGCCGCCAAGGCGATCCTCGCCGCGTGCCCCGATCTGGCGCGCTTGCGTCTGTCCTCGGTCGATCCGGCCGAGATCGACGACGATATTTTCGATCTGCTGGCGCGCGAGCCGCGCTTCGCGGGGCAACTGCATCTGTCGATCCAGGCGGGCGACGATCTGATCTTGAAGCGCATGAAGCGCCGCCATTCGCGCGCCGACGTGATCGCCGTTGCAAGCCGCGCGCGCAAAGCCCGCGAAGACGTGGCGCTGACCGCCGATCTGATCGCAGGCTTTCCCACCGAAAGCGACGATGCCTTCGCCAATACGCTGGCGCTGGTCGAAGAAATCGGCCTGGCCGACGCGCATGTGTTCCCCTATTCCCCGCGCGACAACACGCCCGCCGCGCGCATGCCCCAGCTCGACGGCGAGACGATTCGCCGCCGTGCCGAGGCGTTGCGTCATGCGGTTGCGGCGTCGCGCGGGCGCGACCTCGACCGGCGCATTGGCGCAACGGCCGATGTTTTGGTCGAAGCCTCGCGCCGCGACGGGCTGGACGCGCGGGGCACACGCGTGCGGCTCGATCGCGAAATGATGCGCGGCACACTCGTGCCCGCGCGCATCCTGGGTCACGACGGGCGGCAATTGCGGGCGGTGGCATGAGCTGGTTTCAGCGTCTCAAGACGGGTCTCAAGAAATCTTCGGCGCGGCTCGCGGAAGGCATTTCGCGCGCACTCAATATCGGCCGGCTCGACGAAGCGGCCTATCAGGCGCTGGAAGACGCGCTGATCGAAGCCGATCTGGGCCCGTCGGTCGCGGCGAAGCTGGTCGGCGCCTTGCGCGCGCGAAAACTTCCGGCCGAAACGTCGATCGAACGCGTCAAGGAGCTGCTCGCCGAGGATATCGAAACGATTTTGGCGCCCGTCGCGCAGAGATTCGCGCCCAACCCCGCGCTCAAACCCCATGTCGTGCTGGTCGTGGGCGTCAACGGCAGCGGCAAGACGACGACGATCGGCAAGTTGGCGTCGTCGCTGGCCGCGGACGGCAAGCGCGTGACGCTGGCGGCGGGCGATACGTTCCGCGCGGCGGCCGTGTCGCAGCTCGGCATCTGGGCCGAACGGTCCAAAGCGCAATTCGTCTCGACGAAAGAAGGCGGCGACCCCGCCGCGCTGGCGTTCGAAGCGCTGGAGAAGGCGCGCGAGGCGGGCAGCGACGTGTTGCTGATCGACACCGCCGGCCGCTTGCACAACAAAGCCGACCTGATGGACGAGTTGAAGAAGGTCGTACGCGTCATCAAGAAGCTCGACGACACCGCACCGCACACTGTGCTGCTCGTACTCGACGCGACGATCGGTCAGAACGCGATCGCGCAAGTCGAGACCTTCACGTCGATCGTCGCGGTCGATTCGTTGGCGCTGACGAAGCTCGACGGCAGCGCCAAGGGCGGCGTTCTGGTCGCGATCGCGAATCGATTCGCGACTCCGACGGTGTTGATCGGTGTCGGAGAGGGAATCGACGACCTTCGCGACTTCGATGCGCGCGGATTCGCGCGCGGTCTTCTCGATCTTCCGGAAGCGTGATCGAACTACCTTTGCGTGTGTTTGGCGCGCGACTCGCGACATGCATTTAACGCTGATTTCATGCGGGTTTCTTGCATGTCTGGCGCTAGCGCTAGACTCGTATTTCGAGTCACCCGCTAGACTCGGCGTAAGGCCCTAGCGATGGTGGGCGGACGCAGTACCACCCCCCTCATATTGAAATTCCTTGACATGTCCTTGCAGTTAATGATGTTCTAGCGATGTTGGGACCGCATACAGGGAGGGCGTTAACCCGTTATCGATCGACCGGTTCAGTGCTTCGGCAGTGACCCCGCCCCGATCGGCAGCGTGCTCTTCCCGGACCGACACCATCGGAAACAAGGAGTCAATCATGGCTGCGAAGAAAAAGGCGAAGAAGAAAGCCGCGAAGAAGAAGAAGTAAGCGGCTTCGCTCGGTGCATTTGGGGGCGTGAGGGTCTTTACTCTCGCGCCCCCATCCACTTCGAG